>PEVO01000032.1:0-3989 GCA_002780235.1 Candidatus Berkelbacteria bacterium CG06_land_8_20_14_3_00_43_10
TTGGTGGACAAAACCTCAAAACTAGCTTCGCCTTCGTCATTTCCCAACTCCAAAATAGTAATGTCAAATGTTCCACCACCCAAATCGTATACGGCAACTTTGGCGTTCTTTTTCTTTTCTAGTCCATAGGCAAGGGCAGCAGCAGTCGGTTCATTGATAATTCTTTTGACATCCAAACCGGCAATTTTACCGGCATCTTTGGTGGCTTGGCGTTGACTGTCATTAAAGTAAGCCGGGACAGTAATAACTGCTTCGGTTACTTTTTCCCCCAAATACGCCTCAGCATCGGTTTTCAATTTTTGCAAGATGAACGCAGAGATCTCCTGCGGAGTAAGCGATGAGTCGCCCATCTTAACTTTAATACCCTCACCGGCTTTTTCTATCTCATAGGGCAAGGTTTTTTGGGCTTTTTGCACCTCGGCGTCGTTGATACTGCGCCCAATCAACCGTTTGACGCTAAATATTGTATTTTTTGGGTTTGTCACCGCTTGGCGTTTTGCCAATTGTCCGGCTAGGCGTTCCCCGTTTTTGGCGATCGCCACGATAGAAGGAACCGTATTTGGACCTTCTGCGCTGTGGATAACTTTTGGCTTACCACTTTCCATGACGGCGACAACAGAATTAGTTGTCCCAAGATCAATCCCGATAATTTTACTCATAGTAACTCCTTTATTGATTGTTATTATTAATACTACATATAATAATGTAAAGTAGACTTTACATTTTGTCAATAGGACTTAAATATTAACATGAAAATTAGTCCTATTGACCCTCCATAGTAAAATCTAATTTGAAAAGAGGAATAATCACCTATTTTTTAAAGAGATTGAACGACGGACGGGTCAAGCCCTACCGTTATTACATCGATACAATATAACAAAAAAGGCGCTTTCCATGCCCTCTTTTGTTGATTCTTTACTGCGTAGCAGCAGGTTTATAGAACGTAATTGATGGGCTACGTGCAAGAGTTTTAACTAACACACCTTGAAATGCATTAATAGAATCAGATGCGGTTAATTTTGTCCATTCAGCCCCAAAGTTTTGGCTGTCAAAGGTATAGGCGAGAATTATATTTTGATCAATAGCATCTGATAACTTCATACTCTTAAATTTGGGATTGGCATTATCGGTATTATATTGATAGGTAATTTGTGTAGAAGCAATGGTGACGTCGCTAAGGTATGGGTTTCCCACAAGAGTCCAATTATTAGTGTTTATAGGTACATTGTAGTAATTATTAGTGGGGACACTATAGTTTTCTAAATTGAGTGCGGCGGCGAGAGTATCTTCTTGGTCGGCGTAGACCCAGTATCCTGCTCCTGGCTTGCTATCAAATCCTCCTCGCGGAAACCCTGTAGGGGTTTCTGGTGCCATTTGTGTATAGAGCACAAAATTAGCATCACCATTTTCTAGCTTATAGATAGGGTAATAGGTATCTTTGGTAGGGATAGGGTTTGATTCACAACTCTTACACAACTGGGTTAAAATGGGCTGCGGGCTTTGTCCGGTGACAGGAACATAGGGCAATGCCATAAGGTTCCATTGGTTGTTAAGCGTTGGCTTTTCTAGATCGCCAGAAAACTCACCCGACGTTGGCACGGTTGGAGGTGGTGGAATCGTATCTGCCCCAGCGTTTATACGGGTATATGCATACCAACCAATGCCTAGTAACAAAACAACAATAACAAAAACGATAATAGATTTTTTATTCATTAGACTCATTATTTCATAGTATGCAAATCGA
The DNA here is from genome assembly GCA_002780235.1 of Candidatus Berkelbacteria bacterium CG06_land_8_20_14_3_00_43_10. Classification (GTDB taxonomy): domain Bacteria; phylum Patescibacteriota; class UBA1384; order GWA2-35-9; family CG2-30-43-20; genus CG2-30-43-20. The sequence continues at coordinate 1,745 of PEVO01000032.1, forward strand.
TGTCAAGTATATGCACATATCTGTCTATTCACTCGGTTGAGTAGCGCCCGCACTCACCCTGACTTTAGTGGGTCGAAGTATCCTGTCGCCCAATGTATACCCCGATTCGACTATGGTGATAACCGTATTTTCTGGTGCGTCGCTTGGATCATGACTGATCGCCTCATGCCTATTGTGGTCAAACAGATCTCCGGCGTGCACAGATATCTCTTCCATGCCGACCTGTTTTAATACATCCTCAAGCTGTTTTTCTATCGCTGTAATGCCGATGATCCAGTTGGTCATCTGCGGATCCGATGTGTGCGGAGCGTGCGTTGCGGCACGTTTAAAATTATCTAAAACAGGCAAAATATCAGAAATAAGGTTTGTATTCGCATATTTGATGAGCGATATCTTTTCTTGCTCTGTGCGTTTGCGGAAGTTATCTAACTCTGCCTGCACGCGGAGCAACTGGTCCTGAATATCGGGTGTGATTGCGTTGCTATCCTTTTTTGGTTGTATGTGTTTTTTTGTTTTCATACCACTGGTAGTATAGTATAGAAACTACTATGCGGTCAAGATATACTCTCTATTTTGTGTCACTTTTTGCTTTTGGTGTCCTTTTGTCACCTTACGGACGATATGATGCACTTTCTCTTGTTTGGCTTGTGGGACTTTTGGCAGGCATTACCGCCATATTCTGGGATTTGCCGATAGTCCGTAGTGCAGGGTTGGGGTTGATCTGCGTCGCATCTGGATATATCTACCCGTATCTAGTGCATCGGGATCATCTCATAGAACTCCCCAGTTCGTTTGGAGCTCTCATCGATGTTTTTATGCAGAGTAGGGCACGGTTTGTTATGGCGCTTCAAAATATACTTACGGAACCCCATGCATCGCTTGCATCGGGGTTTGTGCTTGGCACGGGCGCAGGATTTCCCCGTGATCTCAAACAAGCGTTTATCAACACCGGGACAATCCATCTTGTCGCGGTCAGCGGTTTTAATGTGACGATAGTTATCAAATTATTTTCTGATATGCTCCGCCCCTTGGGGCGATGGGTGTCGTTTATCACCGGAACTCTCGCGATAGTTGCGTTTATTATACTCGTTGGTGGTCAAGCAAGTGTGGTGCGCGCAGGGATAATGGGGTGGCTGTTTATCGTTGCGCGTTTTGCATGGCGACTCCCCCATATTAAGAATGCACTGTTCGTCACGGGGTTTCTGATGATTGTGCAAGAGCCCCATATTCTTGTTGGCGATATCGGGTTTCAACTTTCGTTTCTCTCTATGCTTGGACTCATCTATATATCGCCACTTATTGGCTGGGCATTTTCTTTGAGCAAGCATATATCGGTCGTGCCAAAAGTGATACTCGATGTGCTCCGTGAAACACTTTCTGCGCAAATTGCCGTTGCACTTTTGGTAGCCGGTTATTTCGGTCGATTATCTTTGATCGCAATTATCCCCAATGTGCTCATCGTTCCGCTTATCGCACCAATAATGATTATCTGCATTGTCGTTGGTCTACTGGCGTTACTGTTGCCAGCATATACTATTCTTGTTGCGTTACCCCTGCAGGGTATATTATGGATCATACTCAAAATAATTCTCGTAAGTAATAGTATACCGTTTGCATCGGTTTCGTTTTCCAATGTGCCATGGGTTTTTGTTGGCATTGGGTATTGTTGTCTAATCAGTGTGATTATTTGGTTACATAAAAAGAAACATATATTTGACCATCTAACGTCGCCGATAGAGAGTATATGAAAAACTCAACGTTATTTCAACTTGGTATATGCGCACTCGCAGTCTATATTATTTGGTTTTATGCGCTGTCTAAACCTGATGGGAAGCTCCATGTTGCGCTTCTTGATATCGGTCAAGGAGATAGTATCTATATCAAAACACCCCATGGGGAAGATGCACTTATCGATGGCGGACCAAACGATGCGGTTATACGAGAACTTGGTCACGTTATGGCGCCGGGCGACCGTGAGATATCGCTTCTTGTTGCAACGCACCCCGATGCAGACCATATCGGCGGGCTTATATCGGTATTAGAGCGCTACAGTGTGCGTGAAATTTGGATAAACGGGGCGATCCACACCAGCGATACCTATCTGCGATTACTCAAAGCGATCGACGATGAAAAAAAATCAGGGGCAACGGTTAAAGTTGTCACACGCGGAGACAGAACATCGTGGGGAGCAGTTACGCTGCTTGTGCTTACGCCGTTTGAAAGTTTTGAGGGTAAAAAGCCAAAT
>PEVO01000032.1:3995-5826 GCA_002780235.1 Candidatus Berkelbacteria bacterium CG06_land_8_20_14_3_00_43_10
AATAAAGGGACGATAGTCGCGCGGCTATCGTATAACAATTTTAGCGTGTTACTCACCGGCGATTGTGAGTTTGAACTGGAAGATCGGTTAATGGCACATACAAGCGATATATACCCGCTTACTTCAACAATACTTAAAGTTGGTCATCATGGGAGCGCTGGTTCGACAAGCGAGAAATTTTTACAAGCAGTTGATCCTAAAATTGCTGTCATCAGCGTCGGTGCAAAGAACCGCTATGGACACCCCACAAAACGGGTATTAGACCTATTGGAACAATACAAAATCCCCTTCTATCGGACAGATGAAAAGGGCAGGATTGAAATTGAAAGCGATGGTGATGATTACCAATGTGTAGCCTGTTAACACATCCAGCGTGAGAAGAGCCCTTGCTACTTGTTGAGTTGTATAATAGTTTCTTGGAGATATTTCCATCGACTTTCTACATTTCCACTAAATTGGTTAGTAGCGGTACCTTCTTTGTTAGCCCGATGTAATTTAGACGCAATATATTTGTCGGTATAGTTCATTCTGTATAGTATATCATAGGTATTATCCATCTCCAGTATTTCGATCTGTTTGCAAATAGAGAACCAAGTGGTATAGTTCAGTTATGAGCGGTCACTCTAAATGGTCAACGATCAAACATAAAAAAGCACTTACCGATGCAAAAAAGGGGAAGGTGTTCTCTCGTCTTTCGGCGCTGGTGAGTATTGCTGCAAAAACGGGTGGCGATCCCGCCATGAACCCTAATTTGCGGGTTTATTTAGACAAAGCGCGCCAAGCGGGGATGCCCAAAGAAAATATCGACCGAGCGATAAAACGGGGGACAGGAGAACTCGGCGGTGCAACCCTAGAAGAGGTGGTGTATGAAGCGTATGGTCCGGGTGGCGTGGGGATTATTATAGAAGGCGTTACCGATAATAGAAACAGAACCGTTGCAGAGATTAAAGCGGTGCTCAATAAATACAATGGGCGGTTAGCAGATACGGGTGCGGTGAGTTACCAGTTTGATACAAAAGGAATAATCGTTGTCGATGTGCGTGATGCATCAGCGGATGAGATATCACTGTGTGCCATAGACGCAGGTGCGCAGGATGTTGTTGAAGAAGATGAGAATATAATCGTCTACACTAAACCAAATGAACTCGAAAATACTAAAAAAACGCTCGAAGATAGTGGCTACTCTGTCCAATCGGCAGAGGTATCGCTCGAACCCCATACAACCGTGGCTATAACTCCCGACAAATCACAGACAATAGAAAAGTTACTCAACCAGTTAGATGACCTTGACGATGTTACCAGTGTTTCTACAAATGTACAGATCGATTAGGAGAAAAATACTACCGTTTAGTTTTTGCTTTTCGCCGAGCAATTTCTATAATTATAAACCCGAAGAATAATATAAAACCTATCGCAACAATCGCCACATGGTATATGGCATACTTGCGCCAAATGACGATAATAATGCCTGCGAGATACAGATTAAAGATATTAAAGATAAGTGATCCAAGTGTGGTCCACACGATAAAGGGAATAAGTGCAACTTGGGAATACCCGGCGACAAAAGAACTCCATGGGCGTATATACCCAATAAAACGTGTGGTAAAGACGGTGACGTCCCCATGGGTTGTATACCACTTTTTAAGTGTTGCGTCGACATTTTTAAATCGGTGATTTTTTGTGACATGTTTGGTAAACGCCTCCTCTCCCCATCGACCGATGAAGTATGCAACAGTCGCGCCAACAACATGTCCAATTGTGAGGATACTTACCATAACGATATAGGGGACAACCTGTCTGTTGATAAGATCTTGTGCAATAAGATACCCAA
>PEVO01000020.1 GCA_002780235.1 Candidatus Berkelbacteria bacterium CG06_land_8_20_14_3_00_43_10
TAGAGGCGGAGCAGTCACAGGGCTTTTAGTTGTCGGGCTCGGGCTACTCGGTATTTCGATATTCTATGGTATAACTCAAGACGTCAGTGCGCTTATTGGGCTCGGGTTTGGGGGATCGCTTATCTCTATCTTTGCTCGTTTGGGCGGCGGTATTTTTACCAAAGCAGCAGATGTGGGCGCGGATTTAGTCGGTAAAGTAGAAGCAGGGATTCCCGAAGACGACCCGCGTAACCCCGCAACCATCGCCGATAATGTGGGCGATAATGTGGGCGATTGTGCGGGTATGGCGGCAGATCTATATGAAACGTATGTCGTCACCGCAGTTGCGCTTATGTTGCTCGGCAAATTATTATTTAACGCAGACGCAGTCGTTATTACCTTCCCCATTCTTCTGGGCGCGGTTGCCATTATCGCATCGATCATCGGCACATTTTTTGTGAGTGTTAAAGACAGTGCAAAAAATATCATGAGTGGTTTATACCGCGGACTTATCGTAGCCACGGTCGTATCCGGCATCGGGTTTCGGTTTGTTATCGATTGGGTCGTGAGTCAAGGTGTTTTTGGGACGATAACTGCCAATTCGCTTATGATCGCGAGTGTTGTCGGTTTAGTAGTCACCGCACTGATGGTGCTCACAACCGATTACTACACGAGTAAAAGTTATGCACCGGTCAAAGCGGTTGCACGGGCATCGACCACGGGGCATGGGACTAATATTATCTCCGGTTTGGCGCTTTCTATGCGCTCAACCGCACTTCCCGTTATCGTCATTGCTGCGGGGATTTATGTGAGTTTTGATGCTGCGGGGCTCTATGGGATCGCACTTGCTGCATTTTCTATGTTAAGCATGACGGGTATTGTGGTCGCCATAGACGCGTTTGGTCCGATTACGGACAATGCGGGTGGGATCGCAGAAATGGCAGGGTTGCCAAATAAAGTGCGCGATATCACCGATGCGCTCGATGCAGTAGGTAACACCACCAAAGCAGTTACCAAAGGGTATGCTATTGCATCTGCGGGGCTCGCCGCAATTGTATTATTTTCCGCATATCAAGAAGAGATTGTTGCCGCAGGTAAAACAGTCCCGATGGTTTTGGGAGACCCCCAAGTCGTTATCGGGTTGTTCCTTGGTGGTTTGATGCCGTTTCTGTTTGCATCACTGTCTATGGAGAGCGTTGGGCGTGCAGCAGGTGCGGTTGTTACAGAGGTGCGCAGACAGTTTAAAACGATTAAAGGTATTATGGACGGCACAGCGGAACCCGATTATTCGCGCGCGGTTGATATTGTTACTAAAGCAGCACTGCGCGAGATGATCATCCCGGCGCTTTTGCCGGTTGTTGCAACCGTCGCTGTGGGGTGGATACTTGGTCCTGCTGCACTTGGCGGGTTTTTGATGGGAACAATTGTGACAGGACTTTTTGTTGCAATATCCATGACAAGCGGTGGCGCTGCATGGGACAACGCAAAGAAGTTGATAGAAGATGGTAACTATGGCGGTAAAGGGTCAGAGGCACACAAAGCTGCGGTTACCGGAGACTGTGTGGGCGATCCGTATAAAGATACCGCCGGTCCTGCTATCAACCCCATGATCAAAGTTGCAAACATAGTAGCGCTTCTTATAGTCAAACTTATAGTCCGTTAAGCTAATCAAGGTATTTGGTATACTCATTGCACATGTCAAAGAGCAACGACCAACTCATCGCCACGATCGACCGGTTTGAAAACGGGTTTGGGGTGCTTGATTTTGGACACGGACAGATGCTTACCATAGCAAAACGGTTTTTACCAAAAGATTCAAAAGAAGGGGACGCTCTTAATGTTGATCTGCTTACCGATACGCAGGTAACTAAACGCAGGGAACACTTAGCAAAAGCGATGTTAGAGGAGATTTTGGGAGGAGAATAGAAGAAGTGCTACAGTGCTGGAGTGCTGGAGAATAATAATCAATCATAAATCACAAGATAATGGCAGAAATAATAACAAGTGCTACGGTGCTTAAGTGCAGGACTATCAAGACAATAGAAATATACTTGACAGGACCCAAATAATGTGGGATTATATGTAAGTCATGAGAACATTTTTGACAGCAATCTATAAACGTAGCCACACTGGGAGGTCCTGGTGGGGTGAGTGTTTGTGTGCGAATGCTGTCAGGTCCTTCCCATGAGCGGAATGATTTTTGTTTGAATGACGTGGACGTTGACATTATGAAAGTGAGGTAACGTGGATGCTTGAACCATATGTTATTCGAGCGATGGAACACGTGGACGGATGGACAAAGTTATGTCTTCGAAGGGGTTTGAAAGTTTTTTTGCGCGAGGTAGACCTGAAAAATCTCGACGTGCTTATTCGAAACAGCCAGCGAGGAACAATCATGGTCGCACTGTCATGCGTGGGTGAACTTGTAGAATCTGTGTTTGATGCTACCAATAACACATGGTCTATCGCTGGGCATGAAGATATCACTTTCTGTGATGATGCAAAGAGTGCCCTTGGATGCGAAACAACAGAAATCATTACCCGTAAAGAAAGACGGGCTCGGATATGTACTGCATCGCTACGTATACCGATTGTGGCTATGGTCTTGATCATGTGTACGGGTCTCCGGTCGCCATCGCGCGCTGATGTTAATCAGAACCAGATATATGCAAGCCCCAGCGTTGTCGCAACACAAGTCGCGGCAGAAGCAAAGCGTTTTGCAAAAAACCACCCCGCGGATGTCACGCAAATTATCGCGACGACGAAATCACGCAAGACGTTACTTCAAAAGCTTGCAGCACGGATTGGCGTGAAACCGTCACTGATTACGGCGGTTGCCGCGCAAGAGAGCAGAGGCAACGAGCAAGGTTCACTGCGTGGGCGATACTTTGGACCGATGCAAGTCAACCGGTCGTATATCCGCACTCGCAAACTTCCTATGAAGACCGTTGCAGATGGATATCGTGCGGGTGCTGATTATTTTCAGCGAGAATGTCTGGCACAATTTGGCGGGCATCAACTGTTTGCGCTTGCAGCATACAACGGTGGATATCCGTCCATTAAGCGTGCGGTGCGGTGGAGCAGTTTACCAAGTCGTGGTAGCGATAGTCGGTCGCTGACAGCAATTCGGCAACTGGCGATACGCCGATCCAAACAATATCGCTACGCGATCGCTGTTATGGCGAAAGCCACGATTATAGACAAGTATCATGTTTTCCAAGCGGGAGAGTAACTGGTTACCTCCCGCTTTCGCGTATACTCAACTTTCGCGTATACTCAACTCGCATCAAAACAATTTTCGTGAGTAAAATCGTGAGTATATAATTACACCACTAATGTGCATATGCGCACTAGTGGTGTAATTTACTATCCGATATATATTATTACTAGTGATAATATCGTAGGGATAAACACTGTGTATCTGGTAGAGTATAGGGGAGTCGAACCCCTGTTTCCAGGATGAGAACCTGGTGTCCTAACCACTAGACGAATACTCCTTATTAATAAGTTTTTCTACTCTTGCTCGATTTTTCCATGATTATATTTGGTATCCTTTTTGATTTGCTCTAAGCCATCCGGGAACGATGGCGCCTCATACTCAATACTCTAGCAGGTTTTACCTGTTATGACAACGGAAATACTTGACGGGAATATACTTTAACCGTATAATGAAGTTGTAACACATTTTTGGACCTTGAGGAGGCCGACAAATGAAGGGTAAACCGATTTTGCCGTTGTGGTTGATAGAGACATTTCTCGTGTGTGCATTTCTCGCGTCGGTCATCCGATTGATCGATACGGTGTCGTCTAATGAGACGATCCGAGCGAATGCGGTCACGATACAAAAGGAGGAATTGAAGTGAGTGACGAAAATATCCCGACGACAAAACCCGACGTCAGTCCGATTGCATGCATTTCGGATGGGGACCTGTCGGCATGGGTTCACGATGGTGATGGCAAGAATCTCCTTACACCGACCGAGATTCTTCATGCAACGGAAGTATGCGAAGACTGTCGAAGCAAAGTAGCGATCCTTTTTGGCACATTACCCAAAAGGAGTCTTCATCAGTTGCGCATCTCCTATATTGTCGATGGAGGGCGTCATCACAAACAAGACAAGCACGCCCTTGATAAGTATACGGTAAACCCATGAAAAACTGGGGATACTATGGTATTCATTCTGATCCGCCCGGAGATGCTCCGTCGGCGGATCGCTTTTTTTAGTTAGGACTTTCGCACTTTGTCATTGCGAGTGACCTGTCTCGCCAAGTCGAGGCGGAAGCGAAGCAATCTATGATAGATTGCCACGGGCTAGTGCCCTCGCAACGACAGGCGGAGCGCCTTGCAGGGCTTCCGAATCGAGAATGACAATAAATGATAAAGTCCTGATAGTATAGATTTTAAAAATAGGATACAATGTTAGTATGGAACATATACCGGTTCTCAAAGATCACATTGTCGAGCTGTTTTCACCTGTTGATGGCACGTTTATCGATGCAACCGTTGGAGCGGGGGGACATGCTTTGGCAATAGCCAAAGCTTTGCAAAATTCTAAACCCCAAACTCCCCGCCCGCCATCGACTTGGCATGTCGGGCAGGTAAACTCTAAACAAAACCAAAGTTTAAAACTTAATATTTCAAACTTAAATCTTGCTTCGAATTTAGGATTTAGAACTTCGAGTTTACAATTAATCGGTCTCGATCGAGACAGCGCTGCTCTGGCGCTTGCGAACGAAAATCTCAAAACTAAAATGTCAAAGCTGGGAATGGATTATAATACAATAGTAACTTTAGTCCGTGGCAACTTCCGTGATATCAAATCAATTCTTGGAGAACTCAAAATAGAAAAAGTGAACGGCATACTTGCCGATCTGGGCATGTCGAGTATGCAACTGGACGACCCGACACGTGGGTTTTCGTTTAGACATGAAGCACCTCTTGACATGCGAATGTCAACAAATTCCAAGATACAAGATACAAATATCAAACAAATTCAAAATTCAAAATTAAAAATTAAAAATTCTGACCTGACTGCCGAACTTATTATCAAAACATGGGACGAACACAAAATCGCTGATATATTGTGGCAGTATGGGGAAGAGCGGTTTTCGCGTAAAATTGCACGGGCGATAAAAGAACATCGCAGGGACATTAGCTCGACAACCGATCTTGCTAAACTCTGCGAAAAATGCGTTCCGCCACGGTTTAGAAAACATGGCGTTCACCCTGCGACAAAAACGTTCCAAGCACTGCGCATTACGGTGAATGATGAGGTGGATGCACTCAAAGATTTTCTGCGCGATGCGCCAGACCTGTTAGCGCCGGGTGGGAGGTTGGCAGTAATCAGTTTTCACTCGCTCGAAGACAGACTCGTAAAGCAACAATTCAATGAACTCGCATCAAACGGTGGGTATGAAAAAATAACAAAAAAACCCATCATCGCAACAGATGATGCAATTGCACTCAACCCGCGCTCGCGTAGCGCAAAGTTGCGGTGCATTAAACGGGTGTAACATAATTATTATACAAGTTTGAGCAATATGCCCAAGTTTGAGAGATTTCATTCACCGTATTAAAAGATTTTTACTCACCGTAAACAGGTAGAGCATGCATAAAGTTATATATTGTTGCCTGTAATACTATCTATCCGCTAGCGGATAGATAGTATACGTGGGAGATATGAGATAGAAATAAAAAAACAGGCGTAATGTCAAATTTGGGATGCTGGTGTTAACCTGAAACATGATATAATTGAACCTTAAAAATAAATAAAAACTCAAAGGAGCCGAG
>PEVO01000039.1:0-6898 GCA_002780235.1 Candidatus Berkelbacteria bacterium CG06_land_8_20_14_3_00_43_10
GAATCAACCGAGTAATCACCTCGTATTGTTCCGGGCAATGCATCACATGGTTTTGTATCTCCCGCAAGCTTCCTCACCATCTCAACAGCATGCACTCCTTTTATGATGATACAGACGACAGGTGCACTTATCATATACTCAACGACCCATTCACGAACTTGTTTGCCGATGCTTAAAAGATTATTTGTACCCATTTTTTCTTTTAAATCCCAACCGATTTTTTCGTATGTTGCAGCCGTTTTTTTACCAAGTCGTTCAATCCATTCAACATCTGTGGGATAGTGCGTATCAATCTGTTCTTTGGTTGGTTTGAGCATTCGTATCCCGACAACTTTTAAACCGCGTTGTTCAAAACGACGGAGTATCTCTCCGGTGAGCCCGCGCTTCACCCCATCGGGCTTTATCATGACATAGGTTATTTCGTCTTTTGGATGCATAGGGCTCCTTGATTAATTTATATTTTGTAATTTTTAATTTTTATTCAATTACTGTAGGACTTCTGCACTTTGTCATTGCGAGCGACCTGTCTCGCCAAGTTGAGGCGGAAGCGAAGCAATCTATGATAGATTGCCATGGGCTAGTGCCCTCGCAACGACAAGCGGATCGCCATTCTTCGACATGCTCGGGATAAACTTCCTCGCGATGACAGTGTGTGTGAAAGTCCTAGCTAGTTACTAATTTCTAATTACTAATTCTCTCATCAATAATACTCTACCAGATTTTGTGCGATCTGAAAAGTCATGTCACTTTCGAAGAGTCGAGATTATTATGAAATGTTTAGTAGTATCCGTATCCACCAGCAAGCTGGTCGGTTACCTTTTGAGCAGCGCCAATACCTTGCGCCGAGACGATATATTTTGCCGATTCACCTGTTTTATTGCTATCAAAGATGATATACGCGCCGTCTTGCGACCATCGTGGCGACCCCGTTGCGGTATCGATCGTTGTTAATTGTTTTTCACCACTCTTATCCTGCTTTGATGTAAAGACATTGCTCTTGCCATCGCGATTTTCTATATAGGCAACCGTTATGCCGTCGGGTGATATGCTCCCCGCCCGCTTACTCTCATCGCGCGCTGTTTCTTTTACCACACCAGAATCATGAAACCAAGTGTAATAGACTTGTTTTGAGTTTGTATATTCACTAAACTCTATATTCCCATCGCTGTTAAAGGTAACATAACTGCTAACATCGCTGATCTTTTTAACATTTTTCCCATCGCCATCGCCAACGTAGATGCCTTTGCGACTTTGGGTGGATGGGTTATACGATACGCTAAACGCGAATTTACTCTCGTCTTTTGCAAACGCATAACTATTGATACTGTCGCCTGGATCACCGTTGTAGACGGTTGTCCCTGCATCGATATCACGCACGGCAACCTTAGAAAATGTATCGTCGTCGTTTTCACGTCCGATCCATGCAACATATGCACCGACTGGTGACCATTGCACCTGCGTAATCCCAAAAAAGTTTGATATTGTGACAAGTCCGGTGCCATCGATTTTGACAAGATAGAGCGTGGGGTCATCTGACCCATAATGATTTTTGCGTTTATCGCGCGTTGACATAAAGGTAACATACCGGTCGTGAGTTGATACACCCGCATCGTAATCTTCGGTGTCGCCAACACGCGGGACCAACGCCTTTTCGTCGCTCCCATCGTAGTTGGTGGTATAGACACCCTTTTTGCCGCCGTTTTTGTTGCTCACATAGACAACTTTACCATCGGGGACAAGCGCGAGCACCATCCCATCTATTGTTTTTGTCGATGCGCTTACGTATCCTTGTGCGCTCGCCGTGGCATCGGTAAACGTCGTCCCTGCTTTTGTGGTGAGAGAAAATGCACCGCTTGCATCAGAAGTAAGAACGGTATCGCCGATAGTGACGGTTGCGCCCGTGAGTGATTGATCGGTTATTTTATTTTTTACCGTGCCTTTGAGCGTTGCCATCGCAGGAGCCGGAGGTTCTACAACAGCGGGGAGCGGTTGGGTTTGCGTAGGGACAGGTTGCTCGGTAAAAACTGTTTTGCCTTTTTGTGTCTGTCCAACACGGTAACCGATATACGCAACGCCAACGACAAGGACCATGCACAAAAGCGCAATCACTAATTTTAGGTTTTTATGCCGTTTGCGATGATGTATGGGTATTTCGCGTAATTCCGCCATAGGTCCTCCTTGTCTATCTCTATTATTCATCACTCTTGGGTTAGTGTCAACAGGAGTTGTGGATTGATTACGTTTAAATGAGTTTCGAAAACTGTGTATCGGTGAATGGACCGATAACGGCGAGGGTGCGGTTTTGCTGGGTGAATAGTTGTTGTGCAAGATCAGAAATTTCTTTGGCGGTCACCTTTTCTATCTGCTCCACTACATTTTCTGGTTGGATAATTGTATTGTGATAGAGGATGCGGTTTGCCAGATACTGCGCAACTGATTGCGAATCTTCTAGCCCGAGATAAATCTGCCCCTTCATATTTTCTTTACTTCGAACAAGTTCTTCAGAACTTGGAGAAGTTTTTGATATTTTTTCCAACTCATTGAACACTACTCGTATCGCCTCCTGCGTTTTATCAAGCATCACGCCGGCACGCACATAAAATGCACCTACGTCGTGGTGGTCGCTGGTGCCCGCACCAACATAATAGGCAAGACCACGTTTTTCACGCACTTCTTCAAACAGTCGGCTACTCATCATCCCGCCCAGTAGATTCGTCATAACCCGCAACTGTGGTCGGCGCTTGTCGGTAATTTTAAAGGTCGGGAACGCCAGCACAAAATGCGCCTGATCGGTTTTACGATGGATTATTTTTTGCTTACTCCCGCTTTTAACTTTATGGACTTTACGGACTTTATGGACTTTATCAACTTTCCAACGAGCGAACTTGTTCGCAATTTCTCTTTGCCAATCAAACTTTTCTTGAGCTCCGGCGACGACAACTATCGTATTTTCTGGGTTATACATACTTTGGTGATAGTTAATGAGATCTTTTTGGGTCACCGATTTGACGGTTTCTTTACTGCCGATTATCGGGCGACCGAGGGTTGAACCCGCAAAAACCAGTTTTTGCGCTTCCTCTGCCACCTTACTTTGGGGCTGGTCTTCATACATATTTATCTCTTCGCAGATGACACCTTTTTCCCGCTCAATCTCTGCCTGCGGAAAAGTGGAATTAAAAAACATATCGCTTAAAATATCGAGCGCTTTGGGGAATTTATCGGCGGATGCTTGGACGAAGTAGCCGGTGTATTCCTCGCCGGTGTAGGCGTTAAAGTCCCCACCCAAATAATCCAGTTCCGTGGCAATTTCTTTGTAGGTCGGGCGGTTTTTAGTGCCCTTAAAAAACATGTGCTCCAGAAAATGGCTGATGCCGGCTTGCTTGTCCGTTTCATATCGACTACCGATGCCAACCAAAATCAAAAGTGTCACCGCTTTGGTCTGCTCCATAGGGGCTGATATTATCCTTAATCCATTAGGCAAGGTAGATAATGTATATTTAATCATTTGAATTTAATGTTTTGATATTGTTTAGGAATTAGAAATTAGAAATTAGAAATTGATATTGTCACCGCTTTAGTCTGCTCCATCGGCGCAGTGATGACGCGAAGACCGTTGGGAAGAGTTTTAAGTTTATAATTTATCATTGTTATATACCTCTAAAAATTCAGCTGGTGTGACAATTAAAATATCTTTAAACTTTTTTAGCTTAAGCACATGCTTATCTCCAGAAACAATATAATCTGCATTTCCAGCGATTGCCGCTTCTAAAAATTTATTATCTGATGGGTCATCCTTAATTTCATTGATTCTTTTTGTCGGCTTCACAACAATTGAGCTTCCCATAAGTTCTGAACTTATTAACGTTGTTATCTCATGAGAATATTGAAACTTTCTCTCCAAAACCCCGCTGGTTTCCTTAAGTATCGGTTCCGATAGTATTATATCAATTAGTTTGTATTTTCCTAAACTATAAATATCTCTTGGGATTCCGCCATAGTTAATAGCAGATATCAGTATGTTACTATCAAGAACAACTCTCATCTATTTGCCATGTCGATATTCGCTCACTAAACGATCAATATCTTTTTCTTTGATTCCTAATTTTTTGGCTTGTTTTTCGCCATACGCAAATATCTTATCCCAATTTGATTGCGAATTTAAATACCGAGCGATTGCCTTGCGAGTTAGTTCGCTTCTGGATGTTAATTCCTGCTTTGCCTGGTTATCTAGTTGCTTCACTAATCCGCTTGGCATAGAGATATTAAACGTTTGAGTCTTCATATTTTTCTCCTTCAATTATCAATACTAATACAATACTTGTATGTTGTCAAGATTGCATAAGAGATCGTTGAAAGACTGTTGAAAATAGTCATTGCGAGGTCATTGTAATGACCGTGGCAATCTCCTCGTTAGGTTGATAGATTGCTTCGCCGACACTCGCAATGACGCAAGAAAACTACACCTATACTCGTTACTTAGTAAATTTAAAAGTCGAGAGGATTTGGTCAAGTTGATTATTATCTTCCATATTAACAAACTCGAAGGTTTTACTATCATCAACATTTGGGAAAAATACGAATGTAGTCTCGGAACCCAATTCTGGTTTAGCTATTATCTTTTCTCCATTTTTACCAGCGACATTGAATGCGCCTCTGGAAATAATAGTTACGTTGTTTGTATTTTTATTAATAGCATTTTCAAGAACATCGTTATATTGATAAACAACAATTTTTGTTTCTGATTCTGATAATTCCGTTCCTTCTCTTTGACCAGAAGTGTTATATAATTGAACAATACCTTTATAGTTATCTGTTAGTATCCAACCCTCCGGATATTTAAAACTAAACCCATAATCCTTATTTTCGTACGTTTTCCAGCCCTCCGTCGATGAATCTGTGGCGGGCAGGTCGGCGGTGGGGTCAACTGGGGTGGTAGTTGTTGGCTTTTGGGTGGTGGGGGTTGATGGTGTCTTTAAAGGATAGACCTGCCAGAGCGTGAGAATATCGAGAAAGACATTTGTGCTATCGCCCGTTGTTCCAGTCGACAATCCATATCCTTGTTTATTAAGATCCCGGGTTGCTTTATTTATCGTCAACAAAAATGTTACGATAACTACAATAAGAAAAAATAATATCAGAGCGATAATTCTAATAATTTTCATTATTTACTTGCTCCCGATTGAGTAATATAAAAATCACCATTAAAATTAAGTGCGTATCCTTGGGAGTATATTGCCCTTTGGATTAATACAAATGTAACAATACAAGTTGAGAGCGTCAAAACAATCGAAATAAGTGCGACGCTTAATATATTTGTAAAAAGATGTTTCATATAATCTAATAAATTATTATTGCAAGTTACCGCAATAAACTAACTGCTTCTTGTTTTTCGTTTGACATAATTTCCTCATTTAATTTCTTAATAAAATAATTAACTCGTTAATATCAATTTTGGTATCACGGATTAGTTTTCTCATTACTCCGATAGAAACTTCTCTGTGGTCGGGGATTGTAATTGGAGGCAATGCGGGATTGCTTTTGTTTGCTAACCTGATATGCGATCCTTTTTGCCTTGCTACTTCATAACCGATATATTCAAACACTTTGACTAATTTTCTGCCAGAAGTTATCGGGATTTTAGGCATGAGTCAAAGTTTCAAATCGAACGGACTTGGGTTGATAATTCTCCCAAATCTGGCGATTCTCTTTTTCTTCTAAAACTAAATCTAAAACTTCTCTAAAGTTTGCTTGCGCTTCTTTTAGAGTTTTACCTTGACTATAGCATCCAGACAATAACGGGCATTCAATAACGTAATAGCCTGTCTCGTCTTTCTCAATAATAATAGGAATAGTTTTGTTCATAATGGTTTAAGTATAGCAAAATATAAAAAGTATATCTACATTATCAATAATTCACGCAATTACGCGTGAATTATTGGTTTTTTTATTTTTCTTCGCTACTATTTCTGTGCCGCCGTAATCGCTCCATCGCAGGTTTCATTAACTTCAAGTGTTAAGCCACCATTTTTGTTGATCAGAACTGATGCCTTTTTGCCAGAGGTGGTGGTGACGGTGGCGTAGTAGCTCGGGACAACTTCAAGTTTACCAGCCGAAAGAGCTACGACAGCACTACCGGTGTCAGCTGTGATAGTGCTTTTGGTCCCTGCGGCATCTTTTGGACCAGTAGCGGTAATAGTGTTCGGGCAAACCGGTTTGTTGACTTTGACATCTAGCGAAATTGCGTTTTCGGTGGTGCTATTACCGGTGACTGTTGCCCCGTTGTAGACTTCAACTGTCACTCCCGGAGTGCGACCATTCAGAACGGTGGTCGGCGATTTGGTCAAGTCGATTGTCACATTCCCTAGCCCAACTATACTTACATCGCAAACCGAGGAAGATGTTTCGGTGGGAACAATCGAGCTTGACGATCTACCGGAGGTTAGATATGCCATCTCCAAGTCGTTGTGAGCCGGATTGCCATCTGGGTAGATGATGGCGCTACCGTAAACCTTGCTGTCGACGCCAACTGAACGAACGGTATCATTTTTGGTGATTATATTGTTTCCGCCCCTTCGAGTGCTAATGGTAGTGAATACCCGTTTGCCACCTTGGCTAGCAATACTGTTGTTAAAAACTTGAGCCCGTCCACTGCCTTGGACTTCGCCATAGGCTTCAAAACTGACTAAAGGAGTTGTTGACAAGTTATTAATGGCATCCCCGGTTCCACACTTAACTCTAACTCCACCGCCTAACGCTGGATCGTAGCTCGATGGACCGGTAAAGGTCTTTTTCTGACCAGCCGTGATAGTATATGTTTTGGTCGGTGTTCCGGTGGCTGGATTGGTTGTTGCAAAATCTGCTCCCGCCTTGTTTTTAGATGTATACCAAATCCCTGCGA
>PEVO01000039.1:6937-18061 GCA_002780235.1 Candidatus Berkelbacteria bacterium CG06_land_8_20_14_3_00_43_10
CGGTAAACCCTCTTTTCCTTGTGAACATTTTTCCTCCTTATTATTGATTATTAGAAATTAGAAATTTATTCTGTCTTCTATTATCCCCCCCCCGAAATCGTTGTCAAGACCTGATGAAATTCAAGTCGCAGACCTCATCGAGTCTGAGCCTTATGCTCATCCCTCAGAGTCGAAGACCTTGCATCTGACGCTTCTGTAATAACAGGATGTAATCCGTTTTACAGAAAGGAATGATGGCGGGGTCAAGTTTTGGGGTAAGATCTGGATTCCCGATGTCTCGGGAATGACAAAATTATCACCGTTCCAAACTAACTTCTGTCAAATACTTCTTCACCTCTTCATCGCTGACCTCAAAACCGGGTATCCATTCGACCTGTTCTTTATAGTTTATGTCGTCAAAATAAGCCAACTGTTCTTTGATTATCCGTTCGTTGTATTCGTTGCCAAACAGTTTTTTGGCTTTAGCAGATACTTCGTTAAGTGAATATTTTTTAAAGATAAAATAAAGATCAATATAGTCTTTCCATTTGGCTCTCTGCCCAAGGGCAAATACCTTCATCGCCCCGAGAGTTAGTAAATCTGGTATTTTAATTACTGACTCGAACTTGTCGTTCAACTCTATCGCATACATAAATTGGAAAAAAGTCATATGCGTATTGTTGATAAGAATTGTAAACTGACCAATTTCATCCCGCAGTTCTTTGCCAATCGTGTAGCCATTTCTTTTAATCCGCGTTTTTATCAACTTATTTTCAAAGTCATTGAGTGAAAATAAATCAAAATCGATAGACCGGCGATGTCCCAGATGCAAAGCAATCGCTGTTCCGCCGACCAAATAGAAAGTATCCGAAAACTTTTTAACAAGTGGCAAGAGTTTGATTTGATCTTGGGTTAATATTTCTTTATGCATATCGATTAAAATAGAGAGTAAAATAATTTTTTGTCAGTTTGTAGTAATTGCACCGCATCCGCCCGGGGTCGGTTTGGGCACGAAAGATAGTGGCGACCTTTTTCATCCCCAAAGTTTTGATAATGAACTCCACATCGTCCCAATCGCCATAATTTAATATCGCCTCAACGATGGCTTCGTTGTCTAGCTGGTCGTATTTCTTGACCCACCAGATAAGATATGGGTGATTTTTAATATATTCCTGCGCTTTTGTCATAGGTATATTATAGCACTTTTTGACTATTATATCTATACATATATTTAATTCTGGGTTCCCGATCCCCGTTTTCACGAGGACAGGTTTCTCGGGAATGACTATAGATTGTTGCTGTTTTTAGTTTTGAGTTTTTAGTTTTGAGTTATTTCTGATATGCCGGCGGATGTACCAAACTATACCGGCAATAATTAGAATTGCAATTAAAATATCAAACTTGCGACCGACTATTTTTATCGCTTCCCAGTTTTCGCCCAAACGCACACCGGCTAGTGCCAAAGCGTAGCTCCAAATATAGGCGCCAACGAATGTATATATTATGAAAGGCGTTAATTTCATTCTGGCGATGCCGGCGGGAAAAGAAATGTAGGTGCGCACTATTGGTAAAATACGCCCAATGAAAACGGTCAGATTGCCTCTTTTTTGAAAGAATTTATCTGTAACATCTAAATCGTGTTTGGAAAGCAAGATATATTTGCCATATTTTTCCACCAGCGGTCTACCCCCGAAAAGCCCAATATAATAAGCAATTAATGAACCAATTAAATTACCAAGTGCCCCCACAAAAGCAACCCCCCAGATAGTAAGTGTTCCCTGAAAAACCAAAAAGCCGGAAAACGGCATAATCACTTCGCTTGGGATTGGAATGCCAGCACTCTCCAGCGTCATTAAAAAACCAACACCAAACAAGCCGGTGGCGGAGATGTAGTTGGTGATGAGGTGAGTTAAGGTTGATAAGATTTGTTCCATATATTATTAAAACTCTAAATTCTAAGTTCTAAACTCTAAACAAAACTCAAACTTTAAGTTCTAAATTTTAAACAGTTTTGAATTTATGATTTGTATATTTTGGATTTGTTTAGTATTTAGGGTTTAGGGTTTAGAATTTATTATCCTAGACGTAGCCATTTGGCTATCATTAAAAATGGTCGGACAAATATCGGGTCCAGTGCTTCGCGATAGTGCCATGCCAGCCAAGCGATGGCAATGCCGATAAGTGCACCAACTATAATATCACCAACAAAATGGACCCCGACAACCACACGAAAAAATGTAATAAAGAGAGCTACTATATATAAGGCGATGCCGAGACGTTTATATCCTGCCAAATAAAAACCGGTTGCAACTGAAAAAAGAAAGATGGCATGATCTGACGGGAACGAATATGATGGGCGCTTAAACAACACCTCTTTTTCTCCCAAAAGCCCCATATCGACCGGGCGAGCGCGAAACCAGATTTTTGCAATAAGTGGCGCTATTACTTGCCAACCGATAACGCCTATAACGGCGGTGCGCAGACTTACTTCGCGCAGCTTAGGAAACGCAAACCAAAGATAGACAAAGAAAAATGGCACAAAATACGTCAGATATTCTGCCGAGTATTTCCAAAAAATATTGTTAGCGTTACTATCGGAAACAAGTTTATTGAGCTGAACGGAGATATTTTCGTCAAATTGAATAAGATTGTTCATACATCTACTATAGCAATAATTCACTTTCTTTTGCAATGCATTAAATAATAATTTGGAGTTTAGAGTTTAACTTCTAGTATGTCGCACAATAAAATTGATGTTATACTTGCTATATGGAATTACACACAATCATCCGCCAATTTTTAGAACACTGCGAAGTAGAATTGGGGCATTCGCCGCTGACCATCCGCAATTACGAACATTACTGTAATAGATTTATGAAATTCGCGGAGTCTCAACAATGCACCAGCATTGACGGGATTACCCATGACCTTGTCCGCGCGTATCGTTTGTGGTTAAACCGCCAACAGACAAATACCGGTGAACCGCTCTCTAAACAAACACAAAATTATCATTTGATCGCACTGCGATCGTTACTTAAATACTGTGCAAAGCGTGATATTGCAACACTTGCTCCAGAAAAGATAGAACTTGCCGATACACCGGAGCGAGAACTGACGGTGCTCGAACCCGATGAAGTTGAGCGTTTACTGAACGCTCCTTCACCGTCGACGATCGTGGGTAAACGGGACCGTGCGATTTTACATATCCTCTTTTCCACGGGGCTACGTTTGCGCGAATGTGCCGCGCTCGATTATGACGATGTTAACAAAGATACGGGCGAATTTTCTGTGCGGGGAAAGGGTGGGAAGATACGGATTGTATTTTTATCCGATAGAGCACGGGAGAGTATCGCATCATATTGTACGGCGCGCACCGATTGTGACCCCGCATTGTTTGTGCGGACAAAAAGACGCGGAGATGAAACCAACTGTCGACTCTCTACTCGTCAGATAGAACGGATTGTGACAAATAGCGCAAAATCAGCGGGTATCGTCAAACCAGTACATCCGCATACACTGCGCCATAGTTTTGCGACCGATTTACTCCAAGGAGGGGCAGACTTGAGAAGCGTTCAAACACTCTTGGGGCATGCATCGGTAACGACGACACAGATTTATACCCATGTATCTAATCCCCAACTCAAAGAAGTGCACAGAAAATTTCATGGGAAACGGATGCACAAAAGTTCGGATGCGAAAGAGATTAACTGAAAAGAGACTTGCATACATCTAAATAGTCTTGCTATACTGATAATACAAATTGAAAAATTATCAAATTTCTACTACCTGGGAGGGGAAAGTGAATATTATTAATGAAGATGCGCTTAAAGCTTTAATTCGCGAGGTTGTTGCACAAGAGTTGGTAAAAAAAGATGTCCGATCGCAACCACTGGATTCACCAGTTTCTTCGTCGGCGCAAACGCCACCTGCTGATTCTTCTGCAAGCACACCATCTATCGGATCAATAGCTGATACGTTTAAACCATCCGATGCGCCACCGCCCGCACCTAATGCACAGGGATTGCCGACTGCCGATGTTCCCCCACCGCCGCTCCCCACATCGCCTCCGAACGCTACCGATATGGTAATTGGAAAAGATAGTAGCGGCTCACCCCCGTCACAGGGAACGCGGTTAGCAGATGTATCGGTTGGATCAACACCAGCAACACCGACTACACCGCTCGCTCCATCTGCCCCCACACTTCCTCCTGTTCCATCCACACCTCAATCCTCAACACCTACGCCACCAGTCACTGCGCAATCACCTTCTACGCCGCCGCCGATAACCCCACCGGCTCCATCTCCAACTCCACCTGCAACGGGAACGCCACCCGCGTCAGCACCTGCACAGACTGCCGCGCAAGACGCAGCCCAAATTCCCGATATGCCAATCGGGTAAAATCAGTAGAATGTAGTATGAAGTATGTATTATGGATGAATACAGAGAAGTAAAATTAAAGATGCATCAGATGAATTATAAAAAAAAGCTTTCACCCTTATTGAACTTTTGGTCGTCATCGCCATCATCGGGATTCTTGCGAGTGTGGTTGTGGTGAATGTGGGGAGCGCACGGGTCAAAGCACGAACAGCCAAAAGGATATCTGATTTAAAGTCTATCGCTACAGCTCTCGACCTATATTATGA
Organism: Candidatus Berkelbacteria bacterium CG06_land_8_20_14_3_00_43_10; assembly: GCA_002780235.1. GTDB lineage: Bacteria > Patescibacteriota > UBA1384 > GWA2-35-9 > CG2-30-43-20 > CG2-30-43-20. Next base: position 11,561 of record PEVO01000039.1, read on the forward strand.
TGATAATGGTGCATATCCTGACAGCAGAGATAATGGTCCTGGTCAATGGGACGGTATTTTTAGTTGCTGGGGTGATTCAAGCGGTGAGAGCAATCCAAATGGATGGATTGTGGGGCTTACACCAAAGTATTTAAGCCAACTTCCGCGAGATCCGACAAATAAAACATCATGCAATGAGCAATATATTTACTATTCCAATGGTATCGATTATAAGTTACTTGCACATACTGCGGAAGACACAGCAGATGTTGTAGCAAAGTATCCTAATTTTTGGGATCCCAGTCGTGATGGAGGCGCCAGCGATGAAGCGGGACACTGTAACCGTGACGGGAGTCCAATAACCTCTTGGGCATGGGGTATTTATACCCCAGGAGCTCAATGTTTGTAATGAATTAATTATATAAGGAGGGATTATGTTCAAAAAGAGAAAAGCATTTACCCTCATCAAACTGTTGGCTTGCCAGCCGACTCGTCCAGCGAAGCTTGAGCGAAGTTGGAAGCTTTGGCGAAGGCAATAGTAGGCTTAATAGCAAAATAAAGGGTCTGGTCTCAACCTGATTGTGATATACTCAAACCTTAATAAATAAAGTAAAACTCAATGGAGCTGAGTTTATGTCTAAAAAAATGTCCATTTTAATGTCATCCCGACTGGAATGGAGGGATCTCTTTATTAAAGATAACCAAGGGATTCCTCGACCTCGCTCGGAATGACTATAAAGATTGATATGTCGACATATAAAATCAGACCCTAGAATTTGACATTACGCCCAATAGTATTGCTCCCTGCATCAGATACGCTGTGATTGTGATCGGTAACCAAACTGTATGCAAACGTCCCGTCAGTTGACGGGACGAATTGGTCTATGTAACAGGTTTATAGTATCTCTAGTGTACACCATAGATACTATAACCGGGGATACTGACTTCATGTCTTTATGTTTTGATACATATTACTGCATGGCTAGGGTGTCCACAATTGCCCAGCAACACGAATCGGGGACGCGTTGAGAAACCCTTCAACGTAGGCGATCCTTACTCCGCTTTCGGTGAGTGTCTCGAACACGGATAGGATGCTCTCTCCCCACTGCGCATGAGTAAGCATCATACGTTCTTTGTGAACGATCAGCCATGTGATATGCGCATCAGCGATCATTTTTACGCAATCCTCGCATGCTGCCCATGGACACACTAACGTCGTGCGTTTGCTCGATACAGTGAGTGTCGCCATGGTGGTAATTGCGGCTTGCTCCGCATGAACGGTCAAACGCAATCGCATGTCCCTATCTGCCAACCGCTCGGGCGTCACTTTTACCCGTGGCGGAAATCTATTCCAAGACGAGGCGATAATAGTTTGTTCCGATACAACAACCGCGCCGTTTTGACTCGACGGGTCGGGGCTATTTGTTGCCGCACTGTATGCGGCGCACATATAGGCACATAATGCCTTTTGCATAGATGGTGAACATGGTTTTGTATACTTCATCCACTCAAGAAAACCGCTCACGTTCATCACTCCATAATTCGAATTCGTCAAAGGTCACTGGTGTGTTTGTATACTATCCACCCTGTAGGCGTCTGTCAATATTTTTGCATTTGAGGTTTTAGAGGAATATAGAGAAAAATCAATTTTGGTGCGCTGCATAGCAGGATTGACCGCAGAGAGTAAATACGAGCATACAATAAAATAAAACCTGCAACACGATGATATATCAGGTTTATAGTATTATGGTGTATACCATAATACTGCAACCGAGAAATGTGTGGAATATCACTGAAATATCAAGTTTGGATGATGTCGGCGGAAATCGAGTTAATGATTTTTTGATAGTCATTTAGTGCAAGCGTTATCGTTGTGTCATGTCGCCCGGGGTTGAATGATATTTTGGTATTTTTGAGAACAGATGTATCGATATACATTGGAGTGTTACATACATCTCCAAACGGATAGCACGCACCCACAGCGCACCCCATTATTTCTTCTACTTCTTGTGGAGTAGCAAAACGAAAATCGCTTGCACCGATTATTTTTCTGATTTTTTTAGAATCAAGCCGTGCGTCGCCGGGCAACACAAACAGCGCAAAGCCGAGTTTTGATTTGATGAGTAACGATTTAACACCTTGATGCAAAGGAACGCCCGTAACATCTTGCACCTCTTTGCTCGTAAACACCGGCGCATGCTCTATCTCATCAAATGCGATCGAATTTGATTGTAAGAGATCTATGATTTTTTGGTAGGGGTTCATTCGATTCCTTTCAGATACTGCAACGCCTCGTTCATTTTACTATTATAATGTTTTACATTATCAGATTCATAAAACTGCAATCCATTTTCTTGCAATGTTTTTTCACGCGGAGAGAGCCCGACATCACACAATACGATACCTCGCTTTTCCTCAATAATCATATTGATTGAGTTCCACATCGATTGATCGTGAGGGTTTCCCACGCTATCCGGATATAAAAGTTTTGCCGTAATGCGCGCAATAAATAGGTCGATCATAAAGTGCAGAAATTGCCTTTCACGTGGATGTTTTTTGAGATAGTCCATGACTGCTTGTTTGCCCATGCGTGCAAACGTTGTGCCGACGATGATTTTTTGTTTCACACACGTATATTTTTTTCGCTCGTAGGTGCATGCTGATATTACGGATGATTGCAATTTGTCGCCCCACCCTGCCTGCGTAAAAGTGTGCACTAAATAATCGTAATCGCTTTGTGCTCGTTGCACCGAATTACGAGTGGTTATTTTGTAAACATATCCATTTTTTTCAAACACTGTGCTGCTGATACCGTTGTCGCATGCAAAGAGAGTGAAACCTGACCTACGGGAAATGGTGATCATCTTCTTATCTTTATTGATTTTATGCAATTGTGCAACCCTCTCATCACGTTTGCGCTAAAGCAGAAAGTATACTGGTCGTTAATTCCATGTCAACTTCTAGTAAACTTTACTTCTGTAGTCAACTTATTTTGTATTTACAACATCTCTATTGCACAGAAATTACCATTACTCATCGGGTTTGTTTTGTTTACAATTAGTTTACAATTGAAATTTAGTTGTTTACAATCAGTTGACAATTGAATATTAGTTTGGTATACTTATCACTATGGAATTACAAGAAAAGATTTTGGCGCTCGCTAAGAAAAAAAGGAAGTTTAAGACGTCCGATGTTTTGCGTGAGTTACATAACGAATTTTCCCGTCAATATGTAACCCGTATTACATCCGAGCTTGTCGCCGAAAATAAATTAGTTAAATCAGGGTCAACTAACAATTCAGCCTATAGTCTCCCCTCAAATATTGCTTCACTTGGGAATAGTGCCAAAAAACGCTTAATAAATAACAATTTGCAGGAACACGAAGTTTTAGAGCAGATCAAATCGTTGGCACCATTTACCTTACAACTCCGAGATAATGTTCGCAGTATTTTTGACTACGCTTTTTCGGAGATGTTAAATAACGCCATCGAGCACTCAAAATCTGACAAAATCGAGATCGAGGTGAGCAAACGCGACCACTTTTTGCGGTTTATAGTCCGAGATTTTGGCATTGGCGTGTTTAGAAATGTAATGAAAAAACGATCCTTAAAATCGGAATACGAAGCGATGCAAGATCTGCTTAAAGGAAAAACAACTACCGCACCCCGAGCCCATTCCGGAGAAGGAATTTTTTTCACATCTAAATCAGCTGATATTTTTATCCTCGAAAGTTTCGGTTTTAAGATGGTTGTTGATACTATCGCCAAAGACGTGTTCCTCGAAAAACAAAAAAGATCAACTAAGGGCACGCGCGTAAGTTTTGAAATACTGTTGGCTTCAAAGAAGCACACTGTTGATGTTTTTAATCAATTCCAAGTCAACCCAAACGATTTTGCTTTTAACAAAACGGAAGTTCAAGTTAAACTGTATACTATCGGGACCGTTCATGTTTCTCGCTCACAAGCGAGGCGCATAGTCAGCGGTCTTGATAAATTCGAGGCGATAGTATTAGATTTTGATAAGGTTCCCTCCGTCGGTCAAGGATTTACTGATGAGATATTTAGAGTTTTCAAAACCAGACACCCTCACATAAAAATTACACCGGTGAATATGAACGAATCTGTGGAGTTTATGGTCAAAAGAGCGAAAGGAAATAAATGAGTTTAAAAGTGGGTCCAACTTCGTTAAAACTTCGCTGGATTTTATTATGTCATTAAAAGTAGGAATCGTAGGGCTTCCAAACGTTGGTAAATCGACGCTTTTTAATGCGTTGCTTGGGCGTGCCAAAGCTCAAGCCGAAAATAGACCGTTTACTACCATTGAACCGAACGTGGGGATTGTGGATGTGCCAGATGAACGATTATTTCGTTTGCACGAAATAATCTGTTCATCAAGTCAAAAGTCAAAAGTCAAAAGTCAAAGCTTGTCCCGAGTACCCCCGAGGGATGACAATGCAAAAATCAACAATGAGAACCAAGATCTTAGAACCAAGATTGTCCCTGCGACGATAGAGTTTGTTGATATCGCTGGCTTGGTGCGCGGCGCGCATCGCGGCGAAGGGTTGGGCAACCAATTTCTCTCGCATATCCGCGAGGTAGATGCTCTTGTCCACGTGGTGCGTTTTTTTGAAGATGCCAACGTGATCCATGTAGAAAATAATGTCAACCCACACAACGATTTTGAAACAATAGAGGTGGAGCTGATTCTTGCCGATCTCGCGACCGTTGCAAAACTTATCGCGGGCACTGCCAAAGACGCACGCAGCAATGATAGTAGTGTTTCAAAAGGTGGCAAAGCACGTTTGGCAGCACTTCAAAAAGTCGAGGCAGGATTGACGAGTCAAAAACCAGCGCGCGATATTGAGCTGACTCATGAAGAGCATGATATCGTAAAACACGACCAATTCCTTACCGCAAAACCGATACTGGTTGTTGCCAACGTATCCGAATCGCAACTTACCGAAGCCGATGAACTCTGCGACACATTTTTACCGGGAGCAGATGTCGTTGCGCTGTGCGCAAAAGTTGAAGCGGAACTCGTCGATCTTGAACCAGATGATGCACAAGCGTATCTAGAAGACATAGGGCAGAGCGAACCCGGGCTCAATAAAGTCATACAGATCGCATATGAACTACTTAATCTGCGCACTTTTTTTACCGCTGGTCCCATAGAGGTCAAAGCGTGGACTATCCCCGCTGGTGCAACCGCTCCCCAAGCCGCTGGTGTTATTCACGGAGATTTTGAAAAGGGATTTATCAAAGCCGAGGTGATTGGTTATCATGATTATTTAGAATACAACGGCGAAGCCGGCGCAAAACAAGCCGGCAAACTGCGCTTAGAAGGCAAAGATTATATAGTCGCCGACGGTGACGTCTGCCATTTTAGGTTCAATGTTTAGCTGATCCATACTTTACACCTATTACCAGAATGAGCATGGTATCGTTGAAATTAGGAACTATTGTTTAACTTCAATTGATATTGCAGTCATATCATCCATTTTTGATCGAAAATTATTTTCGCGGCTAACTTTCTGGGCATGCTCAAGTAGATTATTAACAACTTCGCCACGATCCAGTGACTGCGAAATTATTTGTTCTATCTCCTTGTCCGTGCAATTGTCTGAAACGCCATCAGTGCAGATAAGTAATATATCACTACTTTCAAGATTTAGCGTATTTATTCTTGGGTGAATGGTTCCGTGCTTTTCCCTTTGTCCTAATGCTTGTGTAACTATATTTCGTTTGCTAAATAAATAGCTTATAGACGGATCTAAATCATTATAACTTTTTGCATTACTTAATGCACTTTGCACTCGTCTTGCTATTATTTCTGACTCATAAATATTCCGAGCAGAACTATCATCTAATGTTACTTGGTCTAATCTCCCTGAATGAAAATGATAAACTCTACTATCGCCGACACTCCCAATAATAGCCGTTTTCGATTTATTCGGTGCCTGTAAAATATAAACAATAGCTCCAGTTGTGCTCATATCACTATGAGTCTCTATTGTCTTAGCTAATACTTCGTTGTGGGCTTCCACAAGTACAAGCTCTACTAGCTCCTTAGCCTGGTCAATAGTTTTTGGAGTCTCCTCGTTTTTAAAAACATCTTGTATTGTTTCCTTCGCAATGCTTGATGCTTCTGATCCATTACTATGACCGCCGAGTCCATCCAAAACGCCATACAAACCATCGCTAATTAATACCGAATCTTCATTTACTTCAGGATGTTTACTACTTGCAATACTTGAACTTTCTACTTGAAATGGACTTTGGTCAAAATATTCAATTCTTGATTCGGGGTTTATTTCGCTTTTCATAATATATTTCCTCCAAAGTCTAATTAACCTTCCGGGATACCTTGTTTGTAGGTCTTTTCGACACTGGGATTTTTAAACAAAATTTCAAAATCTAAATTGCCGTTAATATTTTCTGCTATATGTTGATTAGGGTATAGTATGAAATTGCCACCAATGATACCATATAAATATGAAAACACACTTTGGTTGTATTTACTGCG
>PEVO01000026.1 GCA_002780235.1 Candidatus Berkelbacteria bacterium CG06_land_8_20_14_3_00_43_10
GTCGATGGTCCATATGTCGGTCGGTATGGTTCTGGAGGCGGTGTTCCCATACCGCCCGCTATAGGTATGACTGTATCGCGCGTTAAGCGGTCTGATGGTAATATTATACCTGCGGGTACCACATCTGGTGCTGGCGTGGGAACGGGGGGTGCGACAACGACAGGAGGTGTCGGAATAGAATCAGGAGTTGGTTTACTCCCAAAATCAAAAGATCCCTCTGCAGGCGGTGTATCCGGGTGCGCACTTTCCGCAATTGTATCTTCTGCTGATTTTAGAACTCCCGCTTTTTCGTCTGGTGCGGGTACATCGGGTACTGTTGGTTTTGGTCCTAAACCAGAAGCTGTTACCATATACGCCAAACCGGCTTTTTCTAGATCAGTCGCAATCGCATCGGGGTGCGGACTCCGCGCAATACGTTCTTCTGCAGATTCGAGAAATCCTGGCTTAGACTCCGCCATTGCTCCCCTGTGGTTGTGGCTGTTCATCTTTAAGCGATGACAGCATCGTTAGATAATTGTTTTTTTGTAACAATGCTTCTTCTGCGGTAATCTGTTGAATGTTGATGCTTTTATTCTGTAAAAATGCATCAATAGCGGTATCATCTGCTGATTGGATCAACTGCTGAAAGTGTGTTTTATCAGCATCTTCAAGCAAATCATCGATACGAATCAGAACCTTATCACGCAAACCATCAAGGATCTTCCCCATAAGTGTTTCTTTTTCTTCTTCTGATATGTTTTGCAGACCTGCTAACTCAAAAAAATCGCCCTCTATGAGTTCTTGTGGTGTAAGTAATGCGTCTTGTGCCATTGTCCTCCTTGTATACATCTCAATTATGCGCGTACGCATCTTGACATGTCAAGAGATATATAGTATAGTAAGCCGTTACAACTTGTATCATTTCAAACTCGAATGTGAGGATTTTAGAAAGGGAGGTGGTGCCTTAATGGCACAGGACAGTCAGGTAATTGTCGGACAATGGTGGTGCGTCGGGTCGTTCCCGGAGGACCATACACGGACGTATGGTCCCGAGACGGGGAATCTCTGCGACACGCACCAAGGTGTCGACGGTGAGGTGGATTGGTCCATGGCGCCCATGGAATGGGCGACCGAATGGGTCAAAAACCTTGCCGCAAGATTTGCCGAGCTCGGGCAACGGACCGAGCACTGTAGCGCCTTTGCGCGCAGTACACTGGTTGTTCCGGAACCCACGTGGGTGCGATTTTGTCTGGAATATGATGACGCGCTCCGTATGTGGGTAAACGGTACTTTGCTCTACGAAGGGCTCGATTACCGATGGATCGGGTATGGACAGGATACGGTCGAGATACACCTTCCTAAAGGTGAATCGACGGTTATCCTTCAAGTCCTACAGGGAGAAGAGGCATGGGGATTCACGTTCGACGTAGAAGCCATCGACGATCCGCCCGTATCCGCAGTAATGATTGACGAACTGGCTCGGGAAAACGAAGAGTTGCGACAGGTACGCGAAGGAGCGCAGGCGCGGGAACGCGCACTGGGCGATGAGATCGCGGTACTGGAACGGAAACTGGAGGATGCGCACCATCACATCAAGGTGCGCGAGGAAGATGGTCCATCATGGGATCTAGTAAATGACTGCATCTACGAACTCTCACGAACCGCGTTGGCGGTTGTTGGGTTCGGTAGGATGCCGGCTAAAGATCAAGAAAAGATTCGCGACATCAACAGAGCGTTTCGCAATAACGAGATTGAGGCGGACAGTGTTCGCGACGCCATCATCGAGGCACGGCGTCTCATCAAAGAAGCGGTCCCGTGTATTCGGTTTGTCGGCAGATTCGGCTACGGAGAGCGCCAGCAGACAACGCAAAACCCCGCCTACGAACAGGCACTCGTCGAGACCATGGAGATCGCACGCAAGTGCGGGTACGTCGATGCTGTTAGCGCCGATACAGAAGACATCAACACCTTCGCCCGGCAGTTAGCGACTGCCGAAGCAGCGGACAAGGAACGGGTGAAGAACGCGGCACAAATGCTTTTCACCTCAGCAGTAACCAACCTGAAAGCAATTCAGTAATCGAAAGGAAGTGTATTGATGAGAAGAGGACGGGGTCAGAGGGCAGAGCGGAGGACGCAACGCTACTCGCAAGAGTGGTACAGGCGTCTATGTCAGTGGAATGAGAACGGGACGGTGCTTCATCTGATGATATCACCGAATTCCCGTGACCTGGTGTCGCCCTGTATCAACTTGGGCGACATTCAGATTCCTTTACACGCTGCGTGGGGGAAAGCGCCTGTCGGCGCCATGCGGCATGTCAAGCTATTCCAAACGTCCAGTGGGCAATTCTACTTTGTCCCAGCTGGCGAAAGGCAGGAGGACGGTTCCATCAAGTTCCAAGACGATCTTCTGCCCGATGAGTTCGACCCGGCGCGTCAGGAAAACTTCCGAGCGCGTCTTTCGAGAGGAAATAATGGTCGTTTTTCCTTCAAACTGGAATCTGGACTCCGGCTGATCCCCTTGGGCATCGCCCAGTGGATCGAAGCAGGCATTGAAGGATTTGTCGGGAAGGTCATTGACTTGACCGGCTGGCCGAGAGCGACCTCGTTTGTCGTCATTCCCAAGTTCGGTTTCGACAACATTGGCATGACAGATGCCGTCGGACGCAAGCCGGACGAAAACGTACGGGCCAAGAAAGCACAGGAGCGGGCCATCGCTCACGAGAAAACTATTGGCATCATCCGCATCGCGGCAGGTGACGACTTTCTGCCAATCGCGGCCACCGTAGTTCTTGGCATCGCTTCTGATGCGAAGCTGACGAGAGAGATCATCAAATTCGCTTCAAAGCGAAGGATGAAGGAATTGCAGAGCGGCGATGAGTTCGTGGCGACTCCGATTGGTTTGGTAGAGAAAGAACGGATGGTCACGGCCTGTCAAGATGCCCGTGAACTGCTCTATCACTTGGTCGATCAGGGTGTCGGCTCTTTCGCCGCACAGGCAGATGAAGACGACACCAACGGCGACAGGCACGATCAAGAAGCCCCACCCGGGCCCGAGATCATCTCCTGCCAGGTCTGCGGAGAGAAAAACCGGGTTGACTCGAACAAGGGTCCACGAGAACTCGCCGTTTGCGGAAAGTGCAGGCTTTCTCTCTTCCCCGTAAACCACTGGGCAGAAGAGGTTGCTCTGCAGGCGATCGAAGAGGGCTACCAAGGAAGCAAGATCGGTGGCGTAGATGCGCTCGAAGAGTTGCTGCGTGCGAACTTCGACTTCCTCAAACAACTCTCCAACAACGGGAGTCTGAATGAGCGGGCGTCGGTCGGCGCTGAAAAGCTTGGTTCCACCAAGATCGACGGCAGGCGGGTCGCCACCGCCGCGGAGAAAGTCTGGTGTGTTCGGCTGAAAGCCGATCGCACCAAGCAACGCAAACCCGCATCCTAACCGGAGGTATGCAGGTAAGAACTAATATCCGGAAACGAAACCGCTGAGGTATCAACTCGTCGCTTATGCACGTGTTGTGCCCCAGCGGTTTTCAGTTATAATCGCTATTCATCAAAAAAATAATATCGATACCGTCAGCGATAGTACCGTCTGGGTCTGTCGAAAAATACCATTTTAGCTATAAATTGACAGACCCTGTCTCAACATCACGATCTTTGACAAATTTGACAAAGATCGTGATAAATTACACCACTAGTGCGCATATGAACATTAGTGGTGTAATACCACTCGTTTAATCGAAAGGTGGGCGTAATGTATCAAGAAGCTTGCGTGAACTACACGCAGTAGATATGTGCGCTCATATATTCGAAAAATGCAACTCAAACCGTGCTATCGCGTTTATTACTTGGTAACACCAAAAATAGTGATAAGCCTTTCTTGCATCGGCACTGTGTCGGTCGACATGTAGATGACATAGGAGGCGATATCCAAGGAATGTGCAAGAGCAGATATTTCATCAGAGCACTCCCACGGGAAGACCCACAAACTTTTTTGGACCAAACAAAACCCCCATGCTTTAAGCGTGCGCCGAAACGTATTTCTCTGCGCAGATTTTTCTACTGGAATATCATACGATACCAACCGCCATCGTCCATCCCATGCACCATGAGAAAGAGTGACATCATGCACTTTAAACTGTTTCACAAGTGCTTTTCCCTGTGCTGTTAACCGATATTCATGTTCCCAGAGCTCGATAATACCGCCGTGCTCGAGTTGACGAATTCTACTGCGTAACCGATACTGCGTGCTGCGTGAGTTGGCGCGCATCGCACGATAGAGTTTATTCCAACTCGACCTCTGGCTATGTGGCGCAATCGCCACATTAAAACCAACAAAACCAAGAGCGATTTGATTAAGCAAAAGTTCGAGTTTAAGCGAACGTCGCAGTGACATAGTATTATTATACACCACTAGTGCGCATATGCGCACTAGTGGTGTAATTGCTTACACGATTCTGAAAAAGAGGTATGTTACACATGGTCTTACAATATTTGATAACGGCATTTGACAACGATTGGTGTTGCGCCGTATGATAGAGAAGATATAATAATATCATAGATGTTGTGTGTATAAAGGAGGAGTATGACAGGAGGTGGGAACTTGTTTAAAAGTGCAGATCAGATGATTAATAATAGCAATCACCCAGAAGGACAAGCTGGAACTCATTTAATTACTACCGAAGATCTCAATACGATGCAAAAAGGTGCAACGAAGCCGCTTGAAACTGCATTAGGAGTCGCCGATACGCCGGTAACACAGACGGAAACTCTACAACCAACGATCGCATCGACTCCTACTGCTGAAGTTGCTCCACACACAAGTATTGATGGTGACGATGATCTCATGTTCCCTGGTACGAGAAACTTAGAGGAATCAAATGCAAACGAAGCTAAACCCCTAACATCGCCGACTGTTCCCGGTGAAACCACGCCTTTTGATGCGTATATCGATACGAAAAATAAGCCAGAAGCTGAACGGACTAATCCAGATATGGGACCACAACTAGCGGCGGAAGTTGTTGAACTACAAACGAACGGTGGATCAAGAGAAAAGATTAAGGCTATCCGGGATCAGATAGATGCGCTCCTGCAAGAGTCGATTAAACAAGAACGTGCGCAGAAACGGGACCAGCGCAGGCAAGAACATGCGCAAGCGGTTGCTGATTTTAAACAAAATGTTGCCGATGGAGTCCACAACAATATCGATGCAGCGAAGGCAAATGTCGATCTCGTAACTGGCGGAGTAAAAATGGGCGCAGAAAAGTATCTCATTAATCCACTCGCCAATGCGGGCGACAAGGCAAAAGAAGTTATTGAAATCGGGAAAGGCTCATTTGCAGAAGCAAAAGCATTTGTAGAAAAATCGCGAGCCGAACGAACGCTTCGCCGTGAAGCGCAACGCATTGCGAATAGAAATGAGGCGATGAAAGCAAATCTTGCCGAATCTAAACTCATCAAACAGAATATCGATACGTTTACCAAACATATTAAAGAAAATATTGCCGGTCTCCTCCAAGATGGAACGCTCAAAAGCTTTATGGACCAATTGAGCCAAGCACAAGAGAATCTCCGCATACGACTCGAACCATACGGCGAGTCGCTCGATGAACATGCAAAACAAAATATCCTCGCTGGTCAAGAACGGTTACAGATTAACAGGCGATACACAAAAGAACATCCCGATGGTCCCATTGATACGTTGGCGTCACTCAAAGCTCTGCTAAAAAGTAAAGTTGAACAACTTAAAGGTGTATTTGCGAGCAAGGACTCAGGGGAAGTAACAAAGTCGGTTGATACTCTCGAAAAAGAGCACGATGAAGAACAAAAAAAGGGTATTATGAGTGCCGTGCGCGAACGGTTAACTAAAGCGCGCGAAACGGTCGGTAATTTTATCAAAAACAATAAGGTGAAAACCATTGCGGCTATCGGGATTGCTATGGGGCTTGTCATGAGTCTGATGCGAACCAGTCCTGATCACAGACCAAATATTATTCGAAATAATGAAACTATAGCCAAAAAAGCTGACGATCTGGTCCATGGGATGAGGGCACCCCAAGCACCAGATTCAACGCCAACACCAAATGTTGCCCCAACTCCTGCGGACGAACCATCACTGGGTCAGCACGCCGAAACAGCACCCAAACCTAAAGAAAATCTCACACCGGAAGAAAAAAGCTACCTTGATAAAATTAAAGGGATCTACGATACCATGGTTGCAAAAAACCAAGGTAACAATGAGGTGATCGGACATCTGACACGGATTTACGATCAGATAAAAGCGAACCCATCAACCCATGAATGGAGCTTGACGGGGCTTGATGAGGCACAGTTTAATAATTTTGTGGATAGATATTTTACATACGAAAATATGCCAGCAGGTCCCACAAAAGATGCTGAAAAAAGTGATTTTAAGGAATTACTTGATCAGCATAATATTAAACTTGGCGGTATTAACGGACCGCTTAAGGCGCCTACCGGGTTCATTGACCCAAGCGCAGGAATGACCAAAGAAAAAGCGCAACATTCTATGAGCGTTGCTAACAATATCGCGCAATACGTACTAAACCCCAATATCGCCTAAGGAGGATCCATGATGACATATGAAGAAGTATTAGATGTAATCGCTGAATCGGAGATATCAGACGACGAGCGCACACAGTGGTTAGATCTTTTGCCGGAGCTCGATGATGAACAGCTCAATTCCGTGGGCGAGATGTTCGAAAAGCAGATCGTAGAAAAAGAAGCGCTCACCCAGCGCCAAGAGTTAGAGTTGCTTGCCATGATTAAAAAAGTAGAAGACGAATCGCAGAAAACTGCAGACACACCCAAAGAGGTGAAACCAGAACCGCAGGTATCCCAACCAGATACGTCTACTCCACCAGCTCCCGCTATAGAAACTCCGTCTACGCCCCCTGCACCAACAGTTGCACCCGCTCCCACACCGGCACCACCATCGGCACCATTTTCTGTTGACGGCGTGTCTGCATCACAATCTCAACCGACTGCCGCACCGTCCGCTGCGTAACACTGGCGTGCTTGCATATCTCCAGAACCCGTTTGAAAAAACTACTTTTGTGGTCATTGCGAGCCTCTCGGCAGGACCGGCGAAGCAATCTGTTTAAGATCGCCACGGACTGAGTCCTCGCGACGACAAGCGAATCGCCACGTCACGTTCTCTCGCCCGCTCGGGCAATGCTTCGAAGTGACATATGGGTGTTATTAATTGGTTTTACTACGCATCCACGCACGTTTGCAAAAACGTGAGTTTTAAGGTATACATAAAGATACTATGAACACTAAACAAATTTTTACTTGCGCACTCGATATGGGAAAAGCTGCCGATCCACGCGGAAAAGCGGGGGTTGCACGGTGGTTAAAAATAATGAAACGCAACTGGGACGATGCAACGCCAGCACGCAAAAAAGAACTCGACGCCGAACGCCTTACTAACCCGTATATGGATAGTCGCATCCATTTTGACAGTGGCAAAAAGGTGACCAAAGCGCTTGTGGGTATCGATATCGGGTCTGCGGAGATGTTGCTTGCCGATACACTCGGCGCAGATTTGGTTATTTCTCACCACCCACACGGCAATGGGCTGGCACAACTTGATGAGGTGATGCATCTGCAAGCCGATCTTTTGCACGCGACTGCCGATGTGCCCATCAACGTCGCAGAAGCGATTATCCGCACCCGTTCCCAAGAGATTGCGCGCAAATTGAGCCCTTTAAATCACCATCAAAGTGTAGACACGGCGCGCCTACTCAATATTTCGCTCATCAGCATGCACACGCCTGCCGATAATATCGTCTGGAAGCATGTGCACGATCTCCTCGCAAAAACAAAGCCCGATACGGTGGGTGATGTTGTCGACGCACTCAAAAAAATACCTGAATATCAAGAAGGTTTACGCCGTGGCGAAGGTCCTACTATTTTTGCAGGCGAACGCACCAACCGCGCAGGAAAGGTTGTTGCAAGCGAATTTACCGGCGGGACAGAGCTCGGAAAAGAGTTATATCTGCATTTAGCACGCGCCGGTGTAGGCACCGTTGTGGGCATGCACGTTGCAGAAGACGCCCGTGTGCAAGCCCAGAAACATCATATAAACATTGTGATCGCCGGGCACATGAGCTCCGATTCGCTCGGCATGAACCCGATACTCGACGCAATCGAGTCAAAAGGAATTGAAATTATCCCGTGCTCGGGGTTGATTAGGGTCAAGCGGACATAATTTCCATGAACGAGACCCAACTTATTAAGAAACTTAAGAAAATAAAATCAATGGGTTTTGTAAAAACTCATAGGGCACACGATACAGGGATCGGGAAAACGCTTGAAGACCTTCTTGGAGTTAAGGAAAATAACTTTCGATTACCCGATATTGGCACAATCGAACTTAAAGCAAAAAGGCTTGATTCTGCAAGTATGCTCACGCTTGCAACTAAATCCCCTGAACCACGTGGGGTGAACCGGATACTATTTGAAAACTACAAGTATGTAGACGAAAATAGTTGTTTCTGCTTACATTCAACAGTTTGTGGGTCAAAAGCAAACCCACAAGGTTTTAAGCTCTCTCTTGGTAATGGAAAATTGATTTTAGAAAACAAAAACAACATTAACGCGTATTGGTTACTTACCATTTTTGATACCGTTTTGCTATCTAAATCAGGTAAGATAGTGCTAGTATTCGCCGAAACAAAGGGGGACAGAAAAACTCCAAGTGAACACTTTCATTATTGCGAAGCGTATGTATTATCAGATTTAAACAAAGAAAAGTTTCATACAGCGATCAGGACTGACAAGCTTAAGGTTGATATACGCATTGGAATGTATCGAAGCGGTAAATCGATCGGTAAATACCATGATCACGGCACGGGCTTGAGAATAGATAAGCGTAATTTCCTCGCTCTCTTTGACACATATAGAAAACTTATCTAAGAGCCTGTTTAATCTTTTCTCAAAATTACAATACTCTCCTTATTCATAGTTTCTTCGAGTTCACCTGTAACGTTTGTTGGAGAATTTTTAGTTGGCATTCTTTTGCCAGGAATATTCCTCACGATAATATCTTCACATACAAAACCTATATTTTCTCCTAATTCTGCGATAATGAAGTCCGTTGGTATTCTGACTTGTTTCACCTGTCTATTACCAATCACGAGGCAGAAGTAACTATTCTTTTTAAGTATTTTATAAGCATGTTTCATACAATCGTTGAGCCCGATATTAAAACTTAATACTTCCCGCGCACGTTTTTCATCTTTTAGAGCTATCTTTGATAATGCATCTGTTAAGTAGTACGATTTGAGTGGATTATCTAACTGCGCGACTGGATGTCCTCCTAAAAGCTCATTATCAACTCCTGATGCCGTGTTTGGATCGTCAAAAATATCGACCCACTGCGCTGAAAGTCGTGAAAACTGCCCATATGCAACCGTTGTGCGACTGTCGCCATATGGTGGAGATGTGATAATGCAGTCTACTGAATCTTTTTGTATACCATTATCACCCGAGGAATCACCTAAAATTATTGTTACCTTTGTATTAGTATCAACGTTTTCAAAATATGACGTCATCCCTATAATATTTGACTCTGTTTTTTTTGTGAAAAAGCCCAGCACGTCTGGATTGTGTGTATCGAGTTTTTCTTTTTTCATTCTCACTAATTTGAACTCTCCATTTTTTGTATTTGATGAGAATCTCACTGTTTCGCTTAACCCCACCATAAAGAAGTTCCGAACATTATTATTATCAATGCCTTGGATCGCTTTTTTTATCTTTGCGAGCATAATGATAACTTTTTCGTTAAACCAAAAATCGCAATTGTTAAACGTTGGCTTACTGATATCTGTTTCTTTAACTCGAGATATTCGGTCAAGGAGCGAAAAATATGCCGTTCGTATCTCTCGAGGATTAATTTCTGTTGTTTTTGCGCGCGCAAGAAACAATGCGAACGGGTTAAGATCAATCCCTACTACATTCCGTCCTAAAATGCGACTCTCGACCAATGCTGTTCCTGAACCACAGAATATGTCGCACACCGTATCTCCTTTTTTACTATACTTTTGTAACAAGCGGTTTGCGACTTGCGGAATAAACATTGCTGGATATGTATGCAAACCATGCGTATATGATTTTGTTTTCTCCCCTCTGAAGTCCCATGAGAAATCAATACGTCTTTGATAGTGAGAATCACGTGCGATCTCCCGTTCGACAGGATAGTCAAGGCTTCGTATGATTTTTACAACAACACCTCTCACCTCAACTTCTTGTCGGTAGAGTGGAAATAGCTCTGGATTTGCTGGTTGTAGCCGTATACGATTATTTTCTCGGTATAGCTTTTTTAAGGTTGCCTGATTGTCATCTATGATAGCGACGACCGTTTGCCCATTATGTGCATATTCTTGTTTTCTTAAAACCACAGTATCGCCGTCAAAAATCCCTTCATCTATCATGCTATTACCAACCACTTGCAGAGCATAAAAGTTTCCGAACTTTCCTACCTCATTTCTTGATAAAGTTATGGTTTGGTCAGGGATCTCTATAGCTTCTATCGGTTGACCTGCAGCAATGGTCCCAACGAGTGGAATCTGAATGACTTCTTTTTCTTGCGTGGTGGTAACTCCACGTGGTTGGTTATACTCTTTAAGTAAGTAGCCCGCTTCTTGCAGTTTTTTAACATGATAATGTGCTGTTGAGACTGATGCGAGCCCAAAATGATCTTTAACTTCATCGAGTGACGGTGAATACTTTTTAGTTTTAATGAAGTTTTTAATAAACTCAAATACTTCTTTCTGCCGTTTTGAGATCATAGTTTCCCCCTCCTTATATCTTCTTATTATATACATAGTATATCGAAAGTAAATAGAAAGTGTCAAGGGTTTGTATCCCTCTTTATTGTACCTTTCTTAGCAAACTCTCATTGATGCTTTACGCACCTTTCATTGTGCGGTATTCTAGTAGTGGACTGTGTTACGGTGTGTAACACATCAAAGGAGGGGACGTGCTCCCAGGATTTTTGGAGTGGATGTATAAAGAAGGGCTCACGCAAACGATAGCGATGTATCGGTCGGTTGTTCTGTTAACGTTTGACTTTTTTTCTGTAAAACTACTCCTGCGGACACTTTTTGCACCGTGGAAGCGCGATGAGGTAGAACCAGAAACGCCATCGCTCCAACTTATTATGCAAGCGTTCTGGAACAACCTTATTGCGCGCGGTATCGGTATGTGTGTGCGCGCGATCACCATCTGTATGGGTTTGGCGGCAACTGTATCTGTTGTTGTCGGCGGTGCGTTGTTTGTCGGTATAACTGCCACATACCCTGCCAGTGTGCCGTTGCTTATTGTCGTTGGCGTGATCGTGATGACCAACCAGACGTTTGTACTTCTGACCACAGGGCTTCTTTTAGTTATCGCGGGAGCAAGTGTGGGTATCGCATCGTATCGTGCATATCTTAAAAACAGATGGCGAGACACAGTGCCCGCAACGCCACTTGCGACAGCGCTCACCCGCAACGCAGGCTTATCACCATGGCTCACCCGCAAGGCGACTAATGCGATGGATGTCACACTCCCCGTCAGTGCGATTAAAAAAGAACTGGCGCTCACGCGCGAGGGGATGTTTATCATCAACCGCGCAGGGTTAACCAACCAAGAATACACCGGCGCCGACCTGCCTGCATCGGTCACCAAAGAGTTGCTTTACCTAGCAGCAGCACAAAGTGCGATTACGGCGAAAAGAGATCGCATCGGCATCGGCGATATTATCTACGCAACGTGCGCACTCGACCCCACGCTCCAATCTATTATGACCCAGCATGAACTCACGCTCGCCGATATCGCCAGCGTCGTTGCATGGCAAGAGCATTTCTGGACACTTCTGGAACCACCATCGGCGCTTCTTGACCCAAAAAATCTCAAATTTACAGGAGGTATTGGCAAAGACTGGGCGTCCGGCTATACATCGTTTCTCAACAGATTTTCATATGATCTTACCGAGGAGGTGACCAACCCGCTGTATGATTTGCAGTTTGTTGCACACAAGCAGCAGATCGCGGAGATAGAACGTGTTTTGGCACGTTCTGGCAAACACAACGTCATTCTTGTGGGCGAAACGGGCGTGGGCAAAAAGACTCTCGTGTATGGGTTGGCACGCCAAGTTTTAGTGGGCAAAACACTGGGACCGCTTGCGCATAAACATCTTATCGAACTCGATCTTACCTCGCTTTTGGCATCGAGCGGATCGACCCAAGAGCTGGAATCAAACCTAGTCAAGCTGATGAACGAGGCAACGCGATCGGGTAACACTATTCTTTTTGTCGACGAGATCGCACGGTTGCTTTCTTCCCACGACGAAGGGTTAGGGACAACAAACGCGGTGCAGATATTAGTGCCGTATCTGCAATCATCACAGCTGCAACTGATCACCACTACCACACCGCCGGAATATCATAAAGATATAGAACACCAACCAAATTTGGCTGCAACGTTTGAAAAGATCGATGTGGTAGAACCATCGCCAGAAGAGGTGCTCCAAGTGCTCCAGGAGATCGCGCCATCAATAGAGGCAAAACACCATGTATTAGTTACCTACCAAGCGCTGCGCCATCTCATCAAACAAGCAACGCGCTACATGGGTAACCGTAAGTTCCCCGAAAAGGGGATCGACTTACTCGATGAAGTTGCGGTAGAAACATCGACGCAAACACCCGGCGCAACCATAACGTCTCAAACGATAGACGCGCTCATATCGCAGAAAACACATACTCCGGTGGGAACGGCAGACCAAGCGGAGAAAACATCGCTTTTGCAACTGGAAGACGCGCTGCATAAGCGTGTGGTTAACCAAGTAGCGGCGATCAGCGCTATATCCAATGCGCTGCGCCGGTCGCGTGCCGGGGTGGGGTCACAGAACAAACCGGTTGGGTCGTTCTTGTTTCTTGGACCAACTGGTGTGGGCAAAACAGAAACCGCAAAAGCACTCTCCGAAGTGATCTTTGGGTCTGACCAAGCGATGATCCGCATCGATATGAGTGAATATCAAGAGATTAGCGCGATTCGCCGACTTATCGGCGATGAAACGCAGGCAACCGGCGGGATGTTGACCGACCAAATTAGAGAACATCCGTTTGCCGTGGTGCTCCTCGATGAGATAGAAAAAGCGCACCCCAAGATACTTGATATCTTTTTACAGGTGCTCGATGATGGTCGGCTGACCGATGCGTTGGGGCAAGTTGCCGATTTTCGCAACGCCATTATTATTGCAACGTCAAACGCAGGGTCAAACCTTATCCGTCAGACCATACAAAGTCAAACGACCGCAACCGATATGGAAGTACTCTCCAAACAGTTGCTGGACCTTGTGCAAAACGAAGGCACGTTTCGCCCCGAATTTTTGAACCGATTTGACGCCGTGGTTGCCTACCGCCCACTGACCGTAGACGAGTTGATGAGCGTGGTCGACAGACAGCTGGCACTTATCAACAAACGCATGGAAGAGCGCCATATGACCGTGGTGATGCAAGCGCCCGCAAAACAAAAACTGGCGCAACTTGGGTTTGACCCCGCGTTTGGCGCCCGTGCACTGGTGCGCGCAATGACCCAAACGGTAGAGAATCAACTGGCACAAGCGATACTTGGCGGCAGCGTGAAAAGTGGGGGGAGTTTCGAGGTGACGCAAGAGATGATACAATGAATAAAGTCCGTAAAGTCAAAAGTCCGTAAAGTTTTAAAGTCCAAAAGGGATTCCATGGTTTTCACTTTATAGACTTTATGAACTTTATAGACTTTCAACTAAATATATGAGCCAATACAAAGTTCCCCAAAATGTTGATATGCAAGATAAGATCGTTGGACCGCTCACAATGTTCCAATTTTTGTATCTGTTAGCCGGCGGGATGATCTTTTATTCTACATTTAAAGCAGGGCAAACTGTGTTGACGATTTTGGTCGGCATCCCCGCCGCACTTGTTGGACTCGCATTTGCCTTTGTCAAAGTTAACGACCAACCGTTTAATAAATTTGTCGTCTCGTTTGCGTTCTTTTTAACGCACCCCAAATCGCGTGTTTGGCATCAAGGCGGGAGCACACCAAGCGTGCTGGTAACACAGGACCCCAACAAAAAAGATGCGCATGTGACACCAAAGGCGCTTGATAAACAAAAGCTCGCAACCGTTGCGCGCACGCTGGACGAAGCATCATGACTAAAAAACCAACGAAACCACAAGCGCCCTCGACACAGCAACACGTCAACGTGGTGCAAGTAAAGCAAGGGATCATTGTGACGCGTACCGGGTCGCTGCGCCAGGTGCTTAAAGTTGAACCCGTCAACTTTGCGCTCAAATCTGACCAAGACAAAGAGGTGATGATCGGGCAATATCAAAACTTTATCAACTCGCTTACTTTTCCTATCCAAATTGTCATTCACTCGCGCCGACTCGACGTCACGCCCTATCTGCACCGTTTATCGCAGAGGGTTGCGCAAGAGCCCAACGAACTACTCCAACTACACGCGTATGAATATATCGATTTTGTATCGGAACTGACATCGATGACCAATATTATGGATAAAAAGTTTTATGTTGTGGTCGGCTACGAACCACCACCGACCGCGCGTAAAGGGTTTTTGAGTAATCTGTTTGGAAAAAAGCAAGACATTATTTCATTTACGGAAACCGATTGGCAAAAACATGCAGCAGAGATGGGACAACACGTGGGCACTATCGCCGGCGGGCTTGCAGGGCTTGGGCTCAAAGTTGACACCCTTGATACGCAAGAGGCGATCGAACTGCTCTACGGCGTATATAACCCAGAAGAGGCGACCAGCGAAAAGCTAACCGAGGTTGAGTCGATGCAGTCATCGGTCGTATCGCTCACGGCGCAAGGCGCGCCGACGCAACCAGCAGGCACACCGGTGACGACCCCGCCAGCTACTGCGCAACCCACTGGGCAAGGCGCAGGAGTACCCGTAACAGCTCCACCACAACCCGCACCACCGGCACAACCAGCGCAACCATTACCAATAAAACAACCCCAAGGAGGGTCTGATGCCCCCAAACAGTAGCACGCCTCCACCAGCACAAAGCCCACTCTCGCCAACGCAACCCACCGTTGCGCCTATTACGGGTGCGTCACCTCCAAAAGTGCAGGCACCACTTGCAAGCATACCGTTAATGCAACGTCCTTTACCCGGTGTTGCGCATACCGATAGCAAAAAACAACCATCCGCCACCGATGCGATGACAAAAAAAATGTTAGAAGGGCGCACGGGGCTTTTAGATATCATTGCCCCTGCAGCGTTTGTGGTCACCCCCAACTTTTTACAGCTCAACAACACCTATCTTAAATCGTTCTTTGTCTATACTTACCCACGGTTTTTAAACACCAACTGGCTGTCACCCGTTATCAACTTTGATATGACCATAGATATCACCATGTTTGTCTACCCCATCGCAACCAACGAGGTGATGAGTCAACTGCGCCGCAGACAATCACAGCTCGAATCGACCAATATGATGCAACAAGAAAAGGGGATGGTGCGCGATCCAGAACTGCAAACCGCGATAGAAGATATCGATTCGATGCGCGATGCGCTCCAAAAAGGCGAGTCGCGGTTGTTCCAATTTTCGCTCTACTTTATCTTATACGCAACCACGCATGAAGAGCTTGCGACGCTCACCCATACGCTCGAATCGGCTCTGGGCGGGATGCTCATTTACACCAAACAATCATTTTTGCAGATGGAACAAGGGTTTAATTCCACGCTCCCGCTTGGCACCGACGAGTTGCGCATTATGCGCAACATGGACACGGGGTCGCTGTCGACAACGTTCCCGTTTACATCGGCTACGCTATCGAGTAACGAAGGGATACTCTACGGGATCAATCGTCATAATTCATCGCTTATTCTCTTTGATCGGTTTAAACTAGAAAACGCAAATACCGTTGTGTTTGCACGCTCTGGTGCAGGTAAATCGTATACCGTTAAGCTAGAAGCGATCCGCTATTTGATGGTGGGCACCGATATTATTGTCATCGACCCAGAAAATGAATACGAAAAATTAGCTGAAGCGCTCGGCGGGAGTTTTATCCCCATCTCGCTTAACTCCGATAAGCGCATCAACCCGTTTGACCTACCGCCCGTGCCAGAAGGGGAAGACGGCGAAACGGTGTTGCGCAGCAATATCGCCATGGCGACCGGTTTAATTGCACTGATGGTCGGCACGATTACGCCAGAAGAATCGGGGCTCATCGACAAGGCGCTCTACCAAACATATGCGCTCAAAGACATCACCACCGACCCGGCAACGTTTTCTAACCCCCCACCGCTGTTGCAAGATTTTGTCGGCGTGTTGCGCAATATGTCGGGCACCGAGTCGCTGACCCAACGGCTCAACAAATATATCGATGGGTCGTTTGCGGGGCTGTTTACCCAACCGACTAACATTGATTTGGGGCGGGGGCTGATCGCCTTTTCTATCCGCGATTTAGAAGAACAGTTGCGCCCCATCGGAATGTATCTTATCTTGACCTATATTTGGAACAAAGTCCGCCACAAACTGCGTAGGCGCATACTGATTCTCGATGAGGCGTGGATTTTGATGCAACACGAAGACAGTGCGCGGTTTGTCAACGCGCTGGTTAAACGCGCTCGTAAGTATTATTTGGGCGTTACGGTGATATCGCAAGATGTAGAAGACTTTCTTGGCTCGCAGTATGGGCGGTCGATATTAAACAACGCATCTATGCAGATTTTACTTAAGCAATCTACCACGACGGTAGAAAAGTTAGCGGAAGCGTTTAAACTAACGGACGGGGAAAAGTTTCTCCTGCTGGAATCGGGTGTGGGAGAGGGTCTGTTCTTTGCAGGGCAAAACCATGTGGCGATAAAGATTGTCGCAAGTTATACAGAAGATCAGATTATCACCACTAACCCACAACAGCTACTCGCGCTCAAAGAGGCGGCAAAGGTGCAGCTTGCAGCACGTAATTCTGCTCCCCAACCTGCTCCCCAGAACATGCCGGAGAAGAGTTAGGGGGATTAGGGGGATTAGGGGGAATTTGAAAATGGGGAAATATGGAAGATAAACAAAAAAACACCCTCCTTGTTGGTCTCGTTATTGCGATCGTGATCTTTTTGTTTCTCCTGCCCATTATGATCATTGCATTTGCGACATTCGGTAAAGGGCAAGGGGAGTTGGGGGATAGCGGAGTTCCTGGATTAGGAAACTCCGGAACAACTGGTCAAATTACAAGTACTGTGATCTCCTGCATAATTGATAAAGGGAATGGCAAGCTTAATTCCGCTACGGTTGCTAGTTTGCAAACGAAGCAGCCCGTATATGAAGCTGGTGCGGCTCAAGCAGGTATTCCGTGGGATGTGCTTGCTGCACTTCATATGCGTGAGACTGGGTTAAACGCATCGGGGGACAATCCATTCCAAATAACAGGATATCATGGCACGTTTTCAGCCAATGCTGCAGCTACCGCGGCAAAGTTTCTTGTTCACAAAGGAAAATCTGTTTACGGTGTCGATATTAGCAAAAATCCTTCTGATGAAAATATCCAACTTGCATATTTGGCATACAATCGGGGCTCAAGCTATAAGTCAAAAGGGCTTACTCCAAATGACTCTCCATATGTTTTTAATTTTTATGACTCAGCGCATCAAAATATGAAATGGCCACCCGGAGATATCGGAAGCGTCGGCGGTGTGAGTATCGCGGGAAAAGTTGATCGCAATCTAGGCGCATTTACATTTCTCTCTATTATGCGTAGTTGTGGTGGTACTGCTCCTCCGTCAAATATTCAAGGTACGGTATTGCCCCTCAAACAAGCTGAAATGAAAAATACTTTTAATTCGACTCTCCATAATTGCTCAATTAGTTCGCCACCAGGATGTAGTGATGGGGGGCACCGTCCAGTTCTTGGATCACTCAATTCACTCGGGACAAATATTCCTACAAAACGGAGTAGTGGTGAAGCGTCAGACGTTATGACTATACATGGCGCTACGGTATACGCACCATTTAGTGGTACAATTACCTATAATGGACATGTCAGTAGAAGTGATGCGTCGATGGGGCAGATGTTGACAGTTCAGTCCACCGATGGTAGAATGACTGCAGCGCTACTCCACCTTAACAAATCCGGTATCATCGCAAAGAAGACAGTAAAAGCCGGGGAGCCGGTTGGAACGGTCATCACTATGATTAGTAGTCGCGGTAACGATATCACACATCTTCACTTTGAGTTATGGATAGACGGAAAGGCTATCAACGCCGGTGGTCCAGGATCAGGTGTAAGTGGGGGGAAAGTCTGGAAAGCGCAAAAACATGCGCTAGGTTATTAAGGAGTAACTACAATGAAAAAGAAATATCTGACCACATTATTGCTTTCTATACTCGTCGTTGGGCTTCTGTTCGTTTTTCTGGTCTATAATAATAAATCGGTAAGCAAGACATACTACATTGCATACACCGATCCCGCCGACAATGCGACTGCGGTTATCATGGACCCTACACTCGTTGTAAGTTTTGTAGGTAAACCACCAAAAGTATCCGCACTTTCTGTGTTGTTAGATCCTGCAACAAAGTTTACCACTTCAACCGATGGCTCATTTCTTGAAGTCAAACCTTCAGATGGGTTAATGCGAAACACATCCTATAAGCTTAGCTTGACTTTGAAGACCGGTGACTTCATTCTCCCTGATGGTAAAACTCGTTCGAATAAAGTAATCATCAACTTTCAGACTGGAGAACAAAGCGGAGCGGACTTTGAGGAAAAAGAAATATTCTCGGGAGATCCAATACAAGACCTTAACGCACAGCTTCCCTATAGTACCGAGCATTATGTTATCAATCCTCCTAACGACAAAGGCGAATACGTCGTCCAGCTTAATATTCCTATAAACTCTAGCGTCAACATACCTCAGTCGGTTCAGGATAAAGAGCTTGTCGCGCGTGTTAGCCAATACAAGAAAGAGTCTTTGGATTGGATTGCGAGTTTTAAGGTTGATCTTAGTAAAATCACAACTCGGTTTGAGTTTTGATACTACATCTCCTGTATACTTAAGACGCCCCCGTGGCGTCTCGTTCTTTTTTTATTGCGCTTTTAATGATATGATATAAATAGAATCGTGGGAGGGGACACTGGACGACCAACAAACCGATACCTATCCACAAGGAATACAAGCTGGTGAGACATCCAGTGCTTTTTCGTATACTCAACCTGACCCTCCTCCCGAATCTCCCCAACTACCCCAATCTCCCCAACCCCTCCCACATTTTCCCGATCCCAACCACAAACCATCGCCTATTCGCATACTTCTTGCCGGTATCGGCGTGACGGTTGTTATCATCGCCGGTGTTGCGCTCTTTTTGTATAAACCGATGGTTACTATTCAATCGGATATGCCCGACGCAAGTATTACTATCGATGAGGTTGTGTATAGTAAACCAACACGTGTCACACCGGGTGCACATACCGTTATCGTCGCGCGCGACGGGTATGTGCCGTATACCTATGCTGGCGATATTGGCGCGTTTTCATCGCTTAATCTGTCTACTACACTGCGCCCACTGTCGACAACACAGTCTATCGTATCGGATAACGCGTTTGCGGCGAGTTTTGGCAGTGACGGCAAACAGCTCTACTACTTTGCCAGCGATAAAAATACGCTCTATAAATTGAGTTTGACGGACAACCCGCAAGATACTAAAAAAGTCTATTTTACCCCAGAAAAAATATCGCCCGATAATTTGGTCAAACTTAATAAAGTTGTCTTTGCACCTGATTTTTCTGTCGCAATATTTAAGCGCGTGGACGGCGATACCGGGCTCTACGATTTTAAGCGCTACAATTTATTAAACCAAGAATACACCAGCTGGGGCAAAGACATTGGCGATGCCGTATGGAACAGCACCAGCGTGCAAGACGATGCGCGTGTCATCTATTACTACGCCCCACCAACGGGGGAACGGTTGCTTATGAAAAGTAACCGCAAACACGACAGCGTAACCAACATTATGGATCTCAAAGAAAAAGCCGGCATCACCGTTTCTGCCGATAGTCCTGTCGCGCCACAGCTGTCGTGGTCGCGCGATAACCAAGCGCTCCTTGTTGTTGCGCAAGGCAAACTACTTGCAATGAACGTTATCACGCAAACAATAACCTACATCGCCCAAACCGGCGTCACATCGGCACAGTTTGCGCCCGATAGCCACCATATTATCTATACGCAAAACGGTCAGTTGGTGTGGCAACGCTTTGAAGTAGTCAATGGGCTGTCGGGTAACGAAGAGGATCAAAAAAATGTCGGCCGCATTAAAATCGCCCCGCCGGAACCTTACGATGTGTCTGCAAACGCATTAAAAGGGATATTCACTGCCGATGGGAAAAGGTTCATCGTTATCAACGATGCAAACGCCATCGTCCAGATAGATCTTGTCAAAAAGATGGTATCACCATTTTATTTGCAAAATGACCCGCGGCTTAAGGCGATTACATCGCTTGGGCTTTCTGGCGATGGGCGCATGCTCTATGGGCTCACCGGCACGACCATTCTTGCAATTCCGCTCGATGACGGGTCGTATACTCAAACACAGGAGAAAAAGTAATGGCAGACGATAAGTCAACATGGCGACGTAAAAGTTCTGGGACATCGCGTTACGCAAAGATGCTCGCGCTTGGCGCAAGTCTAATTACGGGTGCGCCCAAATCAAACCCAGCAAACCCGGATGCAACTAACGCGCCACAAGAAAAGATACAAAATATTGCGCAAAAACCGACCGATGGCATGCGTGCGCCAGCACTCCCCGATGCGCCGTCTACTGGTGCTGACCAAATCAAACAAGGTATGCCACAAGCGATGCCTCACGATGAGGTTGATGATGTGCTCCAAGGTGTTGATAATAACGATGACGGGAGCGGTGATGTGTATGATGCGCTAAGGCGTGAGCAAAAAGACAAACAAAAAAATCAAAACGATAACCAAAACGTTACCAACAAAAATGATCCAAATACATCTCCTAAATCTCCCAAGTCCCCTAAAGGTTCCCAACTCCCCACCACGCAACCTGCCCCGGGCAGTGGTGTAAAGGGAGCCGAGCAAGCAGTCAAAAGTGAAGCAAAAAATGCGGTCAAGAAAGCAGTAAGTAAGGTTGTAAAAGAGGCGGTCAAGCAAGCCGCCAAAGCGATCTGGCTGTTTATTCTTGCGAACCTCGAATGGATAATCCCTGTTGTCGTGGGACTTATAGTCGCGCTCGCGTTCATCGCCTTTGTTGTCTACGTCTATTGTCTCTTCCCGCCAAGCCCGTGTGGAAAAGCCGGGAATTTGATGTCGGATGTAAATAAAATTGGTGACTCTCTGCGAACCAGCGGGGTCGCTGATCGAGCCGGAGTGATGGGCGATATCCAACCATCATCAGGTTCGCACGGTGTCCCTCTCTATAAACAAAATAATTATAAAAACGTTTCATATGGCTGTGGTGGCACAACAATCGCATCGGGTGGATGCGGTATTGCGGCGACCGCTATGGTATTACAGTTTTACGGTAAAAAAGATGCAACACCTCCGACCCTTGCAAAGTTTTCTCTTAAAAACGGAGGGCGCACATGCAACGCAGGAACAAATCATGGTTTTTTCCCAAAGGTTGCCAAGTCGTATGGCATGAACAACCAAAATGGTATCTCATGGGATGCAGCCATGTCTCACTTAAAAAAGGGACATCCAGTTATTGTTTCTGGCAAAGGTCCACCACCATTTACATCAGGCGGGCATTACGTTGTTATGACGGGGTTTGAACCCAATAACTATATCGCTGTTAATGATTCTGCGGGTGGTAAATCGCGCGACGGCAAGGCATACCCCAAAGGATATATTAAGTCGCATCAACATTTCTTAACGGTTATCTACCCATGACACGCAAACCTATTACATACCAAGTTTTTGCTGTATCTGTCGTTCTAGTCGTCTGTGCTGGAATTGGAGTTTGGGCTTCACTTATATTTTCGCGAGCACATATTACTATCAAGACTGACCCTGCTGGTGGAGAAATTTGGGTAGACAATAAAGGATACTCATCTCCTGCATCAGTCTATCTTCTCCAAGGATCTTATGACGTTTGGGCGATACAAGATGGATATCTCCCCTTAAGTAAAACGGTGATTGCGAGGCGTGGTCAATCACAGAATGTTATACTTACACTTGAGGTTGACCCCAACCAACCCCCGGAAGGAGCGCCACTATGACGCAACGTAAATACTGGAGATCTTTTATTGTGTTTCTGACTGCAGGTATGCTGTTTATGAACCCCTTAATAGTCTTTGCGCAAACAACCACGTCAGATACTT
Source organism: Candidatus Berkelbacteria bacterium CG06_land_8_20_14_3_00_43_10 (assembly GCA_002780235.1). Classification (GTDB taxonomy): domain Bacteria; phylum Patescibacteriota; class UBA1384; order GWA2-35-9; family CG2-30-43-20; genus CG2-30-43-20. The sequence goes on from PEVO01000026.1 coordinate 22,330, forward strand.
CCGGTGAAGGCGAGCAAGTCGAACAAGATACGGGCGGGGATGAAAACGACCTCGTTATACCGCCGGTTGCAACAGGCGGAGAGTGGGAAAAGCCGGCACTTAAAATGTCGGGTATCGACCTAGGCGCGATCATGCAAGGAAAGGTTGATGCACGTGTCCCAAAATTACTTCTCTATCTGACAAGCAAAAAGGATGATGGTGGCGCCGGTCACTGGTATATCCGCGTGCAACGGGTGATCAAAAACTATCGGGGCAAAAAGGATCTCTCCAAAGAAACAGATTACGATGCGCTCTCCGATTCATCGGGAGTCCAACTCGACCCTAACGAGTCGGCGCATGCAGAAGATATCGCCCAGGCGCTTGATATCAGCGAAATAGATACCTACCAATGCGTCATAAAAGGCAAACCGGGGGAGGAAGACAAAAAGACACCGCCGATGCCGATTTTGGTCAAATGGCAGGATAAAGCGCCGGGGACAACGGTAGGCGATGAGGGTGGCGGGGGCGGGTTTCATGGCGATAATCTGTTTGATCTGGGCGCATCGTTTTTCTCAAGTGGCTTACTCACCGGCTTAAGCGATAATGCCGATTTTACCATCGGCGACTATCTGCCGACCGATAACAGTATTATGGGCGCGATTACCGGCATGGGACAGGCAGCGCTTAAAGACGAACTCGGCATACCATTCCCCACACAAGGCACGCTTGGCGATACGCTCACTGCCATGGGCGCACAAGTTATGGCAGACCAAACGGGGCTCCCCGCAGAAACATTTTCTGGCAGTAATAAAAATGAGTGGCTGGGCAATATCGTCAAGGGGAGTATCACGAAAGAGCTCAAACTTCCCGATGGGTCGCTCCAAGGTGATTCCATCGATGCATGGGTAGAATCGACCGGCAAACGTGTGATAGAACACGATCTTATGTTGCGCGAGGGGATCCTCGATTCCATTCCAACAACCGGGGGGATCAACGCACTTGCGCAAGCAAAATTCGAGACGATCGCCGATCTGCCCGGCGGCGCGCTCACTACTCTCAAAGATGGTGTCATACAGTCAACCGGACAATCGATTGTCCCGCTTCTTGCCAACGCATCGCATATCGATGAGCGACTCGGTATTCCTGTTGGGTCAACGCAGGCGCTGGCGCAGGGCAAAACATCGGTTAAAGACTTTACCACAAAAGTTGCCGAGCCGATTAAAGCAGATTACATAACACGCTTTAGCCAGTGGGACCGGTCAAACCCCATCATTGCACCCACGCTCACAAGCGTGAAACCAACCGATTTTCCCGAGTGGAAGGGTCCAGACAAAGCATGGGGGATACCCAGTGGCGCACTCGAAAACTTGCTTGCCAACAAACCACAACTGTTTTACCGAATGACCGGCGCAGATAGATTGGCGCAGGTGTTTGGACTCCCTAAAGACGATGCTGATAATCTGGTGCGCAATACAAAATTTGGTCCGGTCAAATCTATTGATGTCGCCAAGGGTCACGGCAACCCTGCAAGCATCACATCGGAAGATTGGGTAAAACTCTTTAAGGGGACCGACCAAGACCGCCAAGAGATCTTTGAACGTGTTGGTAACGACATCTTTACCACCAAAATAGCACCAAACGTCAAATCAAATCTCTACTTCGACTTTACTAAAAAGAATCTGCAAAGTGTGTTTGACGGAAACGGCGATATTAGTGCATACGCCCTGCAGCTTGGTGGGAGTGCGCTTGACTCTAGTTTTGATATCCCCGACAACACATTTGTCAATGCGCTTAAGGCAAACCCAAGCAATCCTATCGAGGCGGTTGACACGGCAATTATCACAAGCATAACCGATACCCTTAATATGGATACCGGTTTATCGAGCCAATATGCGCTCCCCGGGGGATACCAGATTACCGACGATGATGTGAAGGGTTTGTTCCAAGGGCAAGCAACCGCACTCTTTAACAAGCTCGGCGGCAAAGAATATGATGCATCCATCCAGGCGCTTCCGGGGAACTCCTTCGATTACGCGCAGGGCAAACTGTCTGCATCCTCACTCTTTGGAAACGCCGGCATCTATAGAGTCGCGCTTGGGTTAGGGCTCAAACAGACCGACCCCAAGCTCCGTGACAACGGTGTAACGGGTGGAGCCGACGCGCGCGGCACGTATCTTGCCAAAATAATCTCTGATAACGCAAGCCGCATCAACCAACCGTTTCTTGAATACACATTTAACGCCGATGCCGATCTATCAAAGATCTACATGTTTAATTTTGAGGATGTGCAAAAAAGCCTCCAAAACATTACAAAAGACGCTAAAAACGCGGTGGGCAACGCATCGCTTCTTCTTGCAGAATCCGTGTCTGCAGCAAGCGGTTTCCCGTCCGGAACGCTCACCAGCGTATTACTGTCACCGCAAAACGCATCCAAAATAATGATTGACACAGGGATCAGCATGCTGTCGCGCGCCATTGGGCTAGAAGATCCCGAATCACCGTTTGGCGAAAATAAACTGTTGCAAACCTATCTTAACCCAGAAAAGTTTATCGATTTTGGGTCGTTTACCCCCATGTTTGGCGATCCATCGATGAATATGAAAAGCATCAACGCGGCAGCAAATACCGCGATACAAGGTCTTACAGGAAGTATCGCAACCGCAACGGGAATCACGAACATCGACCACGCCGCATCGTTTTTGACTGGTGATACATCGACCGGTATCACTGCGTGGGGGTTGTCACTTTTTGCCAAAAATACTAACGAGGGACTCACCAACCCGGCGGCGCTCATCGATTACGATACGATCGCAAAATCAGTTTTTGGCGATGCGGGGGCGCTTGCGACCACAACATCCGACGCGACCAAAAACTTTGCCTCAAACGCTAAGATAGCCGAGGAAAACACAATTGATGGCTACGTAAACGCATCGGTACGCGAAACAATGGGTGATTTTAAAGATATCGCCAACGCTAAGGTTCTCGATGCGGGGCTTATTAAAAAAGACCCTAACATCCCCGTCGGGTTTTCCGCAGCGATGCTTATGGGGACAGACGACCAACGTAGCGCGGTGCTTGGTGAATATGTAAAAAACGCTGGGTTTACCGATGCGGCGCTCGGCGACACGCTGGGGTTTGATGTCCCCGGTGGCACGGTTGACGGGCTTCTTAAAGGAGTTACAACCGGCGATTTTGGCGATATATTGAGTACAGAAAATATAAGCAGTATGGCGTTTTCATTTGCAGATTCTGAATTTGGTTTTGAAGCAGGCACAACATCGCAACTTAGCGATATATTCTCTGGCAAAGAAGATATGTCGTCCATGTTTGCATCGGGTGATATTGGTTCTACGGAGATGCAACAAAATCAAACGATGATGGCGATCCAAGCGGCAGATATGATCACCGGTGGCGCTATTAGCGACGTCACATCATCGGTGGATGATTCTCTGGGACTTCCTGCGGGTACAACAATGGCAGTCGTGGTGTTTCTTGTGACGGGAGATCCGACACAGCTGATAAATATCGCGCTTGGAGAGATATTTGGGTGGGGCAAGATGGAGTGTCCCGACCTTAAAAAACTTGCGCAAGGAAAGGTGCACGATCTGTTAAACGAGGTAACGCAATATGCGCTCGATGAACAAAAAAATAACAGTGATAGACCGGTTATCCCCTCGCAGATCATGACATGGCGCGATGAGGACATTAAGGGATTACTGCCTTTATCTGAAAAGTTGTTCGGTCCGGGTGGGCGACGCAGCAAGGGAGGGGTGGTCAAAGGGCTCAATCCGGATTATATTCATATAGGGTTCTAAAAATACATATATTATGAAAAAACTATATATATTTGGTATCATTGTCGCATCACTGACAGTTTTGTATCTGCCGTTTGTTGCGCACGCTCAGATCGGCGCACAGTATCCCAATGGGTTTAACCGAGTCCAAGGAAAAGGCGACTTTGATAAATACAGTTACGATTACTCTGTTTGGTGTAATGTCGCAAGCGACGTTGGAGGCATCCTTTCCATTGACAGATCAAGCGCGAGCACCGATACATATACGTGCGCGCCGGCAAGCGCGTCCACATATTATTCTGCGAAGCAATTCCCTTCTTCATATTTTGCGCAAAAAGAAAATTCGAGTCGTATACTTTGTAATTACGAAAATGGGGGAACCGGGGGGGTCTATTCGACAAAACGCGACCAGTATATCGACCATTACTATTGTAAGAAGTCGGGGTCATCATCGAGTGGAGGCACCGGTTCTGGGGGGACAACAAGCTCGGGCGGATCAACAGGAACGGGAACAAGCCCGAGCACGGGGAGCGGGTCGAGCAGCGGAACGGGTGGGCTCGGCAACAAATCGCTCGCAGAGATGACCGTCACCGTGCCGAGTCTAGGTGTTTTTAGCGATATCGGCACCTATTTGAGCACCCTTATCACGCGCTACGGCATCCCGTTTGCGGTGATGGCGGCGCTCATTCTTATTATGTATGCCGGGTGGCACTACATCCACTCCGGTGGGTCACCAGAAGGACAAAAACTCGCAAAAGAGTTGATTGTTGGTGCGCTTTTAGGGCTTCTTGTCCTGTTTATGATCGGCTACGCACTAACGGTGATTATCCCGCAAGAAGAACTTAATAGTAGCGGCACTACCGGACAAGCTAATGGAGCAACCATAACCGTCAAACTGCCCGCCCAAATTAAATCTTTAAAAGGTAAATTGAGTGGTAACTAAGGTCAATACTTCCCAAGCTTATGAAAAACACATCGCAAAAAAAATCCGAAAATATTCTTTTCATCGCGGGCATACTGAAAAATATCAGTATTAAAAATCGTCAGGTGGCAGTCAGCCTTTTTATACTTGTAATTGTTTTGGTCTTGGTGTTGATACTCGTCAAGGAAAATATAGCTAAAGCGGATACCCAATGGGAGGCGAGTCAGAATGCTGAAATACCCGGCGACCAAAGAGTTATTAATATTGCGAAGGAAGTAGCCGACGCAAAAGTTGCACCCTATAAGCCGATCAATTGCGGGTAAAAATTACCATTATATAAATATCCGAAAAATTTGCAGATTAACTCAACTAAAATGACTTTGTTCCAGTCAAAAATACAAGGGTTGTTTTATCAAGTTTGTATTTACGAAAAACAATACGACCCGAGCTATCGTCTCAACTTAAATTCTGTTATTATTTTGGACGAAAATATTATTAATCAAGATCCAGCCAACGCCGAGATGTCACAATTTGATATTTATTCCGGTAATATTTTAGTCGGTTCCGATCTATTTGATAAAACAGACTTGCTTGACTTTACCTTGACCGTGCAATTAGTTGAAGCCTTCCAGTATGGGGGAAAAGAGCCTAATAGACCAAGCTATCCTATATACGGCGTTATGATGGATGCGAAAGTTTATTATATGAAAGATAGCGTTAACAGGTATACCTCTGCAAAGATTTTGCCCAACAACTCTGTCGCCACTAGCAAAGTTGGCAAAGAAGAAAGAGACATAATAAGTGCTATGATTGAGGCAATGAAGAGAATTCAACCGGAGAAAAGAGATACGGCAGAAAAATTGGCGATCAGCACCATCAATAAAGAATTTGATGGGGGCGAATTAGGCAAAAAAGTATTTGATCCTATTTTTAAACCATATATGGATTCTTTAGGACCGTATACCGGCAAAAAACCTGGTGCTGGAGAACCGGAAGACTTCAAAAAAAATATGAATAGTCCATATTACAGAATCTCTGAATCTGTAAAGGCGGCTGGTCAAATTGAGTCGGGTTGGAAAGGTTGGAGACAAGAGGATACTGTGGATTGGTTAAACTCCATTGAAAATCCAGATTATATACGTCACCCAAGAATAATTACATCAGCGGGCACAACCGCAAATACATCCGTCGCGCTGCCAAAAAGCTTTAACCTCACTGACGGTCATAGCGCTACTGTAGAACCGGGGACTTACTCTTTAACCGCAACCCTAACCACGGGCGGAACAAAGGATTGTGGGAAAGTCAATGTTGATGCTAGTGGTAATGTCAATATTTCCTATACTGGCGGTCAATGTAGCGCGCAACCCTCCACCGTATCTAATGGAAAATTAACGGAAGCCAATAACACCAGGGCTAACTCCCTACCCTAAAATAAATCTTTTTAACCAGTGCTCGCCCAAGCTCCTGGTTGATTTTTTCTATTAGCGCGGTTTGGTTGATTTTTATTTGATTGGCGGCGACAGACGATTTGACGCTGAGGCGCAGATTGCCGTTTTTGAAGGTTAAAACCTGCCCATCGCCCCCAACTACCTTTTGGGCTTCATAAACGATCTGCGCTGCACCTATGGCGCGTTGGTGTGCTTTGTGTGCAAAGATCGATGTGAGTGAGGTGAAAGACATTGGTAATTAGTAATTGGTAATTAGTAAGTAGCAATTAGTTTAGTTCTATAGTATATGGATTAAGTGCTGCGAGTTTTGTAGGGAGCGACGTCGATGTAACTATTGTCTGTTGTTTGGAAAAAAGTGTCAAAAGAGTATCTTGGCGTTTGTGATCGAGTTCAGAAAAGACATCGTCAAGAAGTAAAATCGGTGTATCATCGCCATCTGTTAATATATGCACCTCTGCTTTTTTTATTGCAAGCACAGCAAGCCGCCGTTCGCCACGCGACCCATAGTCTGCAAGTGAGCGACCATCAAGCGTAATTATACAGTCATCCCTGTGTGGACCGATATTTGTCGCACGGATACGTAGATCTTGATTGCGTGATCGCACAAGGAGTGTTTTTGATATATCACTTGGACAATATGTAATTGTGAGTTTTCTTGGATCTCCTGTCAGGTCGCTATATTCACGCGCAATATGGGTTTGAAGTGTCGCGCAAAGGTGAGCACGTTCTTTTTGAATGATTTGAGAAACATCACACAACTGCGCATCCCACACACTCAATTCGTCTTCTTGCGCAAACCCCTGCGCCATACGCTCCAGTGTTGCATTGCGCCTACGCAGTATACGGCGCATATCAAGGAGTGCCCGCACATAGACTTTTGATTGCTGACCGATGCATTGATCTAAAAACTGTCGCCGGTGTTGCGGTGGTCCGTTGATAAAATCAAGATCATCAAGTGCGAATATCACCGTTTTAATGCTTCCGATAATGTGCGAAAACGGGTGCTTTACACCGTTTAGTGTTATCTGTTTTTTGTCATGGGTAAGCGCACACGTGATATAGGTAACCCCGCCGCTCCCTGCGACAGTTGCAATAATACGCGCTGCGGGCGCATCAAAAGTAATAACCTCTCTGTCTCGATGCGCTCTAAAACTCTTTCCCAGCGATAAAAAACGAATCGCTTCTATTATATTTGTTTTGCCGACACCGTTATCGCCAAGCAATACCGTGATCGGTTCAAAAACGATTGTTTTATGTGTATGATTTCTAAAATTTTCGAGGGTAAGTTCTGTAAGAGAACTCATATGTCTCAATCGTCGAGTTTAAGGGGCATAACAAGGGTTCTGTAATCGACCCGTGATGAAGGGATGAGCATAAGAGGGGATACCTTTCCCGCACATTTAATGGTCACACTATCCCCGGGCATCACCGCTAATATATCCAGTATAAACTTAGCATTACACGCTATTTCTAATGTTTCTCCTGTTGTTGTGCCTTCGACCGTATTAGATGTATCACCCATATTTGCCGATGTTGCAGAAATGGTGGTGGGGCTGTCGGGGATAAAGACGATACGAATATTATGTGATATATCGCGCGAAAAACTACTCGCTAATTTAAGGGCTGATTGGAGAGCGCCGATAGAAACCTGCGCTGTGGTTGTTGCCTTTTTAGGTATAATCTGCTCGTAATCAGGGTATGTCCCCTCAAGAATACGCGAGATAAGTGTGCAGTTGCCAAACGAAAAACTTACCTGTGTTTGGGCGATGGTGAGCGTTACACTCTCGAGCGAGAGCTCTAACAGTCGCCCTACCTCTGAAAGTGTGCGCGCAGGAATAATACATGACACATCTTTTGGAGCGGGTTTCATAAGGGGGATCGTCCGTTCTGCAAGCCGGTAACTATCCGTTGCAACAAGAGTAAGTGTTGACCCATGAATAACACACAAAACTCCCGTTAATACGGGGCGGGTTTCATCAAGCGCGGTGGCAAAAACAACTTGATTAATCACTTCTTTTAAATCACTTGGTTTTATTTGATACGACTCGTCACTTGTCACATCGGGAATTAATGGGAAATCTTCTGCGTCAAGCCCGTGTAAGTGCGCGGTGACATGGTCGCTCTTCGCAGTTATTTGTGTGTTTTCTACTAAGAGATTGATCGTTTTATCCTGATTTGACGATACAAAATCAGCAAGAAGCCGTGCGGGGACCGTAATCGACCCTTCTTTTTCTACTTTTGCGCCGATAAAAACAACAAGCGCGATCTCAAGATCGGTCCCTGCTATTTTGAGCCGACCTTTATCCGTCGACAACAGCATATTAGAGAGTATAGGGAGTGTCGACCGAACACCCACAATACGACTCACCGCAGAAACCCCTTTTGCTAAATTTTCTTGCATACATGATATGTGCATATATTTTTTCCTTTCTTGTTCCTTTATTATTTTATTTCTATATTATCCACACCATCGCCTCTTTCCTCTTTAATTATCTATATATAAAGAAAGAAAGAGTAGTAGTAGTAAGGACTGTGAATATGTGAATAAACTGGTGTGTGTGGTGTGGATTTCTTGAGGAAAACCTGTGTGTTGGGGTGGATAGTCTGTGTATAAAAATACGTCCATATTATATTACCGCGCGTTATCCACATTCTTTCCACAACTTATCCACATGTTTTCCACAAGCACCGGTTATTTAGCGTAAAGTATCGTTCGGATACTCCCCAACTCTTCGCGCAACTCATCATCGCGCCCCAACTCTTTTTCTATCACGCCAGATCCATGCATAATAGTGGTGTGATCTTTTCCCCCAAGCGCATCACCAATCTGGGGAAAAGACATCCCACACTCTAGGCGCATAAGATACATAAGGATATGGCGGGGGTGGACAAAGCGGCGATTGCGCTGTTTCCCCATAATCTCTTCTTTTGTGATGGAAAAATGACGCGTAACAATATCAATAAGTTTATCCGGCGTTGTCGCACCTTTCTTTGCACCTGCGCCTAATTGGTCTTTGAGCGCCGCGCGTGCAAGGTCGAGTGTTGGTTGTTCACCTTGGAGTTGGCAGTATGCGATAACTTTATTGAGCGCTCCTTCTAGTTCGCGGATGTTACTCATAAAACTTTCCGCGATGAAAGAGAGAACATCGGGATCTATATCCATACCCGCCCGTGTTGCCTTTTCTTGCACAATAGCGAGGCGCGTTTCGAGGTCGGGGGGTTGAATATCAGCGACCATCCCCATCCCAAACCTACTTGAAAGACGACCCTCAAGATCAGGGATAGCGGTGGGGATGCGGTCAGAGGTCATCACAATCTGTCGATCGTTTTGATGAAGCGCGTTAAAAGTGTGGAAGAACTCTTCTTGCGTCCCTTCTTTGCGTGAGAGAAATTGTATATCATCAACCAAAAAAACATCTATCGAACGGTATTTTTTCTTAAATGATTCAGATTTTTTGCTTTGTATCGATTGCACAAAATCGTTCGCAAAATCCTCGCACGATGTATACAGGAGCTTAAGTTTTGGATTGTGCGCAAGCAGAGTGTTCCCAATAGCATGGATAAGGTGGGTTTTGCCGAGCCCCACACCACCGTAGACAACAAGGGGGTTATGCATCTTCCCCGGCGTTTGCGCAACCGCTTGACATGCGGCGTAGGCAAGCCGGTTGTTTGACCCAACAATAAAGCTGTCAAATGTATATTCGGGTCGGAGGCGCAGGGTCGTCATGGTGTTTGGCGGTGTCAGATCGATAGACGCCTGTGCGTTTTGAGAAACAGGAGACGGCGCGTGCGTCGTTGGTTGAGGGGTGGTAGTGTGCGCGCGTGGCAGTGGCGCACCGATCATATAGGTGATATGAGTGACGGCGCCATCGGTGAGTTTTTTGAGCGTTTTGAGGATCTCTTGGTCGTAGCGCTTTTCAAACCATTTTTTGACAAATGCACTCGGCACAGAGATAACTGCCTGTGGCGGTTGAATATCAACAAGTCTAGTTCCCCGAAACCAGGTGGTGTAGTTTGCTTTGGAGAGTGCGACTTCTAGCTCTCCTAACGCGGCTTGCCAGATATCATCGAGTTCCATTTTTCTCCTATCGCCATCCTAGCACATCGAGTTATCCACAGTTAATGGTATGGCTGTGGATAATTGTAGCACAAACTGTTAAGACTGTGGATAAGTGGGGTGGACACATATTTTCGCTTTACATATATATATATATAAGATACACTATCCACAGGAGATCGCATGAAACGGACATTCCAAGGCAACAATACAAAAAAGAAAAATGATCACGGCTTTCTCAAAAAGATGACAACAGAAGGTGGACGCGCAACGCTTAAGCGCCGGCGCGCACGTGGTCGTGCACGCCTCACAACAGTGTAGGCGGTTGCATGATCCCTCGCTCACACCGCCTCCCTGCCAAGCAGATTGTTAAATTAGTGCGGAGCGCCCACCGGCACCATAGCCCATCTCTGGTGCTTTTTTGGCGCACATCGACCTACCCGCAGACACGGATCGCAATAATGGTATCGCGCAAAGTAAACACGCGGGCAACGGTGCGCAATCTCATGCGGCGGCGCGTTGCGCAGATATGCATGACGAATACGCAGAAAATAGGGTCGCGCGACGTTATTATATCGGTCAAAAAACAAGCGACCCAAGAGATATATGAAAAAGAGATACTCCAATGGCTCGGCGCATCGCGTTAGCAAGTATACGTCTGTATCAAAAAACCCTGTCACCCGATCATGGATGGTTTAAACACAGATATTCGGCAGGGTATTGTAAGTATGAGCCGACGTGTTCCGAGTATACCTATCAAGCGATCAAAAGATATGGTATTATAAAGGGCGCTGTCAAGGGCGCACACCGAATAGTGCGGTGCAACCCATGGAGTAAGGGGGGAGAAGATCCTGTGAAGTAAAAAGTCACAAAGTTCATAAAGTCTAAAACGGATTCCATGGTTTTCACTTTACAAACTTTATAGACTTTCGACTTTATAGACTAATAATCATGAAAGAATTTTTTAAAATCATTCTCTACAAACCACTCTACAACATCTTAATGGTGCTTATTTTACTGACCCCACAACACTCACTTGCGGTCGGTGTGGTTGCTTTGACTGTTCTTATCCGCATTGCGTTGCTACCTGCAACAAAATCGATAACCCGCCAGCAAGCGCTGATGGCAAAGGTCAAACCAGAACTCGATGAACTGCAAAAGAAGCATAAAGGTGACCAGGCAACGCTCGCGCGCGAAACGATGGCGTTTTACAAAAGGCACCACGTGAGTCCGTGGGGGTCATGTCTGCCGATGATCTTACAGTTGGTTATTCTTATTATCCTTTATCGAGTATTTATCGCTGGCGTTGCGACGGTGCGCACCGATCTGCTCTACTCATTTATTCCCAACCCCGGCACCATCAACCCATTCTTCTTTGGTATTGATCTATCCAAGCCTGATCTGTGGATATTACCGGTCATTACGGGTTTGTTGCAGTTTGTGCAGACATGGCAGATGATGCCAAAAAGTAAAAAAGGGACAACAAACGCAAACGATCCGTCTGCCATGATACAAAAGCAGATGGTGTATGTGTTGCCAGTCTTTACTGTGGTCATCGCGCGCAGTTTCCCTGCAGCGCTGCCACTGTATTGGGCGATATCAAGTGTTATCTCTATCATCCAACAAACCTATATCTTGCGCGCAACGGCAAAAATTAGTCTTAAACAAGCAGATGCGTTGCTGGGAAGTGGCGCCGATGATGTGACGGTAACCGAAACCAAAGAAGTTATTACTAAAAAAGATGTCGAAATAACAGTGCGTAAAAAGAAAAGCGAATAGTCAGCTCGCATTATGGGTCTGTCGGCAAATGCGCTTTTGAAAGCGAAAATTGACAATACGTAGTCGAAAACTTCTAAAAGCGACGACGCCTAACAGGTTTGTTAAGCGGAGGAGCTTTTGGGAATTTGCAGACAGTAGTGTCAATTTGCAGCCAAAATGGTATTTGTCGACAGACCCATTATAGGCTTTTCTTTTGGCTGAAATTATTATCAATTATGCATTATGAATTTTCAATTTCTTCCCCGTACTCCTTAATTTCCGCCCCTTTCCAGGCAAGTTCGAAGATGGCTTTTTGTCCATTGGCAATGCTTTCTGATTCGATCACGACCGCTACCAACTCATCTTCCAGTGAAATAATGGCAACTTTGTTGCGATAGATGTTAATCTCGTTGGTAAAGGGGAAGAGCTCTGGCGCTACTAAGCGAGTTTGGCGTAATTGCTGGGGGTCTTTATCAGTGTAAAAACGAGTATTTTGCGTGTCTGGAGCTATCGCACGAACGGATATATTTTGCTCAATTCTTCTTTTAATATACTCAATTTGAAACTCGTTACTTGGCATATTGATGCCTTCGCCCGAGGAATAGGACAGGATCTCGCTTCCCTTGGGAATGCGCAAAGAATCGTTCATCGCTGAGATAATGCCTTTTTCTCCCTCAAAAAACTGGACTTTGGGACGAGTTTTAGATCTCTTTTGAATAGTATGGAATATGGGTAAGGCGCTTTCAAAACGTTTAATCTTTTCTAGCTGGCTGGTGTAGAAGTTATCAGGTTCAACCGCCGAATATCTACTAACTCCTTTGGTCTCAATTTCTGATACCAACCCCTTATCGATCAGTTTACCCAGTACGCCATAGACATAGGTCCTCTGGACACCCGATTCTTGACCGATCTGGGTAACGCCGGTTTGCCCTAAAGCGAGACATGCGAGATAGACTGCACTCTCTTTTTCGTTTAACCCAAAATCCGATAGAAGGGTAGTTGGGTTAATATTTGTTCTTTTACTACTCATGAATAAATTGTAACACATTTACAACAAAATGTCAATATACCACACATAAAGTAATAAACTATTGACAAAAGTATATTTTTGTGCTATACTATACAAGTCAAACTGGAAATTCGAAAGAACTACAGGGCGACGAAATTTGACAATTTGAACCCTCAACTCTTACCCAAAAGGTAAGAGGACACCGCAACCTTAAATATGGGCGGAATACAGAGAGGGTTTGGAGAAAAAATGTACGAGAATATTGGCAATGTATGCATTGTCAGCTTATTGCTGGCATTGTTGGCAGGCTTTGCCCTGCTCACATTGTTTCTAGTAGATGGTGCGACCCGCGCGGCGGTGGCCGGTGTGTTGACCCTCCTGGTGGCAGGATGGATAACGGTAATCGTGCAAAATGATTTCGGCAAGGTCGAAATCGTGACAGGGAGATACGGCTCCCTGATCGATGTGACAAACGACAGGAGGGTATACGGGATTGAGACGAAGTGTCTCAAAAAGATTCAGCCGGGCTTATATAGGGTTGGTGGAACCCGATACTATCGGGTGATACCGGCTCGGGAAGAGTACGAGCTGGTGGTTGAAACAACGCCAGACAGCAAGCTGTTCTGGCTAGCAGGCGAAAAGAAAGCCCGCAAAAACGACAAACCCGTCGTTATAGCGGCGGGCTCGCGGGACAATGTCCTGCACGGTACATCAATTAGTTGGGTCACCGCCCTGTGGCGGTGGGATCCCAACACCTGGAAAGGAGAGGAAAAGTCAGGGATAGAGAATGGTCAGCTAATTCTCGTCCAATACAAGTAGATAATAAACAATTAAACAGTTCGTCTGCTCTGAGGCAAAATCAGACCGAGTCACCTGCGTAGTGGTGAGCCATGGGAAGCAGTGCCCAATCAACCCCGCGGGCTTGTCCCGCACCCCCCATTTCGACCGCGAATCGAGATGGGGATTTTTTTATCTAAAATGATCATAAAATGACTGTATATAGTATATAACACTTGACAATATATGTAGTTATATTGTATAGTATAAACACTATGTATATCAAAAGAAATGCCGAGGATGTTGTGGTGCGCTACCTTAAATCAAACAAGATAGTGCTTGTTTTTGGTGCCCGCCAGGTTGGGAAAACGACGTTAATTAAACAAATACTCAAAAGAAAAGGTGTACTCTTCCTTAACCTTGATAATGAATCGGACAAGCAAAGGTTAATAAGCTCGTCTTCATTGCCCCCACAAGACGCTATAAAAGCTCTCGGCGGTCACAAGATAATCGTTATTGATGAGGCGCAACGTTTGTCGGAAACGGCGCGTATTGTCAAAGGTTGGTATGATGCCCAACTGCCGGTAAAAATGATCTTGCTTGGTTCGTCTAGTTTAAATCTGCTTAACCAGTCAGCAGAAGCGCTTACAGGAAGAAACGAGAAGCTATTTTTGCCTCCATTGCTGTTTTCAGAAATTATTACAAACCAATCTTGGTATTCAGATGTCTACAGCAACGAGAAGCTTGAGAAAAACTTTCCCCCGCAACTGCAGGAACTGCTTTTACAGACGTTAGTTTTCGGTATGTATCCAGAAACAGTAACCACAACGGACAAACCTGGTTATCTCTTAAACTTGGTTTCCGATTACCTCCTCAAGGATATTTTACAAATTGGTCTAGTTAAAGATCCGGATACAATTAAAAGATTGCTCACCTTGTTAGCATATCAAGCAGGTAGCGAAGTGTCGGTCAACGAGTTGGCAAACTCTCTGCGGATTTCACGGATAACGGTCGATCGCTACCTTGATTTATTAGAGCAGACGTTTGTTATCTTTCGCCTGCCAGCACTGAGTACAAATCAAAGAAAAGAGATAAGCAAAAATAACAAGATCTATTTTTGGGACACCGGCATTCGTAATGCGTTGCTTGGCGAACTCTCGCTTAACCCGCTCCGATCTGATATTGGCATATTATGGGAAAATTGGGTGGTCGCCGAGTTCGCTAAAGAAAATATGCTCTCCGGAATGAAAAAAAAGCTTTATTTTTGGCGATCGCGCGCCGGCGGGGAAGTGGATTTAGTTGTGAAAAATAGTGAGGGAACAATGGCAGCGTACGAAATAAAATGGGGGAATAAAAAAATTACAACCCCTCGGTTATTCAAAGAAAAATACAGCACCCAAGCAAAACTCATCGACAGAAGCCATCTGTTATTTATTTGATACGGTGCCTTTCCATGCGAGTTCGAAGTATGATAAAAGAACTATGATAAACTTCTCCAAGCCAAACTATGGAATAACCGAAGGATCTCGGATATATGGGCATCCTCAATAATTACGGTCTTCAACTCATTCCCATACGAAATCATTCCTAACTTATTCCCATACACAATAATTGTCCCGCCCAAAATAGTTGGTTCTGGCAGGATTTTTATTTGTCTAAAATCTGCTTCTCCTTGGTTAATCAACTTTTGCGAAAAAGAAGAGCTATCGGCAATGATATATGACATCGTTTTTTTCATGCGTTTTCTACGATGAGTTATTTTTTGGAAATAATCTATTTCGGTGATGATTTTATCAAACGGTGTGTACGTGCCGGCGATCCAAAACGAATCTTTTCTGTAGTAGAGAACCTTTCCAAGAAGATCTGAAACTGGTATACTCTACCCATTGGAGAGGTCATGTCATTCGACATGATCCTATCGGATGATAGGATCGCATATTATGTATTACGCCTATATTCTTAAGCTGTCAAACGGTAACTTATACACCGGTTCTTCAAGTAATATTAAGCAAAGACTTTTAGAACATACCTCTGAAAAAGTAAAATCGACAGCTCATAAAAGACCCGTAAAGCTACTTCATTTTGAGGTATATACATTAAAGTCAGATGCGCAAAGAAGAGAAAGGTTCCTTAAAACAACGGAAGGGAAAAGATTGTTACGACAACAAATACGAGATATATTAAAAAAGGAAAAGTTAATAATTA
>PEVO01000036.1 GCA_002780235.1 Candidatus Berkelbacteria bacterium CG06_land_8_20_14_3_00_43_10
TTTGGTGGTTATGGTAGTGGTTACGGTGAGGTTAAGGTCGAGGTGGTGGTAGGGAGTTGCACAAGCACCGTTCGGTCAAGTTCATCGTCAATATGTAATTTAGGTCAAAAAATTAGCGTAAAAGGAAAAGTATTAATTAAAACGGTCAGTGGCTATAAGCCGGTCAGTGGCTATAGTGTAAAATATTTTTATGGGAATGGATTTATGGCAGGTATGGCAAAATCAGGTTCCGATGGTAGTTTTACTATTGAAAATATAGATAGAAATACTGTGAGCAACAGTGACAAAATGACACTTCTCAAAACAAAAATACACAGAGGTATTCTCCTTAAGCAAATTGTGGTACAAAAACCAAATCTTCAAAATAACGTTACTTTTTTGGGCGGAATAAGCACTATTATCGGTAGTCAGGATATGCATATTGACAAGGGGTATACAGAAATTACAAATGAGAAAACTCCGGGTATCAATAATAAAGATGTTATTACGATCGATTACAGTAAACCGTTAAAGACAAGGATTATACAATTAGCGATGGATTCGGAAGATCAAAACACGCAGACTCTTCATGCAGGAAAAAATATCGCAGGAAAAATATATAATAAAACAAAAAAATCAACCTATATTGCAGGGAGATATTTTGGTAATAAATCTTCAACATGGCCATGGTGCGCCGCATTTGCAACGGCAATGATGGCGTGGGCTCACGGACCGCAAACAGATACATTTTGGACCCCGACATTAAGTAATACGGTTTTTACACCTTCAGGGACCGTAAAAAGTGGCTTTGATATGAGTAGTTATTCATTGATCAAACGATATGGTTCGTATTATTTGAACAGCGCTCATGCAGATGAATTACGAGGAACGTTGTACCTCACTAACCATCATACGGCGATAAATATTCGCCCTGAATCAGATAAAGTCACAGATCCAAATATAATATCAATCAATGGCAATTTAACACGTGGATACAATTCCGTATTTAGAAAAACATATCAAAATTATTTAAAAAATGCGGTTCCGTATACGTCCGCACGGACATCAAATGGTGAGTGGGTAGGGGACATAGTATTCGCAGGATAAAACTTCATTATGAAATATAACTCTATTAAACAATCATTAAAAATCATCGTATCCCTCTTAATCGTAGTAGCGTTTGGGATTTTTATATGGATAAACAATAGATCATCTGCAGATACAATCGCGACAAATAACGATAAATCAATTTCATCAATCTGTCCACAAGATCAATCAGAGCTTGTGCTCTCCGTGCTTAATAAAAACGCATATCCTGTTTCTGGCATTTTATTTAGCATTCAAAAAACACAGACAGATACATCGCTAAACTATACACGCGAAATATCAAATCTTATGACCGTTGATAACACATCGCTCTGTCTTTCGCCGGGGACGTATTCAGTTAAAACTGGTTCAAGTGCAAAATCGGTGAATCTTGTTACAAGTCAAGGTTTAAATACCATCTATAAAACAGACAATAAACTTGTAAATATGACAAAAGGGTATAACAGCAATGAATGTAAAATTACAAAAAATGATATTGCACGCAATAAGTTTCAAATTGTTGATTTTTCAACGGGCAAATGTTTGGGGAATACCGATGTTAGCTATCTTCCCAAAGATACAACGACAACGTATCAAGAGTTTAAAGATGAAGAAGGAGTTACTCATTCTATTCCTATCACCGATCAATATACAACCAGTAATGACAAGGGGTTGTTTAATCTTGATAAACCAAGTGATGGGATTATCATCGGCAACCCATCGCAGGCTAGCGTTCGCAGAATTATAGGCGATACGTTTTATCGGGTTCATACCCAACCCTCAAACACATCAGGGACCATTACGTTGACAATCAATAATTTGTTGAATAAAAAATTAATTATTGGATTGTTTGGAATCGATGAATATTCTGCAGAAAAAGAGCTTGCAGGGTCTGGGAATGTTGTATTCAGCGATCTACCGTCCGGAGAATATTATATATTAATTTCATCAGAAAAAGAGGGTGATATCGCCGCGATAGATGGTGATAACGATTATTACAATATTCCTGGAATAGATTCTTTGAGCGTCTATCCCGGATCAAGTCAAAAAGTTCAGATAAACAAACTCGAACAAAATTGATTTATGCAATTATCTCTTTGAGAAAGTCTTCAAGCGTGATCTCTTTGACAATGTTAGTTTCGCGCGACTTCACAGAAAGTTTTCCACTTGCAACTTCTTTTTGACCAATGACAACATAATAGGGGACTTTTTGTAATTCTGCGTTGCGAACTTTTTTACCTACCGATTCGTTACTTTCGTCAACCTCCACGCGAATATCATTGTCTTTCAGTTTGGTAGCAATTTTTTGTGCAAAATTGTTAAATTGGTCTGACACGGGGAGCAATGCAACCTGGACAGGGGAGAGCCACGTGGGCAATGCACCTTGTGTGTGCTCAAGTAGAATCCCAATAAACCGCTCAAATGTGCCAAAAATTGCGCGGTGGACAATAACGGGTTGTTTAAGCGAGCCATCTTTGTCGGTATATTTTAGTTTAAATCGTTCGGGGATATTAAAATCAAGTTGCACGGTCGACAGTTGCCATTTTCTCCCTTGCGAATCTTCTATATCAATATCAATTTTTGGACCGTAAAAAGCGCCTTCTTTATCTTTTGTTTGATAGGTTATAGCGTTACTCTTAAGCGCATCCTTGAGTGCGTTTTGCGCTTTTTCCCAAAGAGCATTGTCTCCCAGTGATTTGTCAGGTTTTGTCGAAAGGAAATAGTCAACCTTGGTAAAGCCAAACGTTTCAAAAAAGTATTGGAAATGTTTTAAAACATTTATTATCTCATCTTGAATTTGATCGGGTGTACAAAAGATATGCAGATCGTCCATCGTTAGTTGGCGCACGCGAAATAATCCGCCCAAACTGCCAGATACTTCGTTTCTGTGCAAGCGTCCAATCTCCGCGAAACGTAGAGGTAAATCGTTGTAGCTACGAATGTCGGATTCATATATCAACGCTGCTTCCGGGCAGTTCATCGGCTTGAGCGCAAAGTCCTGTTCGCCATCTTTAAGCAAAAACATATTTTCTTTAAACTTTTCCCAGTGACCGCTGCGCTCCCAGAGTTTTTTATTCACTAATATCGGCGTCGATACTTCGACGATACCTTCCCGCTTAAATAGATTACGCAACCAATTTTCCAGTTCGCGAAAGATGACCATCCCTTTGGGTAACCAAAACGGCGCCCCCGGAGCAACGTCATTAAAAATAAAGAGGTCTAAATCGCGCCCAATATCACGGTGATCTTTGAGTGATTGTTTTTCTGATTCTTTACTCATATGATTATTATATCCATACTTTGATATTTATACAATACAAAGATACGGGAAATATTGATGAACCTAGTCATAAGGGTATCCGCCGGGTATCCGCTTATATATACTTTACTTAATTATCAATGTTATCAATGTCAATATATTCATCAGCACATTCTTCAACACAGTACTATGGTATACACCATAGTACTGTATATGTATACTTACATAATATCTGAAAAACTATATATATAATTTCAGATTAAGTAATTAGATAACAGGAAACCCGTCATGGCTACGGGTTCGGGGGGAATAATGCTGCCCGGAGGAAAAGGAACATCCATGGCAGGTTAAAGAGAAAAAATGGGATGAGGGGATTGGACTTTTGGATGCAATCAATGACTTCATTCACCAAGTGCATAGTCAGCCTCCTTTTTTTATGCTTGTCGGACGGGAAGAAGCGTGATTCACACCATATACAAAGAACTATGAGCGTTCTAAAAATGGCATCAATCACTCTCGATCCAATCTCATGAAGTCTTTCTACCATTTCGGCGTGTTGGTGGCTCAACTTTTGAACTTACTAGAAGCGCAAGCGGACCAAATACAACCCAAGCAATTTCACCGATGGTCTTAGTATTCACCGTAATTCGTGTGTTTTCAATTACTATTCTTACCATATTGTCTCTTTGATGTTCCTCGTGGAATACCGAGATAATATACCAAGACCACAAGCCAATAATGTAGCTAGCTACACCAAAAGCGATAGTCATTGCTCGGAGCGAATCATTGATGATAGAGCCGAGAGTACCAATCAATCCAATAATAATTGGGGCAGAAAACAATACTACATACACATTTCCTGATAGCACATAGCGTGGTTTCATGGTAAACATCATATATGCCATAGCACCAATCGTCCAAGCTACCATACAATGTGAGGCAAAGTTCATCTCACAAAAGATGACTGTGAGAAGCATGAATATGCTCATCATTATTGACACCAACAGATACGTTACTTCAACGAGCATCATAGTTGCAACCTCATTTTACGCCACTTCAAAGAGTAGGATTATACATATATACTACTTGAGTTACGCGTAAAAAACAATACTATAGTGTTTAGATTAATCCACCGGCACGGGCAATATCGCGTTTATGGATTTTATTGCGGATAATAAGGTCAATTTCGCCGGATATTTGTGGGATTGTATTTGTTCCGTTTATTGTGTGTATATTCGCAAAATCTTTTGCTAACTGCATATAATTATTTTTTACTTTTGCCAGTTTTTTTTCTTCTTCAAACAATTCAAATTTATCACGCGTCGCGCGCATACGCGCTATGACATCTTTGCTTGGGACTTGGAGATACAACGTGCAATCAGGCAGTAAAAACCGTTCGTTAAGCGATTGCAACCAAGCCATATCAATGTCTAATGCCCCAAATGCAAGTGTAGAAAAAAAATAACGATCAGAGATGACGACCCATTTATTTGTAAGTGCCGGGATAACTGTTTTTTCTAAATGATGCGCTCTATCTGCAGCAAACAGGAGTTGGAGTGTTTCCATATTCGATGACCATTCGTGCGTCAACTGTCCTCGGATTAAACCACCGATTAAATTATTTGTCGGTTCTTTGGTGACAAGAACTTTATACCCGTTATTGGTAAGCGATTTACCCAGAAGTTCAGCTTGAGTCGACGATCCCGATCCATCGAGCCCCTCAAAAACTATAAAATATCCGCCGTGAGTATTTTTATACATTTTATTTATTTTATTTATCAGTGTTATTTTTCTACTATTACGTACTCTAACGTATATCCATTATCCTTTGCTACTTCGCTACTTATAACTTTTTTAAACTTGCTATAATCGGGGAAATATGTGTCTGCATTATATTCTCCATCGACCAAAGTTAAATATAGCCGATCAGCAAATTTTATCGCTTGTTGATAAATTTGCCCGCCTCCGATAAAAAATATTTCCCTGTCCTGAGCTTGTCGAATGGATGCGTTCGCAAGGTTAATACTTTCTTCCACAGAATTGGCAATTGTACAGCTATCGATTTGTAAATCCTTATCGCGGGTTACAATAATATTTAATCTATCGGGCAATGGTTTGCCGATGCTTTCGTATGTTTTTTGTCCCATTATCACCGGATGTCCCTTGGTAATATTTTTGAAATTTTGCATGTCCGCCGGAATATCCCAAAGCAAACGATTTTGATACCCAATCGCCCGATCATTTCTTGCAATCGCTGCGATTATACTAATTATTGGTTTTGAAAATTTTGTCATTGAAAATTGAATGAAAATTGTAAATTATTAATTGAAAATTCCATTTGATTTATCAAATGGCTATTGGCGCTTTGATCGGTGGATACGGGTCGTAGCCAACAAGCTCAAAATCTTCATATTTATAACTAAAAATATCTTTAACGTAAGGTATTATTTTCATAGTTGGAAGTTTTTTTGGTTTTCTGGCAAGTTGTTCATGAACTTGGTCGAAGTGATTCTTGTAGATATGAACATCACCAAAAGTATGGACAAAATCGCCTAATTCCCGACCAGTAACTTTTGCCATCATCATAGTTAATAATGCGTATGAGGCGATATTAAATGGAACTCCCAAAAATACATCGGCACTTCGCTGATAAAGTTGGCAGGATAATTTATTGTCGGAAACATAAAACTGGAACATTGTATGGCAGGGTGGTGGCGCAGATTTTTTGCCTTTAATTAATGTTTGTAAATCACCGACATTCCAGCCACTGACAATTATCCGGCGATTATCCGGATTGTTTTTTATTTGGTCTTGTGCCACGGCAATTTGATTTATTTCTGTCCCGTCATTGGCTTCCCAAGCAGTCCATTGTTTTCCATATATAGGTCCTAATTCTCCTTTCTCGTCTGCCCATTCATCCCAAATATGGACACCATTGTCGTTTAAATATTTAATATTTGTATCGCCTTGTAAAAACCAAAGTAGTTCGTAAATTATCCCTTTTAAAAAAACATTTTTTGTAGTCAAAAGCGGAAAACCTTTATTTAAATCGAAACGGATTTGGCGACCAAACACACTTCTTGTTCCAGTCCCGGTCCGGTCACTTTTATCCGTCCCGTTATCCAAAATGTCTTGTAACAGGTTTAAATATTGCTTCATGATTATTTTTTTTGCTTGCTACTTTGCTACTAACTACTTTGCTACTATTTTATTCCCGGGACAGGAAACTTGGTTGCTAGTTTTTTAACTTCCTGTCTAATTTTGTTAATTATTTTTTTGTCAATTGAATAATTCGTTTTATACTTTGAAAACTCGCCCGTCGGCTCAATTTTCTTGTCATCAACTGTAATAGCGTTTAAAGTATTATGTATATACTGTGCGATCGCAGACATTTCTTTTTCCTTCATCCCTCTCGACGTTAACGCCGGCGTTCCCAGCCGTATTCCGCTCGGGTCAAACGGCGATCGCGGATCATTAGGAACCATGTTTTTGTTTAACGATATACCGACATCATCCAATACTTTCTGGGCAATTTTCCCCGGAATACCTTTGTTGGTTAAATCAATCAGTAACAAATGATTGTCCGTTCCGCCAAAGCAAAGTTCGTATCCCATATCTCTAAATTCCTTTTCCAATACCTTTGCATTTTTTAGAATTTGCTGTGCGTATGTTTTAAATTGTGGTTTGAGTGCTTCGCCAAACGCGACTGCTTTCGCAGCGATATTATTTTCATGTGGACCGCCTTGCAACCCGGGAAAAACGCTTTTATCTATGGCGTCAGCCCATTTCTTTTTGCACATAATCATACCTCCGCGTGGACCACGGAGTGTTTTATGTGTTGTAGTAGTTACCACATCAAATACCGGAACAGGATTGTTCATGAGCCCGGCACATATCAATCCTGCAACATGGGCAATATCTGCCATAGTCAGTGCTTTAACTTTGTCAGCGATTTTTTTAATTCTTGTATAGTCAATTTCGCGTGAATATGCTGAATATCCAACCAGAATCATTTTTGGTTTGTGTTTTATTGCCAGTTTTTTAATTTCGTCATAATCAATTTCACCGTTTATTTTTGTTTTATAACGGATAAAGTTAAAAACTTTTGCAACATGCGTCACCGGGTGACCGTGTGTTAAGTGTCCGCCATGTTCGAGGTGCATACCCAAAACTGTATCGCCAGGTTTAAGAAGTGCAAAATAAACCGCGATGTTTGCGGGTGCGCCAGACAATGGCTGAACGTTAACATGTTCCGCTTTAAATAATTTTTTTGTCCTATCGATCGCCAACTGCTCAACTTCGTCGACGACTTCGCATCCACCATAATAGCGCTTTTCAGGGTAGCCTTCCGAATATTTGTTCGTGAGAACACTTCCCAGAGCATTGAGCACCCCAGCAGATACATAGTTTTCGCTTGGAATTAACTCCAACCCTTCTTTCTGCCGTTTTTCTTCTCGCTCAATAAGATTGTAAATTTGTTTGTCTAAGCTATTTATATTGTTTTTCATTTATTCCTCCCCCCCCATAATACATACTTCATAATATATAATTCTTATCGCATTCCCGTGCTTCCCACTCGTCCTGTTCCCCGCGATGTTTCTGTCATGGTGTGCGTTTCATTATACGTTGGATGCACAATCGGTTGAATCAACACTTGTGCTATTTTATCACCTTTTTTAATTTTTACAGATTTTCCCGTTATATTGTAGAGAAACAATATATATTCACCGCGATACCCGCTGTCAAAAACACCTCCCATAGTGTGCCACCCGCGAACCAGTGAACTTGTTTTATCCCAAATCAATGCAACATATCCTGCGGGGAACTCCAGCGCGATACCAGTCTTTACTTGCGTATAGGTGCTTGGCTTGAGTATATATTCTGCGATCGCATAAAGATCGGCACCTGCATCTCCTGGGTGACCAAAACTTGGTTCTATTGCGTCGGGATGTAACTTTTTGAAACGAACGATTGTACTCATGATATTTTATCCAAAATAATCCCTGCTTCTTTGAGCATGTTTGTCGTGAGATCAGATGGGTAATCAAGACGTGCGACACACCGGACGATACCACTATTTATAATCATTTTAGCGCACCCCGTGCAGGGGAGATGAGTCGTATATATGGTACAATTTTCAGTTGATACGCCATTTTTTGCTGCCTGTACAATCGCATTTTCTTCTGCATGTGAACAAATGCAATAGTCAAGATTTGTTCCCGACGTTTTGTCAGTTGTTTGTTCGCATCGTTTGCATCCACCATCAAAACAATTTTGTATCCCTTTTGGCGTGCCATTATATCCGGTGGAAATAATCCGCTTGTCGCATACAATAACGGATCCTATCTGCCGTCTACTACAATTTGCACGTTCTGCGACAACCTGAGCAATATCCATAAAATAGTGATCCCAGTCCTTACGCTTGTCCATGGTCCTCCTTACTATATATATTAAGTAGTGTATCGATATGTGCGTGCAAATCAGATAGTGTCGTATCGTTTTGTATCGTATCGTCTACTTGGTCAAGTATTTCTTTCATTTGTTGACCACCACCCGTGCCACTCATTTCTCTACGTTGCAATTTCTGAAATTCTTCAAATGTACGTGCAACATGCGCATCATTGCGTTTTTGATCACGTTCAAAGCGTCTACGGTCATTAACGGTAACTGCTATTAAATGAAAATTATTATGTTGCTTCAGAAGCGCTAATTCATCCGGATGACGGATACTACTCACAACAGCATTGTGATCGCCAATTTTTTCAAGAGCACGACGGGCGAGTTCTGCATATCCAAACTTTTCCCTTATTTCACGTCCTACCTCAATAAGATTTTCTCGTGTATGCTCAAGATTCTTTTTAGTGCATTCATCTCGAATAAAATCGGATAACGATACGTGTATAAACCCACGTTGACATATATACTGTGCGACAGTATCCTTGCCCGATGCGTTTAATCCTGTTATTCCAATCATCATGATAGTGTTACTGTATATGAGTTGTCGGGAGTGCGCAAGTATGTCAGATTGTGTATACTATAACCATTATGACCGGGAATAAAATTGTTGCAAAAAATAGAAATGCGTATCACGACTTTGATCTGCTGGAGAAAATAGAAGCGGGGATTGTTTTGGTGGGTAAAGAAATTAAAGCAATTCGTGATGGAAAAGTCGATTTGACCGGGTCGTATGCACGGATTATGCAGATTGCGCCGGCAGATGGACAAGAATTATTTTGGCTCGGAGGGCGCGTGGGTATAGGGGAGGGGAGTGACCGCACCAAAAAACTACTTGTGCATGGATCAGAGCTCAAAAATCTCATTGGTAAATCGCAGATAAAAGGACTCACATTAGTGCCATTAGAACTGTATCTCAAACATGGGCGTGCAAAATTATGCGTTGCTGTCGCGCGCGGACGCAAACTCCACGACAAACGCGCAGCGATAAAGAAAAAAGATATAGACCGTCAGCAAAGAAGAGGGGAGTAATAGACTTATTATAGACATTTTAATAGTTTTGGAGTATACTTATGTTTAGTTCTTTCCAAAAATGTATATTCATGGGGCTGTATTGGCTTCGACAGAAGGATTAGAAGAGTATATATGCAAGTCGAGCGGGTTGTGAACGCTCGTTAATCTCACACAACAACTTTCTAAGTGCAAACTTAGTTTCAAAGGTAAAAGGTGTGTTCGCGCAAGCGTTCACTTCTTTTGCCCCAGCATTCGCCTAAAACCGATTGCCGTCCGTGCGGATAGTTGACTTGTCTGCCAAAACGGGCGACATATTACAAGTCTGCGCGCAGTAAGATCGTCTTGGTAGCTGCGTTAAGTAAACGAAGGCACCCTTAAACTTGTCGAAATGTATATTTTTCCCTCTCTGGACCGGGGTTCGATTCCCCGCAGCTCCACCAAATTAAAAAATACCCCCCGCAGGGGTTATTTTTTAATTAGATAGATAGTAGGGGAATCGAACCCCGAAAGGGGTGAAAATAGTTTAACTACTTTCCTGATACGTCTCTGTATAATTATCAAAAAAATCGCGTTTGAAGTTATTGTCAGCAACACCCATTTTTAAAATCATTTTTTCAAATTTCTC
Organism: Candidatus Berkelbacteria bacterium CG06_land_8_20_14_3_00_43_10; assembly: GCA_002780235.1. Classification (GTDB taxonomy): domain Bacteria; phylum Patescibacteriota; class UBA1384; order GWA2-35-9; family CG2-30-43-20; genus CG2-30-43-20. The sequence continues at coordinate 10,419 of PEVO01000036.1, forward strand.
AACCATCGCTTCTGGTCCAGACACATATACCATCCGGTCTAAGTAATCAGGGACATCTTTTTTAATTATCTTTGGTGTGATATATCCTTTTTCACCGTCCCAACCAGTGGGAAGCGATTCATCTACATAATATCGACTTGTAACACCATCTTTATGTGCGCAGTCAAATAGATCTTTAAATAGTATATCCGATGTAGTTTTTGCTGTATACATAAGTGCAATATCTCGTTTCAAATTAGAATCAATAATATACTTAATCATACTTCTATATGGTGTTATGCCAATACCGCCTGCAATTAAAAGTATTTTTGTTAGCGGGTCGTCCGGCACAATAAAGTCGCCTTCAAGTTCATTAACACGTAGTGTCGTTCCCGTATGCATCGCCAATAATGCTTTTTTAAAACTGCTTGACGCGTCATTAATCCGCGTAGCGATACAAATATCTTTTTCCGTAGGGGACGATACTAACGTAAAATAGCGCTTCTCACCGCGACTGTCGGCATGAGCATGGGGGAGATGAAACTCCATATACTGCCCGGCAGTGTAGGGGACAGGAACATTGGGCGTAAAGTGAAAGTAATACATATCGGGAGTAATCTGTTCTTTGTGCGTAAATGTAAAATAATAATCCATAGTGTTAAGTATAGCAGGGTATTCCATTTTTTCCATTGCTGATATACACTTATACTATGCAACAATCACTTGACGAACTGTTATCTCGCGGTACATCGCAGTGTACCGATAAAAAACACCTCCTAGCTCGTTTGCATAGTGGGGAGAAATTGCGTATTAAATTTGGCACCGACCCTACAAGCCCCAATCTTCACCTTGGCAGAGCAGTTCCGCTTCTTAAACTCCGCGATTTTCAAGAAATGGGGCATACGATCGTGTTTATCATCGGTGATTTTACCGCAACAGTCGGGGACACATCCGATAAAGATGCAGAACGTCCTATGCTCACGCCAGAACAGGTAGAAACAAACAAAAAAACGTATCTCGAACAAGCATCAAAAATTATTGATATCGATAAAGCAGAGATCTACCACAACACCAAATGGTTGGGTGGTCTCACCTATCGCGAGATAGGGGAGCAAGCAGATATATTTTCTGTCGCCGATTTTATCGCACGCAGCAACATTAAAGATCGGCTTGCTGCGGGTAAGCGTGTATCGCTGCGTGAGATGCTCTATCCGCTTATGCAGGGGTACGATTCGGTAATGGTGAAGGCAGATGTAGAGATCGGCGGTAATGACCAGTGGTTTAACCTTTTAGCGGGTCGCTCGATGCAAGAAAAATATCATCAACCTCCCCAAGATATTATGACATTGGACCTTATCATGGGTACCGATGGGCGCAAAATGAGTTCCAGTTGGGGCAATACCATCAACCTGACCGATAGCCCCGTTGATATGTTTGGTAAGATAATGCGCCTTGTCGATACAGAAATTATCCCATATTTTATCCACTGCACACGTATTCCACTTGCCGATATCGCTACATACGAACGCGATCTCAAACACGATGCTAACCCTAAAGACGTAAAAATGAAGCTTGCACATGAGATAACAAAAATATACTGGGGAGATAGTGGTGCGGACACGGGGAGAGATCATTTTGTAAACGTTATACAAAACAAAGAAAAGCCACATGAGATAGGGGAGTCGGCTGTCAGTGGGAAGACTATTGTCCAAGCTCTTATTCTTGCGGGTCTTGCGCCAAGCGCCAGTGACGCGCGGCGCGTTATCGCCCAAGGTGGGGTGAAAGTAGACGATACTGTTGTCAGCGATGACTCAACGATCGTTACAAAAGGGAGCGTTATCCAAAAAGGCAAGCGAGAGTTCAGAAGGGTGGTATAGGTTTGGGCAAAGGTATATATTCTTGCATTGCTCTAATTCATACCTTGCCCGTTTGCTTTGCTACTGAAAGCATAGTAATAATAAAGTTATAGGGCGGATAGTATGGAAAGAACGATAAATAAAACCGTCAGACTTACAGAATACATAGAGAATAGTAATGACTTAAAAAATCAGAAATTCTTCATGTATTGAATTTGATTAACGGCTCTAACCGCAACCTGAACGTATACAGAGGGATTTTGGCTATTTGCTATTTTTCTATGTTTAACCGATTTCCAGGTAGAAATTTTGAGGAATTTAAATCGAACGAATTATTTTTGAGATGCCTTTCTTTACTGAAGAAAGGCATATTGCTGTCCCCTGTTGAAGTAGGGGACATATTTTTAAATATACTTAAAACGCCTGATAGCTATGGAGAATATAGAGATATTTTAATGGGTTTTTTATGGCGCGTTATGGTTGTTTATGAATGATTCTAATAATTTTGAGAAAGCAATCGAATATGGACTAACAATAATTAAATCAGCTTTTAGTTTAGATGGTTTTGATATCCAAAAAAAGATAAAGCTTGGCGAAGGAATACAAGTGGTAAGTATGGCGGGTAGCGGTAAAAAAGAAGTTAAACTACTCAATATAAGTTCTATGAGCGCTATTATTACAGCTGTAGTTGGTAAAGCAATAGGCAGAAATATTGTGGTGACAAAAACAATTTCAAGAGCCACTTCAAGCGTTACTGGCTCTGGAGATATCTTTGAACTTATGGGTGTAAATCTGAATTTAACGGTTGGAAGAATGGCTGATATTGCCTGTAAAACAAAATTAGGAGTATTCGATATAAATGGGATTACGCCAAGGTTGAATAGAGTTTATGATGGTCGTCTGCATAATGTTCAAATCTTTGCGGGGCTGGTTGGCGGAGCAGCTATAGTTAACCCGGTTGATGCCAATTTGATAAATTATGGCTTGACAAGAGGTTCCACAAAACTATGCTTGGCTATTCTAAATAAACTTTACCCGAAGAAAGATATTATTATAATCCAAGGGAAGAACCATAACAGTAAGCCGGTCATTGATCAAATTTCAATAGCAGCTGATACTGTAATCGCCCAAAATATAAAAGGTCATATGGTTATTAAAAAAGTAACTCCAAAAGATTTTGGTTTCGATTTCAAGTCATTTAAATATATCAAAACAAAAAAAAGCTCAAGGGAAAATTTGAATGAATTTATAAAAGTATTGGCTGGTCGAGGGAATAAAGATTTTGAACAGACGATAGCAATGGAAACCTCAGTAAATCTTTTCGGACTTGGAGTAGTCAACGATTTAACTAGGGGTGCAAGTTTAGCACTCGAAGCCATCAATTCTGGAGAGGGAATTAATGTTATGAGAGATCTTATAGACAGAACAAATGGAAACCGGCGTGGGTTTGATGATTTAGTGGACAATCTATCATGACAAAATACTTGGCTAATTATCTCATATTGCCTAAAGGCGTCCAGAGTATCCTTTTTAAATCATATGTTTATTTTATACCATTATTGTACTCTTTGACTATTGATCCAAATGATTCAATATATTTACACAACTTTTAATCTTTCTTACAATATTTATCTTGTTCGAACTTGTAATCAATCCATCTCGTTATCAGCTCAATGATGTGGTAGATTATGAAGGAGACCAACGAAGGGGTCATCATTGGCAACGTCCGGTGAATAAAGAAAATATATTATTAGTTGTTGTGATTGCATTATCAAGATTTATACTTGGAACCACCATTGCTTTTATTCTGGATATAAGATTGGGGTATATAGCGATAGCACTTCTCACACTTCAGCTTCTCTACGATCACTTTGCAAAAAATTTCTCGCCCTTTTTAGCGGTTTTTACTGTTGCACTTGCCTACCCAATAAGATCTATATCGATGTTCTATGGTTTAAAGATCGAATTGAATAATATAAGCGGCCTTCTATTGTTGTCAATATTCTTCTATTCAGCATATATGGTTATCCAATGGCGAAAGTATGAATCTATTTATATAACGGTAAACAAACTATCTTCCAAAACACACTCCGATTTTTTTCAAGTCATATAATAGAATTTCTCAATAGTTTTATATTACTTGCCTTAGTTATTGTTTTTGTTCCTTTAGTAGTTTCGTTGTTGAAGATAGATGCAGCCAACGCAGTGCCGGTATATGTATTGTCAACATTTTTTGCGATTACTCTATTACTATGCAACAAGAATATCCTCAATAAAATATTTGCTCAGTCTCATAATATTCTAATTTCTTTAATTTTTTTGATTTTAACTCAAAATAAATATATAATTGGGTTAACAATATCATGGTTTTCAATATTTGTTCTTTTCTGGTATCACCGTATCTACGTAGAAAGATTTGCTGATAATTATTTTACTCAAACGCATTATGAAAAAAGATAAAAAAGATATTTCCCAAAAAGTACGAATTTCTAAAAGCAATTTAGACCACGCCTTGAAAGAATCAAGAATGGATCGAGGTTTTGTGCAAAACGTTATCTTAAAAGAGGGTTTTTCTCCTATCGATAAACCGGTGGCTATCGGTCCAATTTCTGATTTCAATATTCTAAAAAGTAGGTTCTCTTGCCATTATAATTTATGCAAGCTTAACGATGTTCCAAAACAGAAACAGCAATTTGTAACTGGCTTTGGACCGACCAATGCTCCCACAGGAGGTACCCTATCAATAATTCTAAGGGCAATATTTTTTGAGAGAGAAACTGGAATCGACTCCACTATCATTATTTCCAATTTGGGCGCTTTTAATTCTCGAAACATTGAGTTGAAAAAGTTAGATTATTTGACAGATAGGTTTATCGGGTTTATCCGTCTCTTGGGGTTCAAAGGATGTCTGAGAGCCCACAACGATTTTAATTTACTTGTGGCTTCAAGTCTAACTTCTAAAGTATTGACTATAAAAGATTTTATGGAGAATGAGGAGGTCACCGTGAATCTATATAAAAAAATGGGGATTCAAGGTAAAGATTTTCCAACCTTCATCGACGCGAACTTCACGGTTGCTGATATACTTTTACCATGCATTTTAGAAAAGAAAGAGCGAATATTAGTTTTTGTTGGGATAGAGGAATATTATTTCCCAAAATTAGCCAATATAGTAATACAAAGATTTAACAAATACTACCCACAAGAATTTATTCCCAAAAACGCGCTTGTTTCGGCAGCATTTAGCCATCTTATTAATGGTTTAAACGGCTTTCCCAAAATGTCTAAAAGCATTCCAGAGTCTTCAATCAATCTCGACGACTCTTCAAAAGAATTAGAAGGAAAAATTTTAAGGTGTAAACCAGCGGATGAACAAATTATCTTCGAAATGATCAATTTAGTCTCTGATTGGGATATAGAAGTAGTCAACAGGGCAAAAGTGGCTTTTGAGGAGATGAGTAGCGACTGGTTCAGATTCAAAAAAGAGTATCTCCAATACTTTTTGGTGTTAAAAGAGATTTGGGAGAGTACCGAGAAAAAGCAGTATCAATTTAAATTAGAGTCACTCTTTAAGTAGATTGTATGAACAACAAGAAAACCGTTATTATTTTAGGCGGTACAGGTTTCGTAGGAAGGGCTGTAACGGAGAAATACTTAAAACATAATTGGCGAGTTATTATTCCAACAAGGTCTAATATAGATAGGGCTAAATATAATTTTCTTTTGCATGGATTTAGTAAAAACGTGCTCGAAGGGTACATAGCTAATAATATTATTCTGTTTGCTCCAAATGTGGACCTGTCTAACCCCAAATGGACCAGAGTGAATAGCTGGACCCAGTTACTTATACATATAGATATAAGTAACGATCCCGTTTCACGGATAATTAATCTTGTTGGCGAGACGTCTAAATCGGCAGTGGAAATTTTAAAATCGAACGTAGATGCTTTAGAAAGCGTATTTACTTTGGTTAAATGCATAAAATCTAAAAATAACAATGTCCTTTTCATAAATATGGGTTCAGTCGCGGAGAAGAAATCTGATAAATACTTAAGTCCTTACGAATATTCCAAAAAAATTGCCCGTCAAAAAATTGAAAAAAGCAATTTATGCGATTTTTATTTCGTAGCTCATTATATTAAGGGCAAGGGAGAGCAAAAGGTAAAATTGGCAGCTTCAAAATTATGGAGAAAACTCAAATATTCCCGCAAATGGCTTTTTGGTTTTAAGGTTAGTGTGATAGACGTGGATGATTTAGCAGAAATTATATATCATATTATTGAAATTAATAAAATAATTCCAAGAGGGCATAAACCCATTGAGCTTAATGTTACTAATGGAGAGCTTATTTTTGGTGAAATGATCAAGCGTCTTCTCTCTAAAGATAAACGTAATATTCCAAAACAAATCATCCCACGTTGGTTAGAAAATTCTTTTTTATATTTATATTCTATTATTATTCCGATAGTAAACCCTAATGATCAATTTGCAAGAAGGTTAGCCAGCTATGCTAAAAGGGGTTTATCGCATTCTAAAAAACAAATTGAAGGTGGTATCTTTAAAACTACTGAAGAAATAAAGAATCTCGCGTTAGATACGGACAATTACGATGTATTGGGAATAAGTCCAAATTTGATTGTCGCGATTAAACACTCGCCAGAAATATATGTTTTAAGAGAAAGGAATAAAGTTGAATTAGAAAGATTAATTGAAATGTGAATAAATCATATAATAAAAAATACGGGAGGTTGTCATATTGTGTCAACAACCTCCCGTCCTGTTATTAGAATCGTAAAGCCTTCCTGACTTCAGTAAGGGTTTCGATGGCATTTTCTCGAGCCACTTCGGCCCCTTCTTCAAGGACGGAAGAGATATAAGATGGATCCAGTGTGATCTCGTCTCTCTTGCTCTGAAACTCCTTAATGAAGTTCGAAACGATGTGAGTTAGAAGTTGCTTGAACTGGCCCATCACTGGTTTCCCACTCTTGTGAGCTTGGATAATAGCATCCACCTCATCGCATTCTGATTCGGTTTTTGCCAACCCCTTAGCGATCAAGATATGGCTTTCCAATTTCTCGTTCATTACCCCTTCGAAGGCAGTCTCGGCAATCTTGATCTTGCCAGCAATTGTCTTTAGGCCATCCGTCAAGAATATGGCACCGCCAGGATTGGTCTTACTCATCTTACCCTCGCCCTTAAGAGAAAGTATGCGGAGCGATTTAACCTGTAATACCTGAGGAATCGGGAATAGTTCCCCATACCTCTTGTTGAACCTGCGAGCGAGCAGGCGCGTGACTTCCATGTGTGCAAGCTGATCTTCTCCTACGGGTATCTTTTTGGCTCTATTTAACAAAATATCAGCAGCCATTAGGACCGGGTAGAGGAGGAGGAGAGCGTTAGCAGCTTCAGGTCTGGCATTGTTCTTGAGCTTATCCTTGAGAGTGGGTACTCTCAAGAGTTCTGCTACAGAAACAAGCCGTGCTAACAGGGCAGTGAACGTGGTTACCTCTCCGGCTATATCTGATTGGAGATAGATC
>PEVO01000031.1 GCA_002780235.1 Candidatus Berkelbacteria bacterium CG06_land_8_20_14_3_00_43_10
CATTGCGACTCGTTGTCTTGTCGCTTCTCTTACGGCGGCTGCGGCTGTTGCGGGGATGTCATGAACTTTGCCGTCCCAAAATGTGCTTCCGCCTTCTTTGTGGATTGCACGAACGACGTCACCTGCTTGCTGCGTAGTGATGAGCTCAAGCCCAATCTTGAAGGCGCCGACATAGGGTGCTAACTCTATAGCAAAACCTCGCGCCGTATCTGCATTTGAGACATCAAGTGCAACGATTATCCTTTTTTCACCATCAATGCCATCTGTCACTTGCATCACTCCTATAATCCGAGTTTGTAAGGGGCTTTCCCTTATTATCTTTATGTATATTAGCTTAATTATATATTTTCAATACACGACCTAATTGTGCGATCGCATATTTACCCCCACTTGACAAGCGTATATTTCTTTACTATTGTCGACAGGTACCTATGGATCAGAAACGTTTTAGTCCGCGTAAAGCGTGCTAGGGCACTCCTTACTCCTGACTATGGGAAAATGTGATAACGCAAGGGGATCGTTTCTTTCATATATGTTCTCTTCACAGGTTAGAACGGCATCAGATATACGCCGTCTACCGTTTTTGGTATACGTAAATAGTGAGTTCCTTATCTTGTAAAAATAAGTGGGAGGGGATAAAAAGGGGAGAATAATAATAATCAAAGGAGCATTATATGCAACTAACAATAAAAAATAGAAAATATACACATTGGATACAAAAAACAGCAACATGGCTGGCGATTATTGGACTCGTTATCCCGCTCAACCTTTTTCCACAAAGTGCGTTGGCTGTCTCCGGAACTCAATACGTTGCTACGACAGGTAACGACACTACGGGAAATGGGACATCGGGTAATCCATATTTAACAATACAAAAGGCAATTGACGTAGCATCTTCTGGCGACACAATCAGTATTGCTGCCGGAACGTATGTTGAATCACCAAACGTAACGAAGCCATTAACAGTAACTGGTGCTGGACAATCTCAAACTACGATTGCACCAACGGCTAACAGCGATGGTGTGACGATTAATTCGAGCACGGTAACTATGCAGGACTTAAAAATTCAAACGAGTAATGCACTTGCTACCCCAAATATTGCGGTCAAAATTAATGCATCTGATGGTGTAACGCTAACAAACGACACTATCGCCACAACAGGCGATAAAGCAATGGGCGTCTGGGTGGGAGGATCGTCAAATGGTATTTCTCCATCTTCAAATTTAACAATCACTAAATCAACCATAACTATTGCCGGAGTTGCGACTGGTATCTATGCGGCAGAGTCAACACCCGCGCATAGTGGTTGGACAATTGGCGGAAGCGCTATAAATGCAAATACTATTACAGCAAGTGTTGGTAACCCAATCGAGTTTTACGATGTAACTGGTTCTCAAGTAAGTTATAATACTTTAAATGCGACTACTGAATCGAGTTTAATTTGGTCCAGTGAATTATCGAATATAAGCAATCTTACAGTTAGTGGTAATACATTTAATGGGTCAGGTGGGAGCGAGTTAGCAATACTCAACGACTTTCCAACCAACACTGCTCCGGCGACAACAGTAACTACGGTCAACCTAAATAGTAATATATTCAATACTTGGGGATCACGGGCAGTTAGAATTGGTGGGAGCGTATCGGGTGTTACTTTAAGCACTAACCAATTTTTGAAATCTCCTGTCGGAGAAGCAGTCAAAAACGAAAATACATCAGCTACGATTACTGCCACTCAAAACTGGTGGGGATCAACGAGTGGACCCAACCACAGCACTAATCTAACCGGAACCGGTAACTCGGTTACCGATTTTGTAACCTTCCGACCATGGTGTAATTCTTCTGCGTGCACAAGTAACGATTCTACTGCGCCGACGGCAACGCTAACCTATTCAAAAGACGGTGGCACAACATATACTTCTTCTGTAGCGGCTAAAGATGCAGATACGTTAAGAATAAAAGCAACATTCAACGAAAACGTTGAAGACACTACCGGAGTAAGTGTAGCAATTGATAATAGCGTTCTTAGCACAATGGGTATGACAATAGTAAGTGGCACAGTTTACACATATGATTTAAATGTTCCTGTTGGCAATATTGCAACAGCCACCGTATCTCTGTCTAGTGTGTATGATACATCAGGTAATGCTCTAGCATCTGCTCCCGCAAATAATACATTTACTATTGATAATACAAACCCGGGTCTAGCAACACTCATTATAGAAGATTTAAACAGTGATTCGGCTGACGATGATATGGCTAGTTCTAAACTGGTCAGATTAAGTTGGAATGCATCAAGTGAAAGTGGATCGGGGATAAGCCATTATCTTCTCCGCGTCCGTCAAACATCATCGAATGGAACAATCGTTTCGGGGTTGGATGATTTAGACATTGGAAATGTTACCTCCTACACATTGACATCAGGACAAGGAGATTTGATTACGAGTGATGGATTCTATGTTTTCGGACTGCGGGCAGTTGACAACGCCGGGAACATGTCGGCTTCATATGCGTATTCAGATGGGATAACGATTGATACTTCTGTGCCAACAGTTAATGCAGGTAGTGATAAAACTATAAATGCAATCTTTACCCAAGACGCAACAGTCAATGGAGCCGTGGCGGGAGTTGCATCATATCAATGGAGCAAACAAACAGGACCAGGAACAATTACGTTCGGTTCATCTACCGCAGAAGACACAACAATTTCTGCAAATCAAGACGGAACATATACTATCCGTCTCACTGTTGTTGATAATGCAGGCAATACGGCATTTGATGAGATGTCGCTTATTTGGGATACAACAAAGCCAGCTTCGACGGTAACAACTTCTGGGATATACGGACCAAATACATGGGGAGGGAGCGTTGCTGGGTCAGCAAGTGATACATTAAGTGGAATCGCTTCGGTTAATGTCAAAATAATTAACCCATCCGGTGATGTATTTAATGGGACAACCTTTGTCCCATCAGGGGCAGGAGTAACTGCTTCTGGGACAACGAGTTGGACAAGCGCCATAACTTCTGCTCAACTAGCAGCCGGTGGGCAGGGAGTGTATACAATCCAGTCACGGGCAACTGATAATGCTGGCAATACTGAATCCACGGGAACATCAACGATAACTTGGGATTCCATAGTTCCAAATACACCAGTAATTAATTCCGTTACTTCTCCTGTTAATTCTGCATCTCAAACAGTAACAGGAACTGCAGAATCTGGGTCGACAGTAAATATTACCGGTGGGTCAGCTCCAGCATCGGGAACCGCAACCGGTGGTAATTATTCGATACTCGTTTCTCTCACTCAAGATGCAACCAATAATCTTTCTGTAACTGCAACAGACGGGGCAGGAAATAACACTACTTCTTCGATTCAAACCATCATCGTTACCGACAATGATGCACCGACAACACCGACAATAGGCATAAACACGGGGGCGACATATACCAATCAATTATCGTCTTCACTTGCCTTATCGGCAACTGATAATATCGGTGTAAACCAAGTTCGATTTAGTGAAGATCCAACCCTTACCGATGCTGCTTATAGTGCGATTGCATCTCCACTTGGTTATACATTATCATCCGGAGATGGAACAAAAACTGTCTATGCTCAGTTCAAGGATATAGCCGGCAATGAATCTGCTATTGCCTCTGATACGATTGTGTTAGATCGGACAACTCCAACCCTAACAGTCAGTAGTCCTATCGATGGACAAGTATTCAAAAACGATTCGCCGTCTGCTTCATACAGTGCGACTGATACCAATTCCCTGACCTACGAGGTCAGGGTGGATGATATGGTGGTTCTGGGTCATATGTCGGGATCACCGCTTGGAACCCTCACAGATGGCGACCATACGGTTATTGTTAAAGCAACTGATAGCGCAGGGAATGAAACATCGATAGCGCGCACGATCACTATCAATTCGTTGCTTACAAGTGAACCGTTGACAACCCAATTTATAGGAATACAGTCTAACCAAACTATCAATGATATCGCAAATACAGGTATCGAACTATCGGGGATAAACACTACAGGCGATGTGACGTTTAGTATCGGGGAATACGCAGGCAACCCGACATCAGAAGGTATCACTGGTATGCAAGCGTTTGGCAAATACTTTGATGTGAGTGTGTCAGACAGCACCAAAGTTACGTTTCCGATAATGGTAAAGATTTACTACACCAATGCAGATCTTGCGGGCGCCGGGATATCAGAAGATAAACTCGATGGGATTTACTTCTACAACACCGTTTCTGGTGCGTGGGAGCGATACGCAGATTCGGGTGTCCAAACATCAGATTTGGTTGCGGATGGTATCTCGTTTGCAGGGTATGTGTGGGCGAATGTTAACCACTTAACACCAATTGTTGCCGCATCGGATACAACGCCGCCAGTGGTCCCCACAAGTGTGACCACACTTACGGGGGATAGCACGCTATCGCTGTCGTGGAATGCGATTACGGGCGCATCGGGGTATACGGTTCGCTGGAGACCAACAACAACGGGTGTTGGCGGATATACGTATGCGACGACTACGGGAACAAATTATCAGATCTCCGGACTCAACAACGATTGGTCGTATGAGATAGGAGTTGCGAGCGCCGATACACACGGCAATATGAGCGATTATACTGTCGTTTCGGCGACGCCACTTGTTCCTATCACGCTAGAGCAGATAAAGCAGAGTGTTACTCCTGCGGTTGTTCTTGCATCAACACAAATAGCTGAGCCAGTTGTGCAACCACAACAGACGATATCTACCCCAACTCCAACGACGGCGACGACACCGGAGCCACAACCATCAGATGCCGATGGCGCAATAAAGGGGACAGAGACGTCACAAGAGAGCGGGTCGCAGGCGATAGTGGTCTTTGCAATTCTCTTGCTTGCACTTGCTGCCGGTATCGGTGGATATTACGGCTATGAGTGGTTTGTCCAGCGTCCATCTGCAGATGGCGGTCCCGTATTTGATGCCAAGCAAAAGAAGGGGAGTGACACCACGCCAGTGCAACCAGCGGGGCGAGGACGACCAAAAAAGAACGATACATCGCGCGATGGGCGATGGTAGAATAATCGTTTGTCAAGTAAGTAAAGTAAGTAAGTATTTTAAAATCCCTGCACGTGCAGGGATTTTAATTAAACAGGGGAGAGGTGGCGGTAGAATATAGAATATACTAGAAAGAAGTACTTGAGTCCTCAAGTGCTATGAAGGGGGTTTTAGACTCTCTGTAAAAGTATATATTCATGGGGAGGGCATCACTTTCGTGATGCCTCTCCCCTACTGTTAAAATTAAATTATCGCTATAGAGCATGTCGCAGATATTCGCCGGATCTTTTACAATTGCTGGCGATGCGCTATACTTACCTATGATGGCACATACTAAGCGCGATTCGATTCTCCAAACATTTGGCGGTCTCACGCGAGCTCTTGTAGTTCTCGCGCTTATCGTCTATGGAGCGTATGTGATAGGTAGGTCGGTGTTTGCAAACTACACTATCAACCAGCAGATAGCATCACTACGTGGACAAATCCATCAAATCGAAGTTGATATCGCAGAGCTTAAAAATCTTATCGTTTACTATGAGTCCGATAGTTTTAAAGAGATCGAGGCGCGCAGACGGCTTGGTATGCGTGCACCGGGCGAACAGGTGGTCATCCTTCCCAAACCAGAAGATAGGAAATTGCCCGATGGCACACCAGAAACCGTTATCGAAGCGCAAAAAGAAAAAGATGCTATCCCCAACCCTCAAAAGTGGATATCATATATTTTAGGAGTATAGATGCGTCAACCCTTCCTTTCAGTCTGCGCCCTCGTTGGCATTATGATGATCAGTTGGTGGTTTGGGAAGCCCGGCTCTCCCCCACCTTCTGCGGATAATCCGTTGTCGGCATCAACCAAACCACAGGTAAAGGGTGCAGTTTCTGATACGATGCCACCAACGAGCCATTGGAATGCAACCGATCAGAGTGCAGGTTTGGGAACGGTGTTAACGGGTGAAACGTCCGACCTTGGCGATGGCGTGAGCACTGTCGTGGTGCAGCTCCAGCGTGCAACCGACAAAGCAGTGTGGGATGGGTCACGGTGGCAAGCGAGCGTTGGTGCAACGTTAGATACAACGCTCCGTGGCACAACATTTTTCTACACTATCCCCGTCCCCCTCCTTATCAATACATCCTATGTTGTCCGTTCGCAAGCGATTGATGCACGCGGAAATACGCAGACAACGTGGAGCGAGATTACGCTGCGAGGGCGAGATCAGGGGGCAGCGCAACAACGCTGATACATACGATAAACAGGTAATTGTATATAAACTAAAGGAGGACAGTGGTCGAGGGTGCACTCGAAATATATTTACAACAACAACTTGGGCAGACCATATCTCAAAAAGATTTTGCCCAAGCACTGGAAACAGCGCATAGTTTTAAAGTCCCTCTTGCACATATCCTTCTTGATAAAGGGTTAGTCAACGAAGATATTCTGGGCAAAACAGTTGCAGCGTATCTTGGCGTCCCCTTTGTGTCACTCAAGGGTAAAACGATCTCACCCGATGTGCTTGCGCTCATACCAGAACAAACGGCACGTCAACAGCATGTTGTGGTATTCGAAAAACAAGGAAATGTTCTCTCCGTTGCGATGCTTGACCCCAAAAATGTGGAAACAATCGAGTTTTTAAAAAAGAAAACAGACGGGACTATCACTCCTTTTTACACATTAGAAAGTCATCTGCGAGAAGCGCTCAATCAATACAAAGTAAGTTTGCGCAAAGAGTTTGAGTCGATTATCAAAGAAAATATCGAACAAACGGGGCATTTGGAGCGGGATTTAGAGCGAGCAGCAAAAGAATTACCTGTCATTAAGGCGCTCGATACGCTACTCGAATACGCCATTGCAGAAAAAGCATCGGATATCCATATAGAAGGAATAGAAGAAAATGTGATTATCAGGTTTCGCATCGATGGGGTTTTGCACGATATGATCACGCTTTCAAAAGAACTTCACCCTGCGCTTGTCGCTCGCGTTAAAATTCTCTCAAATCTTAAAATTGATGAACACCGCCTCCCCCAAGACGGTCGGTTTAAATTTAGTATGGGTGATGCGGATATCGCATTTCGTGTATCAGTGATACCTGCTTTTTATGGAGAAAACATCGTAATGCGGTTGTTGCCAGAAAGTGAACGCCACAAAACGCTCCCAGAACTCGGGTTTAGCGGACGTAATTTACAGGTCATCATGAACAATTTGGGCAAACCGCATGGGTTGGTTCTTGTTACCGGTCCCACGGGGTCGGGCAAAGCAACGACGCTGTATAGTTTACTCAATATTGTCAACTCACCCGAAATAAAAATTTGCACAGTAGAAGATCCGATAGAATACGGTATGCGTCGTATATCGCAAATTCAGGTAAATACAAAAACGGGTTTGACGTTTGCAGAGGGGCTCCGCGCACTATTGCGCCACGACCCCGATGTGATTATGGTTGGTGAAATTCGTGATACAGAAACGGCGAACATCGCCATACATTCAGCGCTCACCGGGCATCTTGTTTTATCAACGCTCCATACCAATGATGCAATATCAGCGATCCCCCGTTTTATCGATCTCGGCGTCGAAAGTTTTTTGGTGGCGACAACGGTCAATGTGATTATCGCGCAACGGTTAGTGCGCACCATCTGCGCATCGTGTAAACAAACCATCACGCCCAAACCAGAGTTACTCGCCGAGATCGCCCAGAATGTTGGTATCGATGTAAACGAACTTTCTGCGCATCCATTTTACGCCGGTGCAGGATGTAGTGAGTGTCACCACACAGGATATTCAGGACGGATGGGGATTTATGAAGTGTTTGAGATCGACGACGATGCGCGGGCGCTTATCACTAAACAAGTATCAACGGCGCAGCTCGCAGAGCACGCACAACAAAAAGGAATGTCGACGATGATGCATGATGGGTTTGCAAAAGCAATTGCAGGTCAAACAACGCTTGATGAGGTGTATCGGGTTGCGAGGGAATAATGACTAAGAACTCATTGCACATCTCAATTGACAGATACAACAGAAGCTATTATGGCTACGAAAAAAGAATAGATTGTCAGCGTAACTCAGTTACGCTTCCTCACGAGTTCTTTTTTCTCGCCTCTAATTTCTTCAGTTTCTCTCCTAAAGGAGATGTGCAATGAGTCCATTGTATCGCTATGAAGCAGTTGATGCACGAGGACGCACGACCGAAGGCGAAATGAACGCACCGTCCGATCAGGAGATTGCAAATGTGCTCAAAAGTCGCAATCTGACTATTGTTTCTATAGAAAATGCCACCGATCGTTCGCCTATCGGGGGGCATCGACCCAAACGGATTGGTGTCAAAGAAAAAATACTTGTCACCACCTATCTTGCCACCATGATACGCGCGGGATCCCCGCTCATCGCGGGTATCGATGTGCTACTTACCGACGCACATAATACAAATTTTATCCGTATTCTCCAAGGTATCAAAGAGGGACTAGAAAAAGGACGGTTGTTGTCGGAAACGTTATCACTCTACCCCGATTCGTTTGACCAACCGTTTGTCGCCATCATAAAAGCAGGTGAGACAAGTGGGCAGTTAGAAAACGTTTTGCAGGGTTTATCGCAAAAACTCAAACGAGATCAAGAGATGACGGGTCGAGTTAAAGCGGCGCTTTCTTACCCGCTTGTTATTCTCATCGCGCTCGTCATTATCGGTGGTGTGATGATGATTTTTGTATTGCCAAAACTCATCGACATTTTTTTAAAAGTTGATATCAAACTGCCGTGGACAACGATGCTCCTTGTACGTTGGTCACAGTTTATTACAAACAATACACTGCTCGCAACAGGGTTATTTTTTGGAGGACTTGGTGCGTGTGCTCTGGTAGTGCGGACACGTGGCGCGCGGACACTCCTTATCAAAATAGGGACAATTATTCCAGTGACGCGGAACCTCTTTTATGCAATTGATATGGCGCGCCTCACCTCAACCCTGTCGATACTGCTCAAAACGGGCGTTCCCGTAGAGCGTTCACTCGCCATCGCATCCGATGTTGTCTCGAGCAATACACTTAAAAAAATATTAAAAAATAGTGTTACGCAGATTACCCAAGGGGTAAGCATCGCACAAAGTTTGCGCCAAAAAAATGGGCTTATCCCCGAGATAATGATTAAAGTGATTCAAGTGGGAGAAGAAACAGGGAGTTTAGACCAATCGCTTGATTCTCTCACCGATTCGTTTAACGAAGAGGTGCATAATCGCTTGCAAGCGTTATCGGTTATTATAGAACCGGTTTTGATGCTTATCGTCGGCGTTGTCGTCGGTGCATTTGTATTTTCTATTATCGGACCGATTTATCAAGTGGTGAGTAGAGGGGGACAATAAAAGCCGAAAGTCTATAAAGTCTATAAAGTCGGAAGTCAGAAAGTCGAAAGTTAGAAAACAAATAACAGATTACAAATAACAAATTACAAAAATAAAAGTGAAAAAAAATACAAAACGTGGGACTGCATATATCGAGATACTTATTGCGACGCTTATTATCAGTGCGTATGCTATTCCGCTGTATACGTGGATAGGGCGTATCGATGGCATTCAGTCAAAAATAGAACAGCGCGCGGTCGCCCGTTCGCTTTTGGAATCAGCGGTGGCAACCTACCGTGCAACGCCCAAAGATCAACGAGCTCCGCTCACACAGACGACACCCGTGAGCGAACTACCATCCGGGCAGATAGCGGTAACCGTTACGGAGAACGATAGTGCGCAACCATCGCTTCTATCATATACCGCAACACTAACATGGCAGAGCGTTGGAGGCACCCAAACAATGCATATTGCAACATATATCAACAACGGAGGATGATGCGCAGGCGTGGATTTACCCTTATCGAATTGATGGTCACCACCGCGCTTCTTGGCGGGATACTCATCGTGCTCGGTATTATTTTAAGTGGGAGTTATCAACAGACTGCATTTCTCACCGGGCGCGGAGCGATGACAGGCAGTGTTACCAACGCACTCGAAACAATAACAAGCTATGCACTCCTTGGAGCAGACATGCCCGCAACGTATACATATAGCTCAACAACGTATACGCGCAGTCCGTCAACGCTCATCATGGCGATCCCCTCTCTCGATGCACAGGGGGCTACTATCCCATCGAGTAGTGATACCGTTATTTTTAATTACGTTTCAGCAACAGGTGAGTGCACACTCTTTATTTACCCTGCAAATGGGAGTAATCGATCACAAACGCAACGAGTTATTGTGAATGGGTTATCAAACGCAACATTTACGTATGGACTTACGCAGGGGCAAAAACAAGTTACCGTTACGCTCACTGGCAAACAAGATAGTCATGGAAATACCATCACATTTCCCATAACGCAGACAACCTATCTACTCAACCAAGCACTATGATATACACACGCAAACAAAAAGGATTTACCGTCGTCTTTGCCGTCATCGTCATCGCGTCGCTCGCGGTGTTGGTGCTGGGATTATATTCTCTTAACTCAACGATGTATGGAAACACGGGTCGCCTTGTCGCTCTTTCTCAAGCGCGGTCGCTTGCGCAGGGTGGGATCGATAGAGCGGTCCACGCACTTTCATACGATCAGTCATATACAGGGGAATCGGATCTTGCGCTTCCTCCTGTCGATGGAGTTCTCGATATAGTAGTCTCTGCGCCCGATGCAACGACACGGATAATCACGGCAACAGCATATATACCAAACAAAGTATTACCGCTCATAACCTATACCACGTCAGCGCAAGGAGTCGCATCACTTGGGTCGCAAGGGAATGTATTTTCATTTGCATTGCAAGTTGGTCAAGGAGGGTTTTACGCATCTAATAATGTGCATATAAATGGGAATATCTATTCAAACGCGGATATTGCAATAGAAGGATCGGGTTCATCGGTTTCAGGTGATGCAAGCGCAGTCGGTGAGGTAGAGATTAATGGACATGTAGGCACGATGCATGAGGGTGTGCCGGTCGTCCCCATGACACAGGTTGATTTTTCTGCGTGGCACAATGAAGCCCAAGCGCATGGGACAACGCATGTAGGCGATCTGGCAATCAGTTCTAACTCTCCACTCACACTTGGTGGTGATGGTAATATATCGGTCATTACGGGTCGATTGTTAATCAGCTCAAGTCCACAGATCACCCTTGCCGGTCCTGTTTGGATTAAGGGGATTGGGGGTAGTTCTTTAGAAATATCGGGTAATGCAAAGTTCACCATCCCATCATCATTTGCACAGTCGACAACAGCGATTATTGCAGACCAAAAAATTACTATTTCTGGTAACGCACAGTTTTCCACAGATAAAATGGGGGCGTATATGATGATCGTATCAGATTATCCGGGGACGTTAACACCAGATACTCCTGCTATCGATATCGCAGCAAACGCAAAGTTCGACGCTGCAACTCTTTTTGCCCCCAACGGAAAACTGACATTTACCAGTGCAACATCGGGTGTATCTGCGATTGCGTTTGAAGCGCAAAAAATACACATTGATAGCAATCTAACCCTAAATTATCAGCAGGGGCTTGCATCATTATCGTTCAAACAACCCAACACTCCATCTGGTGGCGGGTTTACTATCACCCCGGGATCGTATAGTGTGCCCACTCCATAATTATATTAATAAAGATACCCAAACCCTGACCTACGAGGTCAGGGTTTACGGTCCAAAGGTGATTTGATACTATTGGTGTATGAGAAAAACATCTTTGATGCGTAATGAGTATTACCATATATTTAATCGCAGTATCGCAGGGTTTAATATATATAATAAAAAGCGAGACTATCTTCGCTTCATTAATCTTGCCGAGTATTATAGATTTTCTAACCCGCCAATGAATTTTGCTGAATTCGATAGGTTAAACACGCAAACGCAAATATCTTTTCTGAGTAAAAGAAGAAACAACGAACAGCTTGTCGATATTGTTTGCTATTGTATCATGCCAACTCACTTCCATTTTCTACTTAGACAGAATGTCGATGGAGGTATCACCGACTATATTCGACTGCTTGAAAATAGTTATAGTAGATATTTCAATATTTCTCATAGTCGTAAAGGTCCATTATGGGAGGGACGGTTTAACGGCGTGCACGTAGAAACAACAGAACAACTACTCCATCTCACACGTTACATACATTTAAATCCGACTTCTGCGGGGCTAACTGAAAAACCCGAAGAGTGGAAGTATAGTTCTTATCATGAGTATATTGATAATAATCAAAATGAAAGTATTTGTAAGTTTAGAGATGTTGTCAATATGCAAGTTAAGGATTATACGGAGTTTGTGAATGACCGCAAGCACTTTCAAAGAGAATTATCTATCATTAAATCACAACTTATTGACAACTACTCCGGTTAACCTTATATACCAAACCCTGACCTACGAGGTCAGGGTTTGGTATATAAGGTATTTATTAATTATATATTTCTGGTATACTATATATATTGTAGGGAGGGAAAACGCGCACTGATTTCTTTACATTAGTATACGGTGATTCATACTGCCGGGTCCTTGCCCGCACGGGGCGAGGGTCGCTTTTGTATGGAGAAGAAACACTCGAGCCGGGGACGGTGGTTGGTGGGAAGATTGTCCAACCAGAAATATTTGCACGCCACCTCACCACAGTTCTGGACAGCGCACATGGAGGGGCGATACGATCACGTCGTGTAATCGTTGCGATCCCCGAAGAAAAAGTATTTATCCAAATCGTTACCATACCCAAGGTAGACAGTGACAAAATTGCAGATGTTATCCGATGGCAATCAGAAAAATTGATATCATTTGCCATCGATAGCGTGTCCATGGATTTTACGGTCATCGAAGAAAAGAAAACGACAATGGAAGTGTGTATCACTGCTTCGCCCAAAGACGTTGTCGATTCTATCATCGTTGCGTTAGAACGAGTGGGGTGTCGCGTTATTGCGCTCGATACTCATTCCGATGCGCTCGCCCGCTTATTCGCCGTCAAACCACATATACTTTCTTTGTTGGTGAGCGTTGAGCCACACAAAGCGACACTGGTGATCGCAAAAAATAATGTTGCTCGGCTTGCAACAGTTATCCCATTTGAAGGCGATGCGCGCGTGCTCGAAGAAAAAATTCGTGAAACGATGCAGTTTTACCACGAACGGAAAGAATCTGATAAAAAAATACAAGAGATTATATTATTCGGCGATATTAAATCGTTAATTACTGGTGGAGCGCCCGAACGGTTAGGGGTTCCTATGCGATGGGCACAGTTTAATGAATTTATGAAAAGTGCACCCAGCGACCTACTTAATCCATATAGTATTAACGCGGGGCTTGGGTCAAAACATCAAAGTGGGATCAATCTACTTCCTGATGATATTAAAAAAACGATCAAAAAAGAAGATCTCTATTATTTTTTAAATACGAACATACGCGCTGCTGTTTGTATATGTATTATATGTGGTATTACATTGGGATTATTTATACTCTGGCAAAAGCAAACGATCACGTCACTCTCTTTGCAGAGAACAGAGCAAACATCAGTTCCCGATACAGCCGACAGAGTTACATTAGAAAAAAATGTAACACTTCTAAACGCTCGGCTCCAAACAATGAAAAAAGTAACACTCGAAGCTTCGCCAAGTGGTGGTTATATTGAGCAGATTATCTCACGTATCCCTGCAACAGGCACGCTGACATCGCTCGAATATATACGATCGACACAAACGATTGTTATCGAAGGGTTGGTCCCCGATAGGACAACACTGCTTGCGCTTCGTAGTGCGATAAAAGAAATCAAAGGAGTAAAAACAGTCTCTCTCCCCCTCACCAATTACGATTCATCGACAAATATACCGTTTAATATGACCATCACGCTATGAACAAAAACAACTCTTCGACAATCATAGGTATCCTTATCATATGCATCATCGGCATCGGCGTTTTGGATGTCGTTAGCTCCCGATTAGCCAAAGAAAGCACACGTATTGCGGGCGAGGTGCAGTCCGGTGAGCAACGCGATGAACATTATACACGGCTTACCAATGATTGGGAAAAAATTGCATCTCAAGTGCAAGCGGTACAGTCGTTACTTCCCGATGAAACGTCATTTCCGCTGTTTGTCGATTTCCTCGAATCGTCAGCAAAGTCCGCTGATGTCACACTACAACCTGACTTTGATAACTCATCAACCCATGCATTGCCTAAATCGACAGCGCTGCAGAAATCAAAAAGTGATGATGCAGCGCAGACTCAACCAAAAACATCGTCATCTACGGATGTGCCGACCATAACATTTGTGCTTGACGTGACTGGACCGGTAAGCGGGATAGAAACTTTCTACAACGCGCTAGAATCGAGCCCCTATTTTTTACGTATTGATTCTGCCATACTTAAAACAGCAGACGGGTTAGATAAACCCGCAATGCTCACCACAACACTTACATTATATGTCGATACATCACTCAAACAATAATTTTCTTCTCATTCTTAAAATACTTTGCATAAGTGGCTGCGTTGTTTTAGTTTTATTTCAGCTTTGGTTTATGTATACCCGATTTACAGAGTCGATAACACCCTCACCGGATGCACAAAAAGTAAGCACAGTGGGATTAGATAGTGCAACCTTTAACGCAATGGCGAAGCGGTTAGGAGAACAGTGATATGAACACATTGCACAACTCCACATTTGGTCTTTTGTTTGCTCTTTTGGCTGCAAGAGTCTTATCGCTCGTCATCGTAATATCTATTACGCTTCCTCACGCTTCGCCTCTTTCGCCTAAAATATCAACCAAAATCCTTCAAAAGCGAGGTGTGCAATGAGTTCTATGAATCTATATTTCTTAAAGCGTGGTTTTACGCTTATGGAGATCCTTGTTGTTATTGCAATAATGGGGATTTTGGCAACGGTTGTCTATACAAGCATCAACCCTGCACGCCAGTATGCACAGTCGCGCAATGCGCAACGACACATTGATGTGGCAGGTGCCGGTAATGCACTTGCGCAGTATCGAGTCGAACATAGTGGGAGTTTACCTGCGGGTATTACGCAAACCCCAGCATCACTTGCAACAGTTTCATCGGCTCTTGTGCCAACCTATCTTCCCACGCTCCCTGTTGATCCAAAAGGCGGTGAGTATCTTGTTAGTATCGATGCGCAAAATCGTGTTGTCGTAAATGCACCGCAAGCAGAACTCGGAGTCGTTATATCTGCGATTCAATAAGGTTCAGTTTGTGTGCAAATCCAACCCACAATACTAAAAAACCACCCTACGGGTGATTTTCTACTATCTTGGTTGCGGGGGTAGGATTTGCACCTACGACCTCAAGGTTATGAGCCTCGCGAGCTACTACTGCTCCACCCCGCGTTATTAAACTCTAAATGGATCGTATCAGTTCTTGATAAATAAGTCAATGTAGCGTATACTGTAAGTCAGTCTGTCTGTTGTTATTCGGATTCTGCCTCCCCGCTTTTTGGCTTTGTAGACTTTTGACTTTGCAAACTTTACAGACTTTACGGACTTTTGACTTTATTGACTATCTTCCGCCAGCGTAGCTCAGCGGCAGAGCAGCAGACTCATAAGCTGTTGGTCGGTGGTTCGATTCCACCCGCTGGCACCAAAAATAGATACTGTATCATAGATAAAAACCCATACTACATAATACATACTACAAATTATATGAACGAACGCATTCGCAGAACACTTTATCTCATCATCGCACTATTTATTATTGTGATGTTTTACCAATACTATCTCCCGGGGACACCCCCACCAAAAGATGTCACCATTTCTGATATAACAACGTTGGTCAGTAACCAAGAAATTGACAAAATAACTATCGATGGCAATACCGTTACCGCTCAAAAAAAGGACGGATCATCGGTCAAATCATTTAAAGAATCGGATGCAAAACTGAGCGATTATGGTATTACACCTGACAAAGTTCCTATCACCGTCGTAGACCCCGACAAAGGGACACTTTTGCCGATGCTTATTTCTGTTATTCTCCCGTTTGGACTTATCCTCATTGTCATCTATATAATGTTTCGCAGCGCGCAAGGCGCAAATATGCGCGCAATGAGTTTTGGTAAATCATCCGCGCGACTCTATGAGGGTAAGAAAAAAACAACCTTTGCCGATGTTGCGGGTAACGACGAAGCAAAACAAGAACTTATAGAAGTTGTTGAGTTCTTGCGTTACCCAGAAAAGTTTAAACGTCTGGGCGCAGAGATACCCAAGGGCGTATTGCTCGTCGGACCACCGGGCACGGGTAAAACGCTTATGGCTCGTGCCGTTGCTGGCGAAGCAGGCGTTCCCTTTTTTAGTATCTCCGCATCAGAATTTGTTGAGATGTTTGTGGGAGTTGGCGCAGCACGCGTGCGCGATCTGTTTTCTAAAGCAAAAAAAAATGCACCTGCAATTTTGTTTATCGATGAGATGGATGCGATCGGTCGCCATCGGGGGACCGGTTTGGGCGGGAGCCACGATGAACGGGAACAAACACTCAACCAAATCTTAGTAGAAATGGACGGGTTCGAAACAGAAACACGTGTCATCGTTATGGCAGCGACCAACCGTCCTGATGTGCTTGACCCTGCGCTTCTGCGCCCGGGGCGCTTTGACCGACGGGTTGTGTTAGATCTCCCCGATAAAAAAGCGCGCCATGCCATACTGGGCATCCACATTACAGGGAAGCCGGTGCAAAAAACGGTTGATATGGAACGTATTGCCCAAACAACTGCAGGGTTTTCTGGAGCAGATTTAAAAAATGCGGTCAACGAAGCAGCGATATTTGCCGCGCGCGCCGACCGTAAAGAAATTATTGCAGATGACTTTAACCAAGCGATAGAAAAGGTGATGCTTGGTCCGGAACGTAAAAGTAAAATTATGAGTCAGTATGAAAAAGAGGTAACTGCATATCATGAATCGGGACATGCGCTTATTGCAGCGGTCCTCAAACATACCGATACCGTGCATAAAATATCTATCATTTCGCGCGGGATGGCGCTTGGCTACACATGGACATGCCCTGAAGAAGACAAACATTTACATACCAAAGAAAAGTTTGAAGATGAGATTGCACAACTTCTCGGCGGTCGTGTGGCAGAAAAAATGATCTTTAACCAACTGTCTACTGGTGCGAGTAACGACCTGCAACGCGCGACAAAACTGGCACATGATA
>PEVO01000023.1 GCA_002780235.1 Candidatus Berkelbacteria bacterium CG06_land_8_20_14_3_00_43_10
GTCATAGAGCCCCACCGTGACAAACCCCTTATGCCCAGCGATAGAAAACTTATGGGTAAGCGCGCTGCGTTCATCGGCTAGTCTACGTCGCATCGGTCGATATTCTATCTTTGTCTCAACCTCTTTTTCAACATATTCTTTCTTTTTTTGCGTAGTTCCGCTTGATAGTGGTTGCGAACCTTTTGACCCATCACGGTAGACCGCGATTGCTTTAACACCCAGTCGCCATGCTTCGATATATGTTTGTTTAATCTCTTCTGCTGTCGCCTCGAATGGAAGATTGACTGTTTTTGAAATTGCGCCCGATATAAACGGTTGGACTGCAGCCATCATCCGTACATGACCCATCGCTGCGATAGAACGAGTACCGTATTTCCCACATTTATTTGCACAGTCAAAGATGGCAAGATGCTCTTTGTTAAGATCGGGTGCACCCTCTACCATCATCACGCCGCAGATAACTTTACTCGCCTCTTCTATCTCATCTTCACTAAATCCAAGGTGCACTAATAATCGAAATGAGGTATCTTCAAGTTGTTCCGACGATACTCCAAGTCGTTGAAACGTTTCTGCACTAATCGCATCGTGTGTTAGTGCATGTTCTAGGTCAAAACTCCCGGGTAATTTTTCGTTAATCGCGTGAATATCTGCATCAGTAAATCCTTTTTCGCGCAGAGTCTCCTCATTAATATGCGGCGCTCCCGCGAGCGTTCCTGTGCCAACGGCATAGGTAATAATTGCATCGATCTGAATGTCAGTGTAGCCGACGTTATGAAGCGCTTCTCGTACCGATTGGTTCACAATTTTAAAGAACCCTCCGCCCGCAAGTTTTTTAAATTTAACCAACCCAAAATCGGGCTCAACACCGGTTGTATCGCAATCCATGAGCAGGCCGATTGTTCCTGTCGGGGCGATATTGGTCACTTGTGCATTACGTACACCATAT
The DNA here is from genome assembly GCA_002780235.1 of Candidatus Berkelbacteria bacterium CG06_land_8_20_14_3_00_43_10. Lineage (GTDB taxonomy): Bacteria > Patescibacteriota > UBA1384 > GWA2-35-9 > CG2-30-43-20 > CG2-30-43-20. Next base: position 947 of record PEVO01000023.1, read on the forward strand.
TTTTGCGCCAGGGCAAGCATTCTATCGGCATCTTCGCGCGCGCCATCGATAATATACTGCGGTGCTTTTTGAGTATTGATAGAAAACGCAGCGTCACGGTGTTTTTGGATGACATGCAAAGCCGGCTCTTTATTGAGGTCATATTCACTAAATGGTTCTTTTTCGTGAGCGAGTTCGGCACTGTGTGCGTACGCGCGTGAATGGAGCATCGCAGTTAATGCACCCGCCCATGCACGACCCTCTTCGCTATCATAGGGTATACCCATGGTCATCAACAACGTGCCTAGATTTGCATACCCCAACCCGAGTGGTCTAAACGTATGGCTGTTGCCTGCTATCTGTGCCGTTGGATACGATGCAAAATCAATAATGATGTCCATTGCGGTCAAAAATACTTCTACGCCGTGGCGGTATCCCGCAATATCAAATGTACCGTCATGCATATATTTCATCAGATTAAGTGATGCAAGGTTGCATGCACTATCATCTAAAAACATATATTCACTGCACGGATTTGATCCGTTAATTCTGCCCGAGTTGGGTACCATATGCCACGTGTTTATGGTGGTGTCAAACTGTATTCCGGGGTCAGCACAACTCCATGCGCTTTGTGCGATCATCTCCATTATTTCACGAGCTTGGTAGGTGTTCATTTTTTCACCGGAGGTACGTGATATCGTGTTCCATTCTTGATCGTTCAAAAACGCGTCCATAAATGCATCGGTAACCCGAACGGAATTATTCGAGTTTTGACCAGATACTGTTTTGTATGCTTCCCCGTTATAATCAGATGGGTATTCACCCGATGCAATGAGGATCTGCGCTTTTTTTTCTTCGCGGACTTTCCATAGTATAAAGTCAACAATCTCGGGATGATCGATATCAAGGATAACCATCTTTGCAGCGCGTCGCGTAGTACCACCCGATTTTATTGATGCGGCTCCTCTATCTAACACTTCCAGAAAACTCATCACGCCAGATGATGTACCCCCGCCACTTAATTTTTCCCCTCTTCCGCGTAGACTCGAAAAATTAGTTCCTGTCCCCGATCCATATTTAAATAGTTTTGCTTCGTTTTTAACAAGATCAAAAATACTTAACATATCATCCTTAACCGATTGGATAAAACATGCGCTGCATTGCGGATGTTCATACCCGTTATTTATTTCTGTAATCGTATCTGTTTTTTGATCCCAGTAATAGTTAACGCTGGTCCCACTTATCCCGTATTCATGCCAGAGACCACAGTTAAACCAGACTGGAGAGTTAAACGCACCCATTTGGTTTATGAGCAGATGCGTTAGTTCCATCTCAAAGACTTCTGCATCATCCGCAGATGCAAAATAATTACCTTGCAATTCCCCTGCTTTGCGCAGTGTCCTTGCAACGCGTGTAACCATCTGGCGTGCACTTACTTCGTGTCCTGTCTGGGGAACACCTGCTTTACGGAAATATTTTGAAACAGCAATATCGGTCGCGAGTTGTGACCACCCTTCGGGTACTTCACAATCAGTGAGTTCGAATATGATATTTCCTTTTTCATCCATGATACGGGAATCTTTTTTGACCCATTTGAGTATATCGTACGGGTGAACATTAGCTTCGGTATAGTATCGATGAAACGAAATACCTTTCCCTTTTGTATGTTGTCGTGACGGTGAGCGTCGTATCGTCGACTTTTTAGGGTCACGCGTAGTATCCTTTTTTGTTGTGACCTCTATAGGTTTGAGATCGAACTGATTCATGGGATGTGAACTATTCTCACTGACGAAATCTGGCATGGGGTGCCTCCTTTAATTATTTTGTACAAAGTATATCTTTTACATGTGTTCGTGCGTTCATAACACGCGCGCAGGTAAAGAGATAGTCAGACAGTCGATTAATATATTTCATAAAAACTTTGTTTGTTTTGATCGCACCTAAGCGACGTTCTGCGCGACGGCATATACTGCGTGCGACATGGAGCTGCGCTGCTTCTGGTGACCCTCCGGGTAGAATAAATCCGGACAGTGGAGCTAATTCGGTATCGTATCTATCGATAGCTTTTTCAAGTGCAAAAATATCATCAGTCGTCGGTTTAGATGGGATATGAGGTGCGGGGAAACCAGTCGCGCGCGTGTGGATTTTCAGTTGTGTTTTGGATGGGGTTGCGCAATTTGACCCAATTGAAAATAAATTATTTTGTACGTCAATTAACTCTTGTTTTATTTGCTTACCGAGTGTACGTGGGATCATACATATACTCAAACCGATTGAGGCGTTTAATTCATCGAGCGTGCCCAGCGCTTCAACCCGAGCATCCGTTTTTTTTACACGCACACCGCCGAGTAATCCTGTTGTACCATCATCGCCCGTTCGTGTATAGACGCTCATCTGACTCCTTGCTTTTTACCTTGCAACTTTGACATCTCTTTTTCAAATGATTTAAGCGTCGTAAACTCTTTATAGACACTACTAAAACGAAGACATGCGACATCATCAACCTTACAGAGATACCGCAGGACGATACTCCCGATTTTTTGTGTGGAGATTTCGTGTATATCACAAGCAAGGAGATCTTGCTCTATCGCGTCAGTCAACTGTTCCACTTGGTGTCTATCTACCTTACTTTTTTCTACAGCACGTAGGATGCCATGGATAATCTTTTCACGTTGATAGGGTTGCTTTGTCCCGTCTTTTTTAACAACAGTCAGTTTAATGGGTTCAATCCGTTCATATGTAGTAAACCGATACGAACATGCGCTGCATTCACGCCGTCTGCGTATTGCATCGCAATCGATATCACGAGAATCAATAACATAGGTTGTTTTTCTACATCGTGGACAGATCATATTCCTCCTTAAGGACATAGTCGGATTGTTATCTCACCATAATCCCCTATCTTGTGCTTGTCAAGACCCAAAAAACACAAGATGTTGTGGTTAACTCACAAAAAGATACTTCGAGCGAAGTATCTTTTTTTATACCTGTATTACTTTAGTTTGCGCCGGATAAATGCTGGCACGTCGAGTTCTGCCTGCTCTTCGTCTTCTTTTTCTTGTTCAAAACTTGTTGTGGTAAATGGTTGTTTACGATCATCTTCATCTTCGAGCGATGACCGTTGGAAGCTCTGCTCAAACGGTTTTATCTTAGAACGTTCTGCCTTTTCACTTTCAAAACCGGTTGCGATAACAGTAATCTTCACCTCACCGCTCATCGCTTCATCGATAATTGCACCAAAAATAATATTCGCGTCTGGGTCTGCTGCTTCCGTGATTGCTTTTGCCGCTTCATCTATCTCATACATACCTAAATCTGGTCCGCCCGTAATATTAAACAGTATCCCGCGGGCACCATCGATAGACAGTTCCAAAAGTGGCGAATCGATCGCTGCTTTTGCCGCTTCGAGCGCTCTATTATCGCCTTGCCCTCTCCCTATACCCATGAGCGCCGACCCTGCATCTTGCATGATTGTACGGACATCGGCAAAGTCAACGTTAATAATACCGTGGAGCGTGATGAGATCAGAGATGCCTTGCACACCTTGTCGCAGAACGTCATCGACGATACCAAAGGCATCGTACAAACTTGTTTTCTTATCGATAACTTGCAGGAGTCGATCATTAGGGATGGTGATAAGGGTATCAACTTTATCTTTAAGTTCTTCTATGCCGAGATCGGCAACCTTTTTTCGGCGAATACCTTCAAATGAAAATGGTTTTGTCACGACAGCAACCGTTAAACATCCTAGTTCTTTGGCGATCGCCGATACGATTGGGGTAGCGCCTGTCCCTGTTCCTCCACCCATTCCACAGGTGACAAAAACCATGTCAGACCCTTTGAGTGCTTCGTAGATCTCTTCTTTATTTTCTTCGATAGATTTACGTCCAAGGTCAACCTCTGCGCCTGCGCCGAGCCCGCGTGTGGTTTCTACACCAATTTGAATTTTTGTTGCTGATTGGCTGTGCGCGAGTGCCTGTGCATCGGTGTTTACGGCGATAAATTCAACACCACGAAGCTTGGACATAATCATGCGGTTAACTGCATTACATCCCGACCCTCCAACCCCGACTACTCGGATAACGGCAAATGTTTCGATGGGTGATTCTCTATCTGGTGCCACGTTACTCCTTTACGGAAGAAATTGTTTTATTGCATCTTTCACTTTGTCTACCATCCCGTTCATCGACGATGGGAGCGCAAGTCGGTTTGTACCATGTGTTTGAGGTGAATGATTACCCTCTAAACCCTGTAACATTAACCCGATGCTTGAAGCATATACTGGATGATCAAGTTTGTCAACCATCC
>PEVO01000013.1 GCA_002780235.1 Candidatus Berkelbacteria bacterium CG06_land_8_20_14_3_00_43_10
TAAAGTCTATAAAGTCTATAAAGTCTATAAAGTCTATAAAGTCTATAAAGTCTATAAAGTCTATAAAGTCGAAAAGTCCGTAAAGTCGAAAGGTTGATACACTATATGCGATATATGGGTGAAAAAATCTGGGAAATACGTCCACGAACACATGCAGATATTCTCGATCAAATCTGTGCCGACAGAGGTATCGATGGAATTAAAAAAGATGGTTTTTTGCACCCACACTACGAAAAGGGGATGCACGACCCGTTTTTAATGAAGGGGATGAAAAAAGCGGTTGTTCGTATTATTACTGCGTCACAGCGTAAAGAAATCATCGGCATATTTGCAGATTATGATGCAGATGGTGTCACATCGGGCGCAGTTTTGTCGTCGTGCTTAGATGCGCTTAGGTGCACATATCATATCTATATACCATCGCGGGAAGAAGGATATGGAATTAATGTTGCGGGGATTGATTATTTTAACAAGTTAGGTGTAACCCTTCTCATCGCTGTAGACATGGGTGTGACGGGTAAAAAAGAGATCAATTATGCACATACATGTGGTATGGATACAATTGTTATCGATCACCATCTTGTGCAAAAAGACAAACTGCCGAGCGGTATTGTCATCAACCCAAAACAAAAAGGAGATCCCTATCCGTTTAAAGAACTGTCAGCGTGTGGAATCGTGTTTAAATTAGCTCAAGCACTGGCGCACAGCGTGCCGAATGTTTTGTCAAAGACACAGATAAAATGGCTACTCGATCTCACTTCTCTATCTACCATCGCCGATATGGTTCCGCTTATTGATGAGAATAGAATTATCGTGCACTTTGGATTAATTGTGTGTAGAAAAACAAAGCGTATCGGGCTTAAAAAATTATACGATGTGGCATCTATCGACCCAGAAAAGATCTCCCCGGGTGTTGTTGGATTTCAGATTGCACCACATATTAACGCAGCGGGTAGAATTGATCATGCGCAGGGAGCATATTGTTTGTTAACCGAAACTAACCCAGTCAAAGCAGATCGTCTTGCTCAAGAGATTCATGCACTTAATACGAAGCGTCAGGAAGAACTTCAGGTAATGCTCGACAGCGCCCGTTTGATAGTTTTTAAAGAAAAATTGCACTTCAAAAAAATTATTATGATCGCTCACAAGGATTGGAAACCGGGTCTTGTGGGTCTTGTTGCGGGGAAATTAACAGAAGAGTTTGCGCGTCCTGCTCTTGTTTTGCACAAGCAAAAAAATATATCACGCGGATCTGCGCGTTCGATAGAAAAGATGCATCTGCTCAAAGCGTTTGATTCTATTAAACCACTTCTTATTTCCTACGGAGGACATGCACGCGCCGGTGGACTCTCTTTTGATAATACAAACTTTTCTAAAGTATACAGTAAACTACTTGCCTATGCTGATAGTCACTTTAGTTATGAAGATTGTAAGCCAACTATCTCCATCGATGGTGAACTTAGACCTTATGAAGTAACAGAAACTCTTGTTGCAAAACTCAAAAAAGTCGAACCATTTGGATTTGGTAACCCAAAACCAGTATTCGTTATGCGATCGCAAAGTATACAATCACTCTCGCCGGTAGGATCGCAGGGATCACATATTCGAGCGCAGATAGCCAACTTACCCATTATCTATTTTCAGGGGATGAGTGCATCATATATACCAAAAAAAGATGATGTTGTGGATATTGTTTTTACGCTCGAAATTAATGAATATCGTGGGCGATCGAATGTGCAGCTCGTATGCGTTGATTGGAAACAATCTTAAGGATGATGTTTCACTCGCATAGATTATCTGGACTTTTATAGTCATTAGAGTATAGTTTAGTCATGGCAACAAAAGACGTATATTATTTGTGCTCCGAGTGTGGTAATGATTTTGTAAAATGGTCAGGGCGTTGTCCGGGGTGTCGTGCATGGAATACGCTCGTTGAATATAAAAATGAAGCGAGCTCAACAAAAAAAACACGAGACCACAAAGCGGTTATCCCTCAAGTTCTCACGCAAAGTTCTCCAGAGCTCGAAAAAAGAATATCTACTGGGTCGTCAGAATTCGATCGAGCCCTTTCTGGCGGGCTTGTCGCAGGGTCGATTGCACTTCTTGGTGGTGACCCGGGAATTGGTAAAAGTACGCTTATGGTCCAGGTAGCACATTCAGTATCTGGATCACTGTATATCTCTGGAGAAGAATCAGAACATCAGATCGCTTTGCGCGCCAAACGACTTGGTCTCAAATTAGAGAGAATATCATTTATCGCGCAAACAGATGTTCACATCATTGCGGCAACCATTGCGACTCAAAAACCGAGACTGGTGATTATTGATTCTATTCAGACGATGCAAGACGATGCATTTCCATCGACACCGGGGTCGTTAGTCCAAGTGCGCGAGTGTGGGCTTGTGTTCCAGCGATTAGCAAAACAGCATAATATACCCATTATACTTGTGGGGCATGTAACCAAAGAGGGGAATATCGCAGGTCCAAAAATACTCGAACATATGGTTGATACGGTCTGCTACGTCGAGGGGAAAAGTATGCAAGAGATGCGTATTGTTCGCACAACAAAACATCGATTTGGATCAACAAACGAAATAGGATTGTTTGCGATGAAGAACAATGGGTTGCATTCATTGACAAACCCATCGGCACATTTTATTAACGACGAATCGTTGCAAACACCGGGATCGGCGTTGAGCGTTATTATAGATGGCAACCGCCCGTTTATCATAGAAGTGCAGGCACTGACAGCAAAGAGTGTATCATCCTATCCTAAACGCACTGCATCTGGATATGATGCAAAACGGCTGGAACTACTTCTCGCGATACTCGAACAACGCGCGCATATATCACTGTCTGAATATGATGTCTATATCAATATTGTGGGGGGATTAGTCGTCAAAGATAATGGTATAGATTGTGCGATCGCATGTGCAATAGCATCATCGCACGGAAAATGGGTTGTTCCCGAAAAGCTCTGCATTGTTGGTGAATGCGGACTAGCTGGAGAGATACGAAGCCCCCTCAATAATGAACTTAGAAAAAATGAAGTTGAGAGACTCGGTTATACATATTTTACACAACCGAAAACGTTAAGCGACGCGTTGAGATTGATTAAAAAGGGGACTGTATGAACACTTTGAACTCATTGCCCAACTCCACATTTGGTCTTTTGTTTGCTCTTTTGGCTGCAAGAGTCTCATCGCTCGTCACCGTAATATCTATTACGCTTCCTCACGCTTCGCCTCTTTCGCCTAAAATATCAACCAAAATACTACAAAAGCGAGTTGCGCAATGAGTTCTATAGACTACCTGTCCGAACAAAGTGTACTTCTGTTTATCATAATACTTGCAATATCTGTGTTAACACTTATCTTTACGCGTCGCTTGTTGCGCATCTCATTTCCGTATTTTTTTACGGGTGTTTTAGGACTCATTCTTGGTTTGTGGGTTGGGTCTCTGGTTGCGAGTGCTGTCAAAGATCTACCCGGATTATTGGGCAAATGGCTCCCTCTTGTGAGCCAAGTATTTATCACTGTTGGGATGATCGATCTATTTTTAGCGCAAGCACGCCCTATGGCAGATTTTTTTAGTCTTATCTCGCACAGGTTACTCCAATGGGCAAAAAGAGAAGAACAGCATAGCGAGACAGGGATTCTTATTGATACATCGGTCTTTATCGATGGGCGCATAGAAAGCATTGCGGAAACGGGGTTTCTTATCGAACCGCTTATTATCCCACGTTTTGTGCTCCTTGAACTACAACTTATTGCCGATTCCACCGATACGCTCAAACGGAGTAAAGGAAAACGGGGGATAGAGGTATTGATGAAGTTAAAACAGATTAAAAATGTTTCTGTTGTGCTCACCAAAGATGTGTTAGGGCGCAGAGGAAAAGTGGATGAAAAACTTATCCATATTGCGCTTGATAAAGGGTATCGTCTTTTAACCGTCGATTACAATTTAAACCAAGTTGCATCTATCGCCGGCGTATCCGTCTTAAATATACACGAATTAGCACACGCTCTGCGTCCCGTGCTCGCACCCGGAGATGATGTGATGGTTAAAGTTGTCCAGAAGGGAAAAGAAAAAAAACAAGGGATTGGTTATATGCCCGACGGGACGATGATCGTTGTTGAAAATGGAGAAGGATATTTAGGCGATGAGGTTGCATGCCATATTGATAGAATATTCCAAACAGTTGCGGGCAAAATGGTTTTTGTCACCCCTAAAAAATAAGTGACATCGAATATATACGATCACTCACACACTATAGGACTTTCGCACTTCATCGTCATTCTCGAATCGAAAGTGGAACGCTTCGATATCGGGAATCCATACTATCTGGATTCCGCATCAAGTGTGGAATGACATAAATGGTTATTTTGCGAAAGCCCTAACTATAGACGAGTGTTTTAGAGTGTCGTTTTTGTCAGAAAGTTACCGATGGGAGAGCGGGCTGGATAACCGGCACTATCTGTTGACAGTGCTTGGAAGAAGTATTGCGTATTTGGTAGTAATCCACCGATTTGGATGGTGTGCGTTACACCTGGTTTTGTTGACTCGACACTAGAGCTCGTGAGTGCGGTAGATGAAACACCATATACTACTTTAGACACCGCGTTTACGTCTGTTGTCCATGTAAATGATGCGGTCGTGGACGTGGGAACCACAGCGATATTGGTAATTGTTGGACCAGCTGTAGAAGCGACGATCGTTATCGACACTTTCGCCGACTGTCCCATAACCCCATTTGCGTCGCGAATAGTGGCAGACACGCTGTGGTCTCCGACAGAAAACTTGCTTGCATCGACAACAACTTTATACGGTGCGCCCGTGACCAAACCAACATCCGTTTCATCAACGTGAAATACAATATCTTTAATACCGTATTGTGCCACGGCATCGGCTGTAATCTCAAAACTTTTACTCACTTTATCTCCCGCAACCGGTTTTTGCAGCGTAACAACGGGGACACTCGCAAGCGTATACGAATCATCTTTATCGGTTGGCGGGGCGTTGTTCATACCGTTTTCCTGCGCCCAGCCCTGCACGGGACTTTCCCAACTAGAAACATCTGGTCGTTCGCTGTGGATAACCGTATAGGTATGTTCTTCTACAAGATCGGCAGGTGTTTGGTCCGTCGCAAGTTTGCTGTTTAGTTTATTTATTTTAACTTTGACATGAATATCATCTTTTTGTGATGGTATCTGCCACGATGCAAATACATCGGTGCGAACCCCGTCTTGTGGAGATGAATCTGTCGGCAATTTATTAGAGAGAAAATCGACTGCAACATCGGCAATCCCCGCTGGGCGTTCGAACTCAACATTTTCGACTGTCGATAGATACATTCGCATAAAATTATTCCAAATAGGCGCAGCAATTACCGATCCATCTGCACCAGATTTCATCGCTTTATTATCGGTATTTCCTGTCCAGACAGCGGTTGCGATTTGAGGGGTATACCCAACCGTCCACGCATCGTGGTATTCCGATGTTGTTCCTGTTTTTACGGCAACGCTATGACCGGGGATGGTGAGACTATTGGTAAACCCAAACACCATTTTTCGTGCTTCGGTATCGGAGAGAATGTTGGAGACAAGATAGGCAACCTGGGGGTCGAGAACTTGTTTATTGTGTGCATCTTTATATTCCTCGAGTACTGTATTGTCTCGGTCGGTAACTTTAAGGATCGGTGCAATAGGATTATACTTTCCGCCGTTGCCAAAGACTGCAAACGCATTTGCCATCTCTATCGGTTTTACCTCACCGCCACCCAGAACCAACGCAAGACCATATCGGTCGGGTTTTGTGAGTGTGGTAATGCCAAGATCAGATGCAGTAGTAAGCGCATTTTTTAACCCGGCGAGCGACAGTGTTTTGACCGCAGGGATATTTAAAGAGTTGGCAAGCGCCGTGCGCATTGACACCGGACCATGTGTGTTGCCATCGTAGTTGTGCGGTGTGTAGTTGCCAAAGTCAGTGGTCAGATCAAACAGGGGATATGCGGGGTTAAATTTGTCTTTAAAAGCGGTTGCATACACGATTGGTTTAAAACTTGACCCCGGTTGGCGCTCGCTTGTGGTGACATTTACTTGACCTTGGATATCGTTGTCAAAGTAATCTTTACTTCCAACCATTGCTAACACCTGACCTGTTTTTGGGTCGGTTGCAATAAGTGCTGCGTTGTTAGCTCCATACTTTTCGAGTTTTTTTGACCCGTTTGAAACGGCTTCTTCTGCCATCTTTTGAACTTTGAGATCGAGCGATGTTGTGACGGTTAGCCCGCCGTTTTGGAGCGCTTCTTCCCCGTATTTATCGGCGATAAGCTGTTCGATATAAAAAACAAAGTGGGGCGCGATGATGCTATCTTTGCGCGGGATGAATACAATCGCTTCGGCTTTTGCGCTGTCTGCATCAGCTTGGGTAATCATATCGATTTTTGCCATCTTATCCAACACAAAATCCTTGCGCTTTAAGAGTGCATCTTTGTTTTGACCGTAGGGCGAATAGTAGGTTGGTGCTTGGGGGAGTGCGGCGAGCGTTGCCGCCTGCGCAAGCGATAGTTCTTTCGCTGGCTTGCCAAAGTAGCTCCGCGATGCGGACTCTATCCCGTAGGATGTCGATCCATAGGGGATCTCGTTTAAATACAACTCAAGTATCTTATCTTTAGGATAGATCGCCTCGATCTCTATCGATAAAATAACTTCTTTAATTTTACGCGAAAATGTTTTTTTGGGGTCCAGCAGTGCGTTTTTAACAAACTGTTGCGTAATTGTTGACCCACCTTGTTTTGCACCTCCACGAGTGATATCGACGATAACCGATCGCGCGATCCCTTTAAAATCGACACCAAAATGTTTATAGAAGTTTTGATCTTCTACGGCTACCGTTGCTTTTTTCACGTTATCAGGAATTTCGCTGAAAGGAATAACGAGTCGTTTTTTATCGCCAGAGACGGCGTAGAGCATCTCACCATTTCTATCAAGAATTTTTGTCGATGCAACGTTTAACTTTTTCTCGATACTATTTGGTGTGGGGAGATCTTTAGAAAACCAAACAAAGAGGAGCACTAAAATAATGGCAAAACCAAGAAGACCCTTGCCAAAGAGTTTAAGCCAGTTTCTTTTTTTTAACTGTTTCCATAGTTCGCGATGCTTACGTGGTTGATGTGCCCGTGTATAATGGTTGAGTTTCATACAATAAGTATACGATATTTTAATGTAAATATAAAGCGAGGTCGTGAACTTTCTCAATAGAAAGTGTGTTTAGGTGTGTCAACGATCATCTGACGTTGTATCATACTAACTGATTGTGTATACTAAAAAAATAGGAGGTGCCCTATGGCAACTGCAAAAAAAACACCAAGCAAAAGTAGCGGGGGGTCAAGCTACAGTTGCAGTCCGTTTGGCGATGGCTGCGCGCCGGTAATACTTCTTATTATCGGTGTTGTCGTCTTTATCAGTATCAAATATCTATAATTTACAATTTTCATGAAACAATTTCAGGATAGTATTATCACGATCCTGCGTGGTTTACTGTCACGCACCGATATCGATGTGCACGTCACCGTACCCGACGATGCTCGTTTTGGCGATCTGACCAGTAACAGTGCGCTGATCTATGCAAAAGAGTGCAACACATCACCGCCAGAACTCGCACGCACAATTATCGAAAAGATTACACAATCCGATACACACACGCGATACACAAATCTAGAAGAAAAAAATGGGTTTATCAATGCGACACTTGCAGTCGATGTTTTGACTGCATCGGCACACACACACCTATCCAATGAATTGCCAACAGACCATAATCGATCGACGTTAAAACCATTTATTGTTGAATATTTTCAAAATAATGTTGCAAAACCACCGCATGTGGGTCATGTGCGTTCTGCTGTCATCGGTGACAGTTTAGTGCGAATTTTGCGCTATCTGGGATATCCGGTCATATCAGATACACATATCGGCGACTGGGGGACACAGTTTGGTTTGCTTATCTATGCGTTCAAAACGATGGGCGATAGAGCGGTTATAGAAAAAGATCCAATCAATGAACTCAACAAACTCTATGTCGCGCTGTCAAAGAAGATAGAAACCGATGTAACTCTTCACGACAAAGGTAAGGCGGAGTTTCTTAAGCTCGAACAGGGTGATAGTGAAAATAGAGAGCTCTGGCAATGGTTTGTCGATGTATCGCTTAAAGATTTTGAACACTATAGAGATGTGCTAGGGCTCCTCCCGTTTGATTACAATTTGGGCGAAAGTTTTTACGAACAGCATATGCCCGCTGTGCTTGCCGAGTTTACGGATAAAGGATTGGTAAAAAAAGGGGAGACAGGCGAGCAGTATGTCGACCTCGAGGAGTTTGGTTTGGGGCGATGCATTTTAATAAAGTCCGATGGAGCCACCACGTATCATATGCGCGATTTTGCAACCTATATATATAGAAAGAAAGAATTTGATTTTGCACGTAACATCTATGTGGTTGACAACCGCCAAACACATCATTTTAAACAACTTTTTAGAGTGCTTGACTGTGCGGGATATCCGGCTTTAAGCGACAGTATCCATGTTGAATTTGGATTTATGAGTTTGCCCGAAGGTCCTATCTCAACGCGCAAAGGGACCACAGTATCGCTTGATGCACTTCTTGGTGAGGCGACGTCGCGCGCGCGCGCGATTATTGATGAAAAAAACCCCGATTTAGATGATAAAGAAAAGGTTGCGACCGCTGTTGGTTTGGGCGCGATTAAATATTTTGATCTGTCGCATAACCGCACCACGGAGATTGTTTTTAACTGGGACAGCGCGCTGTCGTTTGATGGCAATTCAGGTCCGTATCTCCAATATACTCATGCGCGATTGCGGGGGATACTGCGCAGGGCAGGTGCGACAGACGCTCATCAATTCAGTCAAATTGATACATCGACACTCACATCAACCGAACGGTTGCTCTTGCGCCAGATGTATTTTTTTCAAAATACGCTCAAAAAGTCTGTCGAAGATTATTATCCAAATATCGTGTGCGAGTATCTATTTACCCTTGCATCGCTCGCTAATACCTATTATCAGCAAACGCCGATACTGCAGGAAGAAAATACATCAATCCGCCAGTTCCGATTATTTCTCATCACTGGGGTAACACATATTCTCAAAACAGGATTATCACTTTTGAGCATCGATGCACCGGATGCGATGTAAAATCATGATATAATAGAGAGTAAGGAGGAACAATGGTAGTGCAACCGTTTAAAATTGCAGTTTCTGGAGCAGCCGATGGCGATTTTGATGAATCTATCAAAGAGCTCGCCCGCGATGTTGGCAGGCAGATAGCTCTGCATCATTTTATTTTACTTACCGGCGCGACAACGGGGATACCCCAGTTTGCAGCAGAAGGTGCTAAGCAAGAAAAGGGGATGGTTATTGGGTTTTCACCGGCGTCGAGCAAACGCGAACATATGAATAAGTTTAGATTGCCTACAGAAAAACACGATATTATTTTTTACTCTAACTTTGGCTACGCTCATCGCAACACATTACTTACAACACTCTCGGACGCAGTCATTGTCATACGCGGACGCATCGGCACACTCAATGAATTTACCACAACATTCGAAGAAGATAAGATTATCGGTGTCTTGCTCGGGTCGGGTGGTATCGCCGATGAGATCCCGCATATTATCGAAATTTCACATCGCGGAAGTGGGCGGATAATCTACGACGACGACCACAAAAAATTGGTTGAGAAAGTTGTTGCAGAAGTTAAGAAAGACGAGAGAAACTATGCAGATTAAGTTTTTGGGCGCAACGCGCCACGTAACGGGATCGAACTATTTGATTACGCTTGATAACGGTGATCAGTATCTCGTCGATTGTGGTATGTTCCAAGGGTCGCATGTATTAGAAGATATGAACGCACAACCGTTTAGTTATGATCCTGCAGACATTAAGACATTACTTATCACACACGCCCATCTAGACCACACGGGGCGCATCCCTAAACTGATCAAGGAAGGGTTTACAGGAGAAATTGTAGCAACCCATGCAACGCGGGATCTGACACAGATTGTGTTAGAAGATACGGTGCGCCTTATGGATGAAGAGGCAGAGCGAGAAAATACCGTTCCGCTCTACGACGCGAGCGATGTCGCGGGGATTTTTAATCTGGATTGGCATTTTGTAGAATACGACAGAGAGGTGACCATCGGCACGGGGGTAACCGCGCGGTATTGGGACGCGGGGCATATACTCGGGTCCGCATCAATTCAAATCCGTGCAGACGGACAAACGGTCACGTTTAGCGGTGATATCGGCAATCCACCAGCGCCGCTTATCGACAAACCCCACCCGGTAGACGCAACCGATATATTAGTCATAGAATCAACCTATGGCGGGCGCATACACGAACCGCCAGAAAAACGTGTCACACAACTCCACGATGCAATTGTCGATACGCTGTCGCGCGGTGGCACACTCATGATACCCACCTTTGCCATTGAACGCGCGCAAGAACTCATTTACGAAATTAACGGGCTTATCGCATCACACCATATCCCCAACATCCCCGTGTATCTGGACAGCCCCATGGCGATCAAAGCAACGCGGGTGTTTAAGCATTACGCGGTGCTCTATAATCGCACGGATAAACAACGCGCGCTCCATGAAGATATCCTTACCTTTCCCGGGCTCACGCTTACCCAAACGGTGCAGGCATCAAAACAGATCAACACGGTCAAAGGTCCAAAAATAATAATGGCAGGCGCAGGGATGATGCATGGCGGGCGGATATTGCACCATGCTATCCGCTATCTGCCCGATGATAGGAGTATGTTACTCATCGTTGGCTACCAAGTCGAAGGGAGTATTGGCAGGCGCTTGCTCGATGGAGAAAAATCGGTCAAAATTCATGGCGATATAGTCAGCGTCCATGCGCGAGTCAAAGCGATCGGTGCGTATTCTGCACACGCCGATCAACCGGGATTGTTGCACTACATAGATTCGATCGCAGGCAAACCAAATACGATTTATATCACTCACGGTGAGTATGACCAACAGCAAATTCTTGCGGGCAAAATCACCGATCAGTTTGGTATTTCTACCGTCATTCCTGCGTTTGGAGAGATGTTTGACAATAAGAAACCAGCATCATATTGATTGGTTGTTTGGTTGTATTTGGAGATAGTTAAATGATTCGTTTTGATTTGTTATCTCTACAGATCTATCATATATAACTTATCCCCGTTCACGATAAATGCGCGGCGGGCTTTTAACTGTATAAAGACGTGAGACATGGTGGTAAACTCTGCGGGGAGGATATACTGGTGCGTGAACAATCCATTTTTATCAAATTCGAGTAAGCGGTGCTCGCCTGCATCAGTGATAAAGAACGTGGGATTATCTTCATCAAGCGTGATATCAATCGGTTTGGTGATGGTTGCAAACGGGTCGGGGATACCGGTCAACTTAAACTCTTGGCGTTCGCCTTTACTTAGTTTATCAACCTTTCCGGTCGAATCCAATACATAGACAGACCCATCGATAGCGATGTCAACCGCTTTTGATATATCGAGCTGTTTTCGTGGGATATATTTTTGTGCTGCGTCTATTACATTTTTAGATTGTATATATTTCCATATTTGGTCGTTTTCGTTATCGAGGGTATAGATTCCAATCCCATACAGTGCAAGTGCACGGATGGGCGAAAACTTTTCACCGTCCGCTGGCTGGAGTTTGGTTATACTTCCATCAGCACCGTTAAATTCAAATAATGATTGCCCTTTGGTCCCGATGAGTAGTTTTTGATCTATTGTCTGTGCGATCGCAGTAACACCATCGCTCTCGGGTAATTGTGCAACTTTTTGCGCGGTTGAGTGTGGTGTTAATCCTACTTCTGACACAACGCCGTCGGGGGATAGTGTATACCCTTTACTTCCCAAAACAGTTACAAAACTGTCTTGCGTAACGGTAACAATTGGATCTAACGTTGCTATGCGTGTTGCACCAGTCAGGGTATCATATTCTTTTTGAGATTCTGCAACCACGGGTGCGGCATCTTTTTGAGCGGGTGTTCCTGCGAGTGATTCAGCATCTTTGAGCGCTTGTCCAAAAAGAGTTTGCGCTTCTTTTTTCTTGTTAAACGAAAGCGCGGTTTTGGCATCGGCAACTTTTTTGCGTGCCAATTGGAGTGTTGCAGTTTGGGTTGCGCTTGCAACGTGTGCGCTTTTTGTACGTGAGCGCACGGTTATAGAGATAATAAGAAGAATAACAAGAACAATACCTGCCACAACAAGAACGAGCGGTCTTTTTTTGGGGTTGCGTATTGTCGATATAATATGTCGAGTTGAGAGGAGACCGGTAAGCGCTAATCTTTGGAACGTGAGCATAATTCGTCGTATCCATGATGTGCCTTTTTTGCTCTGCTGGAACTGGTAATCATGAATAGTATAGATAGATTTTCCAATGATGCTCATTGCGGGATCGTTATTTGCTTCATCAGTCTCGTGCGATCTTCGATCCTTTATACCGGTGATCGCGCTATCAAGCTTGTGTGCAAGTCCGGACGAATGTTTAGTAAGAAGTGGGTGCGTTTTTGACCACACATTTCGCATTGCAGACGCTGTTTTTGTTGATGCGTGTTTTACCGATGTTGTCGCTTTGGGGATGAGTGTATCTTTTGTGAGTTTTCCAAAATTCTTTGCATGCGTTCCGCTTTGTTTTGCGACGCGCTGCGCAAGCGGTTTACCCCGCGCCGTCCACCATTTTTTGAATCGCGCCGTAAACGTATCCGATGCCTGATCTAAGTAGACGACATCAGGGTCGTTGCTGTGTAAACTTTCAGGGACAAGACGCACCACAATTGCGTTTACTGTTTTTTGTTTTGATTTTTTGAGTTGGTTACGTATCTCGCAGCTCGCTTGATATGGCGGGGCATCGTCGACTGCATGTTGGAGAATATCAAGACCAACACTGTCAAGCAGAGTTGGGTTTGCAAGCACAATAGTATCGAGCGCTAATAGCGACCCGCTCGTCACCGATTTAAATGTTTTGACGGGATTTTGCTCTGCATCTTGTGTCCGCG
This sequence comes from Candidatus Berkelbacteria bacterium CG06_land_8_20_14_3_00_43_10, assembly GCA_002780235.1. Lineage (GTDB taxonomy): Bacteria > Patescibacteriota > UBA1384 > GWA2-35-9 > CG2-30-43-20 > CG2-30-43-20. The sequence continues at coordinate 13,087 of PEVO01000013.1, forward strand.
ATGTAATATACGACACTTTACCGTCGCGGAACAAAAATGCATCTGCATTACCTGTTGATGACAGATGTATCTCTTTGCCGATAACGACCATGGCGACGGCGTTTAAATGACCGATCCACTCCGTATCACCTTGTTCGGTAATTTTTTGGAGCATGTCGTTGACTGCTTTTATCGCCAATTCAAAATTAACAAGGTCGGAGGTTGATGATCCTTCGTAATACGTTTTTTTACACGTTGCAAGGATACTCGAGCCAATTTGTGAGAGGGGGAACCACGGACGAGTAATTTCGACTAAGACAGAGAGTTCACCAAGAATACGTTGCTCATCAGTTTCGGGGACATATCTTTGAGCAGTCAAAAAACGATCATCTAATTTTTGCGATGTGACAATCCGCGTTGATTGTATTGTCAGAGATTCGGACATTTCCCCTTTCACTTATACCTGCCACTACTGGTTATGTTTACATTGAACGGATACCCATGTTTACATTGAACGGAGTGAGATGGTCGGGGTGACTGGATTCCCTGCCAGTGCAGGGTAAACTTCTCATCCAGTCACTACTTACTGGTGGTCGGGGTGACTGGATTCGAACCAGCGACCTCAGGACCCCCAGCCCTGCGCGCTAACCAACTGCGCTACACCCCGTGTATAATATAAACTCTAAACTCTAAACTCTAAACTCTAAACTCCCCGCCTGCCATCGACTTGGCATGTCGGGCAGGTAAACTCTAAACATCCTCCATCTATTATATGTAAGTGCGGATAGATATTCAAGGTAAGCACCATTAAAACGGGAATGCATGGCTAAAGAGGAATGAATAGAGGGTCTGCACAGGAGTGCTAATGAGAAATGAAAACAAAGAGACACCACCGACTGACATAAAGATCACCATGAGTAAGAGTATGTAGCCATACCGTTCTAAAAAGTCATAGACATGCGCTGGCGCAAACAGAGCGATAATTTTTGATCCATCGAGTGGGGGGATTGGTATAAGGTTAAAAAAGAGCAAAAGTAGATTAAAATATCCGGTGATAAGGATAAGCGTCTGGAGTGGTTCGGATGCTAAGTTATAGGTAAGGCGATACAAACCTGCGAGCAGAACTGCAAGCACAAAATTACTTATCGGTCCTGCAAGAGCAATAATAAACGAATCTCGTTTTGGGTTGCACAAATTACCCGGGTTAACAGGAACCGGCTTGCCCCATCCAAACCCTATAAATAAGAGCAAAAGAGTTCCAACGGGGTCAAGATGTGCAAGGGGGTTGAGTGACGTTCTCCCAAGGTCTGCAGCGGTCTTATCGCCGAGACGGAGTGCAATGAGTGCGTGCGCGCTTTCGTGGACGGATATCGCAATAAGGATTGCAAGAGCAATAGTAATAAACATCAACGGTGATTGGAAGAGAAGTTGGATAAGCATACTTGTAAGTGGCGGCGTGTTATGATACTATTATCAGGTAACCATATTTATACTACTATGAAAAAGCTAATAATACCAACTGCAATCTGCGCGCTGTGTCACAAGGGGTCGGTCGTGGGCACCAACAAACCCCATTCTTTGCATAAAACAACGCGGGTTGTTAACCCAAACCTCCAAACATATACCGATCCCAATACCAAGGTTCGCATCCGTATGTGCACGCGCTGTATGCGCACATTAAGTCATAAATCATAACATTCTATCAGCATGTCATTGCGATCCGCTCGGGGCGGAGTGGCAATCTATCAAAGTTCGCCGTGTCGACCTACGGTCTCCTCGCGATGACAGGTTGGGTGCGAAAGTCCTAATTAATTAAGATTACCTATACACAACCAAAAAAAACGCACGATATGCGTTTTTTTTGGTGATACAGAGGTTTATATTTACTCTGGATTAACTGGTTCGTCGGCTGGAGTTTCTTCTGGCTCAGACTGCGGTTTCTCGCTTGGCGCGGGTGGTGTAACAGTATTATCTGCCAACCCTTTTTGCGCAGCACGTTCCTCATAGAAACAATCACTGCATAAAATATCGTTCGGGTCTTTTGGTAGAAAAGGAACTTCCCCTTGTTTCCCGCACTTCTTGCAGTTGATCGTGGTCATAACTCGTGTCGATTTGCGCTGTTCTTTGTTTTTCTTTCTATCATCGGGACACCGTGTTGGCGGGTTAGTAAAACCCTTTTCAGAAAAGAACTTCTGTTCGCCGGATGTCCACACAAAATCTTTACCGCAATCTCTACATACGAGCGTTTTATCTTGGAAATCTGCCATATATTCCTTTAATCGTTTTTATAGAGGGTCGACCTTTACCCCGTGGGGTTTCCTCCAAACTATATTTAGAATAGAAAGCATTGGTTGTATTGTCAAGACGCGTGACCCAGCAGTTGATTAGTATTTCAAAATTTACCAACTGTCCACCGCGCCCGCCTGCCACTGCGAGGCACGAGCGGGCAGGTAGGTGGACAGTTGGTATTCACATGCAATAATATTAAATGATATACTATTACTCAATCAGGAGGATAAATGAAACGTTGGATGTGGATAACTTTAGGAGTAGTTTTATTTGCACTTATCGGTGGAGGAGTATACGCGTTTATGGTGATGGGGAAAACGGCGACCGATTCCCAGCCACAGAACCAACCATCAGGGGGAGATACCGCGAATACGTCGTCCCCGTTCATTCAAGCAGATTTTATTGACCTTGATAAAATATTTTCAGTATCCAAGTTCCGGTCAGGGAGTGGGCACGATTTTTCTGGTAATGGTGAGAAATGTCGGAGCATGAAGCACTATTTTGCTCCAAACTGGAGTCAAGCAGGGGAGAGTTTGCGACAAGCAAATAATGGCATGCCACCGGGTCCCAATGGTAAAACTGATATTAACATCTACAGCCCGGTGGACGGGACAATAACAGGGATCCAAGCGGAAAAATCGCCGATCGGCGAACAGATCTACATTCAGCCGAATTTGGCAAAAGATTATACGATTCGTTTATTCCACGTCTACAAAAATGCAGGGATCGCCAAAGGGTCTGTCCTAAAAGCCGGACAAAAAATCGGTGTAATCGGACAATATTCAAGCACCGACATTGCGGTGCAAAAAGGTCGTAACAATTTTATTTCGTATTTTGATGTAATGCCAGATAGTATTTTTGCCACATATATCGCTCGCGGGGTTACAAGCAAAAACGACTTGATTTTATCCAAAGCCCAGCGCGATGCCAATCCGTTGCAATGCAGTGGCGAGAACTTCGCCAAAAACTATGACAGTGACCCGAGTTCTGGTAATTATGTATTTTTGAGTGGCTATACTGGTGGGACGGGGACAGAATCTAATTTAGACACCCCGTCGAGCTCTTCAACCCCTGCTGTCATCGGCACCCCAAGCGATTCAGCATCGAGCGGGTCATCTGGTGGCGGTTCCGGTGGTGGCGCTGGCGGAGGTGGAGGGAACAGATAAATAATGTTACATTTAATACTAAATATAACCTCATATGAGGTTATATTTAGTATTGGCAGGTCTGGAGGGAATCGAACCCCCGACTCGGGTTTTGGAGACCCACGTGATGCCACTTCACCACAGACCCTTAGTCGATATATATCGACTACTTTGTTTCACCATGCATTGTTTCGGCTCGACACACATTACAAAACTTGTTGATCTCAAGTTTTACCGGCGCCGGTAACTTACCGCGACTTTTGTTAACGGTGTAGTTGCGTTCTTTACACACCGAACATGCAAGCACAACACTACTTTTTTTCTTTGATTTTGCCATTTCATCCTTTCTATTTTTTATAATTTATGTCGTCTGGAGCCGAGAACGGGGATCGGACCCGTGACCTCGTCATTACCAATGACGTGCTCTGCCAACTGAGCTATCTCGGCTTTACTTCGACGAACGTAGTGAAGAGAAACAGATTTAATAGCATTGCGTTCTTCTCGCTTTGCTCGAAGTAAATGGTGCTGGGTGAAGGATTCGAACCTCCGAAGGCATAAAGCCGTCTGATTTACAGTCAGATGCGTTTGACCACTTCGCTAACCCAGCATGGAGCCCACTGTCGGATTTGAACCGACGACCTGCTGTTTACAAAACAGCTGCTCTGGCCGCTGAGCTAAGTGGGCGTAATGTATCTTTTCCTATTTTACCCTAAAATTGCCCAGAGCTCAAGCACTTTTAGTATCTGTTTCGAGATCTGTAAGTGATTGTTGATATTTTTTGTTTGTCGGATCGAGCTCTATCGCACGCTTAACGGCAACTTTTGCTTTTTCTGTGGTGCCCAAACCGATGTATGCGAGCGCAAGATTAAAGTTCCTGCTTGCATGTTTATCGTCCAATTTTAATCCTGCAAGAAACGCATCGCGCGCATCCGCAAAGTTTTTTTGTTGCAGATAGATGATCCCTAACCGATTATAGATCTTTGGATTATCGGGCATTTTAGACGCAGCTTTCAGATAAAATTCTTCCGCGCCACGCAGATCGCCCAATTCCATTAACTCATCTGCATCGTGTATCAGATCATCGGCACGGACAAATTCTGGATGAACGGGGTGTATGAGTTGAGGCTTTTTACGGAGTTTAATTTTTGGTATCGTGAGTCGCACGGGAAACCTCAACGAGATACGTGGGAGTTTCACTTTAAATTTAGAAACGCGATGTTCCTTGTGTATTCCTGCATGTGCACCTTCAACTCCTTCGCCTGTTTCCGGTAGTCTCCGCGCAAGCGTAATAAAGATGACTGCAGCAGATATGATAATAAGTATCTCAAATGTCATAGGCTCTTAGAGTAGCGTATAAGGAACGCATTTTCAAGTAGGGTGCGCTCGTTAACGTTAGATGATGCATCGCGCTCTAGGTCAAGTAAGGCATGTGTTTGCGCTAGAGAGTTGCCCTCTCTAACCTGTGGTTCGAGCTGGGTGAGCCATTCGTGTATCTTTTCGATCGCCTTTACTTCTTTGAGGGTATCGGGCAATACAACAAATTGATTAAGCATTTCGCGCGCATCTAGAGGCAGAGAAATATCTTTTTTTGCATCTGCTGTCATATCAGATTGCAATGCAACACTAATACAGCGGGATCTAATTGTTGGTATCAACTCTTGTAGAGTATGAACGCTGATGATGATTCGCAGATACGGTGGCGGTTCTTCTATTATTTTTAACAATGCGTTAATCGCCTCGTGGTGGACACCAGCAAGGGGGATATGTGCCATCTTGTGAACACCATTTTGTGGTGATTGCGCAGCCCATTTTTTGAGTGATCGGACATCTGCAATAGTAAGTGGCAGTTCAAGTGGTTGCCAGAGCTCACTTGCAGGAATTGATAACCGCACGCACACAGTATCAACTATAGCCTGAACAGCGTCGTGCAGACCTGCAAGACAGTATGCATGGTGTGCAAGGGGGGACGAGAGCGTTGTAATGAGGGCGGTAGTATCCATCGGTTTCATCCTAACAAAAAGATATGCGTCCGTAAAGAGTTTTTGCATTATTTAAAATGTGATAAAATGGATACATGATATATAGATTACGATTGGTTGGCGTGTTTATTGCTCTCGCGATTAGTATCGGGTTTTTGGGGTTGCCTCGTGCCCATGCACTTGCCACTGTTGACCCAAGTAAAGTTGGAGTGTTTGGGATACCCAATGACGCCGCAGCAAAGGCGATTGGGGCTACATGGACTCGGTATACTCTCAACTGGCAGAACTGGGATACTTGGAAAAACGGAAACGGCGAAAAGCCACCACCTATCGCAGCTATCGAAAATTCACCGAGTCTTAAAATCATTCTGACGTTTGCCCCCATTCATTCATCAAAGACACGGTGTAGCAAGTCAAGAGCAGTTGCCGGCGAGGCGGTGTGTCCACCAAAAGATCTTACCCAGTATAAACAATGGGTGCACGATGTCGTCACCCAATACAAAGATAAAGTATATATCTGGCAATTAGGTAACGAAGTGTATAGCCCCGATGTTATCAAGTTTTGGGGTGGACCGTTTGATGATCCAAATGCGATTGATTTTATGGATACTTTTTCTGCAGGCGTCGAAGCGGTTAAAGCAGTATCACCAAGTGCCAAGATTGCAGCACCGGGTATTGCGTTTGAAAAAATAGATTTTACGCCGTCGGGTCAACCGCAACCCTCTGCGTCAGATGCAACGGAGTGGCAGGGGATTGCGGGCAATTTTACTAAACTTGTGTCGCTACAATGTTCAAACATCGATTATTTTGATGATCATTTATACTGGTCTGTTGCATCGATCCCTGGGCGTGTTGCGTGGACAAAACAAACGACGCAAAGTTGTCCCAAGCCTATTCTAGCAACGGAAATGGGGATGAATATCGGGGGGGATTATAAAGAATCAAACGGGAGGACGGTAAGCGCGCAAAAAATTGCCAGTGCCCAGCAATCAGAGATTGAAGCGCGCTATACATCCGCAATCAACGCTGGGGTTACGATGGCTAACTGGTTTTATTATCAAGATAAAACAGGTGGCGCGGGCGCAGTCGATTCACTTTCATTTTTTGGCTTAGTCGATAAACAGGGAAATCCCAAACCGGCATATACATCACTCGCATCGATGACGGGTGCTCCGGGGAGTACCGGCGGAACTGGTGGTACTGGTGGTACTGGTGGTACTGGTGGTGCTGGTGGTGCTGGTGGAACTGGAGGAACAGGTGGCACTACGGGCGGAACAACAGGTGGCACTACGGGCGGAACAACAGGTGGCACTACGGGCGGATCAACAGGGTCTGCACTTTTGCACTTTGTCCCGCGCGGATTTACATCGGGCAATTTCCCCACTACACCACGGGGGATTATCGCACTTATCTTTAGAACAGTCATCGCACTCTCTGGCGCAATCTTTCTTATACTAATTCTTATCGGTGGGATTCAATATCTCGGCGGTGCAGGAAACGAGGAGAGTATCGCCAAAGCAAAAAAGACGCTCATCAACGCAGTTGGCGGTCTCTTTCTCGTTCTCGCATCCTACGCCATCGGCACGTGGATACTGCGCGCCGTCGGCATGTTTAGATAACACAGATACTATTTGCGTTTTAACAACAAGAAGAGTAGAGGAGTAGGGGACGGTTCTCTTTATATCTATCATTTCCTAAATAATGATTTGTTCGGTATACTTGATTTATGCCTCGACCACC
>PEVO01000029.1:0-15790 GCA_002780235.1 Candidatus Berkelbacteria bacterium CG06_land_8_20_14_3_00_43_10
CTTTATAGACTTTATAGACTTTATAGACTTTATAGACTTTATAGACTTTATAGACTTTCCGACTTTACGGACTTATTATTGTATATACGCAAACCCGGGGACACGAACATCGATATATTGTTTGATAGCATCTTTACTTCGTTCTAAAACGTATCGAATATCGTTAAACTGGTCAGCCAATGTTCGGCTCGTATCGAGTTTTAATACAATACTCTGCTTTGTATGTATGTTTGCTTGAAACGTTGTTTCGGGGATCGAAATATAATCAATCTCATAGGTAGTCTGTGCAAAAAGATCTTTATTAACTGACCGCACATAGGTGATAAACAGCGGATCTGCAACAACTGACCCAAGTTTTACGGGCAGATTTTTTTCATCGACTATGCGTGGATATGCACCATCGGATTGTTTAAAAGCTATACCTTGTGTATCGACAAGAAAACGAATACCATTTGATTCCCAGACAATTGCAGGGTCGCGTTCGACAAGCGCAACGATAACGCTGTGAGGTAAGCCACGAATGACTTTAATCTCTTTGATCCCGGGTTGTTGCGCGGCAAGTGACTGCTCTGCCTTTTTGCCTCCAATAAGAAATATATTTTTCCCGACGAGTTTGTTAACCGCATCTGTTGTTTCTTGTTTTGATTCACCGCGAATTTCGACAGACGTTATGGTAAACAGTGACGATCCAATAAAAAACCATATAATGCAACCAACCACTATAGCAGCACCGATGCACAGATATGCCCACCGAGGAATATGAAATCGAGGATGTTCTTGAGCTGGGGTAGGGTGGAACGCTTTTGGATCGACCCAACTCCGGATACTTTGTTTTTTATCTATCACCCTCTCGCCCGAAAAAGATGGTTTTGCCATGTGAAGTGTAATTCTATTTAAGTGATTCCAAACGAATGACCTGATTATACTTTGCGATACGTTCCCCTCTGTTTGGTGCACCCGCTTTGAGATATTTTGCACCGACCGCAACCGCAAGATCGCTGATAAAGGTATCTTCTGTTTCCCCTGATCGGTGTGATACTTGAATGCTAAAATGTGCTTGAACCGCCATTTTAATTGTAAGAAGTGTTTCTGACACCGTGCCAATTTGGTTTGGTTTTATCGAAATAGAATTTCCTGCTTTTTGATCGATACCAATTTTAAGTCGTGCTTGGTTTGTGGTAAACAGATCATCGCCGGCAAGTTCTACCTTAGATCCTATCGCCGTGGTAAGTGATTGCCAATCCGACCAATTGTTATCGGTAAATGGATCTTCGAGGACGATGATGGGGTAATTTTGCGTGATACTCGCATAATAATCAAGAGGGCGTTTGGGATAGGTCGCGATCATAAGATCGGGGACACCGTTCGCCGCAATATCAACGGCGATGCCGATATCCTTGCCCGGGGTATACCCTGCTTCTTGTATCGCTTCGACAAGTATCTCTATCGCCTCTTCATCGGCATTCAGTTCTGGTGCAAAACCACCTTCATCACCAACGTTGGTTGATTTTTTCATCTGTTCGAGTCGCTCTTTGAGCACGTGGAATATCTTTACGCCCTGATCGCATTTTTCTTTAAACGATATTTCGGCGCGCAGAGGCACCACCATAAATTCTTGAAAGGTGAGGTTGTTATCAGCATGTGCCCCTCCGTTGATGATATTAAACATGGGTAACAGTGGTTGGCGCTCGACTTGCACTCCGTATGCTTCTTGGATAAATGCGACGAGTGTTTTGCTCTGACTGGTAGCAAGTGCGCGACAACATGCGAGCGATACGCCAAGGAGCGTGTTGCCACCCAGTTGTTCTTTGTTTTGTGTCCCATCGAGTGACAGTAAGAGCTCATCGACGCTACTTTGTGTTTCAAACGATTTTCCCTGCATTGCGGGGGCGATCACACTTTCTATATTACGTATTGCCGTCGTGATATCTTTAGTGGGTATCGCTTCGTATTGCCCTGCAAATGCACCCGATGGGACTGATGCGACGCTTTCTTGCCCGTTTTTGGTTACACAATGAACTTCCAGTGTTGACATCCCCCGCGAGTCAAAAATCTCTATACCATATAGCCGCGAAATATCCATAGTCCTCCTTAGACACCATAATCATACTGCACATTCATGTATCCGTAAAGTAGAATATATATATTGATTAATTATATATAACTTTCGCGCGCACTTTGTCATTGTGAGGAAGTTTATCCCAAACATGTCGGGGGATGGCAATCCGCGTGTCGTTGCGATGGTATTAGCCCGTGGCAATCTATCATAGATTGCTTCTCCCGCCAAAGCGGTATCGCAATGACAGAATGCGACAGACCTCTATTATTCAATATTCCTACCACTCCCCAATATAATCAAGTGCGTCTTCTAGCATTACATTACATTTGTCAAAAACGCGTTGGCGGACACTATCGATGAGGGCACGCACATCGGCTGCTTGTGCATCGCCAACTGTCTGTATTCTATTTGGAGATTCTTTACACAACCGTGCGTTGCCAACCCGCAGTTTATGCGCACCCGATTGGACGATCACTTTGTGCGCATTTGTAGTAAGCGGATCGATAAATACCATCGCCGATATTTTTTTGTCGGGGAAATGCTGTGCGCTATAGAGTGATAACTTGCGCACAATCTCTTCTTTTTTTGAACTAAATAGTTGAAACGTCATCGTAAGAAGTATCGTTTCGCGCGACTGGGTGCGCAGCCGTGTTGTGTGGCGCGCCGAACGTAACCACGATGGATTATAGGTAACTATTTCTGATTGTTTATTAAGAACCGTAACTTTTTTACAATAATCATTGATCGCGCTTGATCGCACAAACCCTGTTGTGTGTAATGTCCGATTGTCTACCATGTAATTACTATAGACTGCTCCGCCAATTGAACCACTATAACTTGCTAAAAACTCCAAGCCACCTAAATCATGCGATGCCACACCAAAGGCAAGCGAGCGAGCGCTGGCTCCCGATTCGACAATAATCTGACTTTTATTAATAGCACATACATGTCCACTCGCATGGTTTTCTATAACGATACCGGGGTAGCCAAAATCAGAAAAGACACACTGCGAGCCACCACCGATAACGGTAAAAGGAGTAGATGATTCGCGCGCGCATGTAACTGCATCGATGAGTTCATCTATCGACTCGACACGCAGAAAAAAGTCAGCAACACCACCGACACCAAGCGGCGTATGGTCGCGCATCACTTCGTGCTCACGGACTCGGCTGCCGAATCGATCAACAAGAGTTCCGGATCTTTGCAATGAGTTCATTACCGTTTAAGCCATTGATAGATATCACCCGCACCCATCGTAACAATGATTTTACGCGTATCATTTGGAATACTATCATTTTTGACGCACTGCCAAATATCATCTGGCGTATCGATAGAATCCACTTGAGTATGGTTTTTGGCGATAGCACCCGCAAGATCGATAGGTGTTCCGTCATTTTTTTCTCGCGCTGATGTAAACACCGGTGCAACGCACACGTGGTTTGCATCTGCAAAACTTTTCCCAAAATCAGTAAGTAAGGCACGGGTGCGCGACAGTGTATGTGATTGAAAAACAACAACGATCCAATCTTTTGGATACAACTGTCGTAGTGCATGGAGCGCCGCTTTAATTTCTGTCGGGTGATGTGCATAGTCGTCATACCACGCCCAGCCGTTAATGCTCCCTTTATTTTCTAACCGACGCTCAACTCCGGTAAATGCTTCTACGCCACGTAGTATATCTTTTTGTGCAACGCCAATTTCGTGCGCCATACGCGCTGCAAACGTTGCGTTGAGTGTGTTATACGCCCCCGGGACACGCACATGGATACCGCTATACGGTTTGTTCGGCACAATAAAACGCACCGTGCTGTGAAACAACTTTGCGAGTATACGGAGTTTTTTATCATCACCGCGAAGCACCATTATTCCTTTTTTATCAACCCGTTTCATCAATTTGTGAAATGCGTTGATAAATAATTTATGGGTAGGAAAGACATCGGGATGATCCCAGTCGAGCGATGTAATAATGAGCGCAAAGGGGTTGAGATGGAGAAACTTAGGTTTGCCACCGATTGTATCGACATATTCATCTGCCTCTACGACCGCATATTCACCTTTTCCCCATTTTCCATTCGCAGGCAAGCTGGGTATATTCCCTGTCCCGATAACCCAACTGGGGTCACAGCCAGCAGTTACTAAAATTGTTGCGAGCATCGCTGTTGTTGTTGTTTTGCCATGCGTCCCCGCAACTGCGATTATTTTCTTATCAGCAAAAAGTTCTTGGACCGCTTTGCCATACGTCATGGTGCGAATCCCTTTTGTGAGCGCATAGTGGACCTGCGGATTTTCATTACCTCCGTGCGCCGCGCCATACACAACACAGTCCACACCGTCTGGTAGATCGTTTTCATCAAACCCAACTGTCGGAACTATCCCCGCATCTGCAAGCATTGTATCGGTGATAAATATGTCTGCAACATCACTGCCCGATACGGTGATACTTTTATCATGCGCAACTCGAGCAAGCGCTGCCATGCCAACACCCTTTATTCCGACAAAATGGATATGTGAATAGTGATTGTGCGTGTTCATAGATTAGTTATACCACAGAGATGACACCATGAACAGAGTTATTATCATTTACAGAAACTACATAATAAAGTATAGTCTCTATTAGCATCAGGAAGGTGCTCATTCACATAGTGAAAGGTTGTGAGACATGATAGTTTGGTATTTTTTGGGAGTCTGGTTAGTGGTGTTTGCGGTGGCGATGGTCACCGGCATGTATTGGAACAGTAAAGCAGTGCGCGCAAACCTCACCGCGCTCAAAGCGTTCGGATATGTGAGCACGTTCGCATTCTGCGCGATGCTTATCATTTGTGTCGTGTATCAAGATCAGATGCGATGGTACGAACAGCTCGCAGGATGGTTGATTGGGCTTTTCCTCGGGTCGCCCTTTTCCTATGGGATCATCTCGGTCGCATCTCAAAACACCGCGAACGACGATCAGCTTGAAGTCATCGAAAAAGGACTCATCTGGAATGCATTGTCCTGTCTGGGTGACGCGATGGATTACCTGTCCAGTGATACTCCCGCAGGGTCGGTATCCGTTTCTATTGGTTTGGACGAACAGAATCTGTGCAAAAACAGTTGGGTTATCATGGCTGCCATCAACTTCTTTCCGATAATATGTCTACTTCTTATCGCAATAACCGCAGTCATAAAAGCGGTTAAAGTTATCGCAACGATTATCGGCTGCGCATTTGGATGGTATATCCATTGGGATTGGCGGAAATTGGTACTCGATCCAAATGACATGTATGCGGAGTTTACTTCGTTATGGAAGAAACAATTCTGCCCCATCCAACCACTCCTTGTGCTTGGCACGACGATGTTCTTTATGAATACGCTCCACACGCCCGCAAGCTCAAATGATTTAGTCGAAACATCGAGGTGGTTGCTCATCTTCGCACTGTCTCTTGGGGTCAACATCATGCTCGTGGCGAACGTATGGGTTGCGCGCTACATTGAAAAGAAAGAGCGCGAAATGCAGGAGAGAATCTCCAAACAGACGGGTTCAATGCGACCACATTCCCGCACATACGATCGCGCTGTTTCCTTTGTTGTCGCTCCTATTCTATTGTGCGATCGAGAAATGACATCTATCCGCACACGTACCAATAGGTTCGCAGACGACGCAAAACAGCGATGCGTAACTTTCTGGCGAGTTATTCTCGATTTCAAAGATCGGGCATGTCCGACAATTAAATGATCGGACATGATGCTCACATTCAAAACACATTCGCCGCGCACCCATACAGGGTGTGCGGCGTTCTACTTTGAATACCTATCATATACTTATTATCTATTTTTATTCTTAAGTTCAGAGAGTTCATCATCTATCTGCTCACGCAAATGATCGAGTGCAAAAGTATTATTGTAATATTGCGGATAATGTTCTAACTCTATTTGGCGCACTTTTAGTTTTGCATCATATCCGTCGATGTATCCACGCGAATATGCATCTTTGCATTTGATCATTCTCATGTCGAATCGAGATTTATTATCAGGGTCCGCTTGATCTTGGAGAGCTTTCTCCCGAGCAAGTTCACTTTGCTTTGTCGCGATGCTAAAAGACTCACCCTCGAGCAACTTACCGAGCAAATTTACCCGACCAACACCAGGTGATAGTTCCGCAATCTGAAGATATTCGTAGATAAGTTGTTTCGTATCACTATCGAGCGCTTCAAAAGAGACTGCATCTGCAAGCGACGCCCCCTTTTCGCTTTCTGATAGTGGATCTTTCCACATGTCTATAATATCGCGCACCCGATCTTGCTGATCGTCCGCGAGGCGACTCGACCGAGAATCCTGAATGGTGTCTAATATTTCCGAATGTTCCATATATATTTTTAGTATTACGAATATAATACGTCTTCGATAACGCGCACGACATTATCTGTCGCTTCGGGGACTGCAAGCAACTGTGCTTGGTGTGCAAGACCTGCCATACGGTGTGGATCATCAAGCAATGCGTTGATAGTATCGAGTAACCGCTGCGGGGTAAGTTGCTGTTGGCGAATAGTAATCGCCGCGCCTTCTTTTGTAAATACTTCCGCATTTTTGAGTTGATGATCACCGCCAGTAAAGGGGAGGGGGACAAGTATCATGGGTAGCCCTGCTGCAGCAAATTCTGCGATGCTTGACCCTGCCCGAGAAACGACGCAATCGGCGCACCGCACTGCTGCCTCCATACCATGTTCTAAAAATCCATATACATGATAATACGATGCAAGTGCCCGAGGTAATTTTGTGCGAATCTCTTGAAAGTCTTTTTCATGTGCCGACCCGGTAATATGAATAATCTGCATCCGACCAAGAAGCGGTGGCAGGATCGCCTTACATATATCGTTGAGCATCTGGGACCCTTGCGTTGCGCCGGTGATAAGGAGAACGGGGACACTTTTATGAAGTGAAAATAACTGTCTATCCGCAGGTTTTAATCGCTGGCTAAAACCTTTTCTTATCGGAACGCCTGTATATACTAATTTTTTTCGATATTCCTTTGGATAATACCGTGTTGGGAATCCAACGCAAACTTTTTGTGCTGCCTTTATGGCAAAACGGTTAGCTAAACCGATAACCACATCTGATTCGTGGGCAACGAGTGGTAATTTTCTTCTGCGTGCGATAAGCGTTATCGGTAGTGATACATATCCGCCTTTAACAAAAACTATATCTGGCTTAAACGACCGCACAATTGAATGTGCCTTATACACCCCGCCGATCACACGTGCTCCATCACGGATGGTCAGAAGCGATGGATAACGCCTAAGTTTTCCTACGGGAAGAGAGATATAATCAAACTCTTTACCGATAACCCGTTGTTCTATTGATCGTGCGCTACCTACAAAAAGAATATCACACGCACGACGGCGTTGTAATAACCGGAGCACTTCTAGTGTCGGATACACGTGCCCCGCAGTCCCTCCCGACGAAATAAGAATTCTTTTTTTACTCATACATGCGCCTTAGCGTTTCTTGATATATTATAGAGGATTCCGGCGCCAAGTAACAGTACGACGAGCGATGATCCGCCATACGAGATAAAGGGGATGGGGATACCGGTGAGCGGTATCAGCCCCATAATGCCACTTATATTGACAAAAAGTTGAAATATTATCCATGACGCAATTCCACAGGCAACGAGTTTGCTAAACCTATCGGGAGCTCTCCTGGCGATACGAAACCCTTTGACCGCCATATAGATAAAGATAAGCAGGATGCCAATGACACGTACAAACCCCAACTCTTCTACCATAATCGCAAAAATTGCATCGGTCTGGACCTGGGGGAGATAGAGATATTTTTGTCGTGATTGTCCAAACCCGAGCCCCCAAACGTTGCCCGATCCGATGGCTAATCGGGCTTGATTTATTTGATACCCAGCGCCTTGCACATCTGCCTGGGGGTTTAAAAATGACATAAGTCTATCGTATCGAAAACTTTCGATACGAATAAAACCGTAAAAAAGAACGAGCCCAATACATAAACCCGCAACAAGGTGTTGGATACGTGCACCAGAAATAAATACCATAACCGCGCCGATAACCGTGACCACCAGCGTTGTTCCAAGATCTTTTTGTATAATAATAATCCCCATCATCACAAGCATAAGAATACCAAACGGTATTATTCCTTTACGAAGATCGGTGATGTGTGACCCTTTTTTATCAAGCCATGCTGCAGTAAAAAGTATAAACGATAACTTAAGAAGTTCAGACGGTTGGAAAAGAAACGGTCCAATTTCTATCCACCGACGTGCACCACCGATACTGATACCAAACGGGAGATGGACTGCCAATACTGCAAGAATTGATACAATAAGCAGGGGAGTCGCCCATTGTCTCCATCGGCGATAATCAATAAGCGACGCGCTAATAAGCCCAATACATCCGATGATAAATGCGATCGCTTGCTTTGCAAGAAACACATTGTTCGTCCCAAACTGTTCGTAGGATACAACAACTGATGCAGACGAGATAACAAGAAGTCCGATTAAAGAAAGTCCGAGCGCGCACAGTAATACTGCCATATCGCCACGAACATTCCCTTTGGGTCTATATTGATTAAGACTCATGGTGAGACTCCATGCTTTGTGCGTAGTGTGCAACATGCCTTTTAAACTCATCGCCGCGCTGTTCAAGATTTCTGTATTGATCATAACTTGATGTTGCGGGAGAGAGCACAACTATGTCTCCACCGTGAGCATGGCGTGTACACCACGCAAACGCCTTTTTGAGCGTGTGTGATCTATCGAGTGGTAATGACGGGTTGGTGCTGTGTATCGCATCAGCAAATGTATCGGTCAACTGACCAATAGTGGCAACGCCCTTTACTTTTTGTGCGATCGCAGTAGTAATACCCGTCCATTCTATGTGTTTGTCATACCCACCTACGATAAGGTAAATCGGCGTAGGAAAACTTGCAAGCGCAGCATATGTTGCCTCGGGGTTTGTTGCTGCGCTATCGTTGTAAAATTGTATCCCCTCGACGGTGTCAACATATTCCAAAGCATAGGGAACTCCACGAAAAGAGGTGAGTGTGGGTCCGATAATTGATGCATCCGCGCCAAAATAGAAACCTATAGCTGCTGCTAAAACTGCGTTTGAAAGATTATGCTCACCAACAATTTTTAAATCGGTAGGGGAGAGGTCACTGATTTTCCCGTCCGTGTTCCCTACTATTTTTCCGTGCTCAACGTATATATCTGCGTGCGTAGTGTGCGTGCTTGTTCGTATACATATTCCTTCTACATCATGATCGCTTACCCGCCGGAGGATTGGATCATCGACATTGAGTATAGTAACGCCCCGCTCACCTTGCCCACGCAGTGCCACACATTTATCAGAAATATACTTTTCTAATGTGCCATGCCATTCGAGATGATCGGGAGTTATATTGCAATACACGGCAATGCCGGGTCTGCGTGTGATCCATTGCAATCTATGAAGTTGGAAGCTCGATAGTTCAAAAAGCACCAGTGTATCAGACGTAATCGTATCAAGTAAGTCAAGAAGCGATGCGCCTATATTCCCCCCAACGACAACTTTTTTCCCGAGTTTGCTAAGGAGTGCATCCGCTAAACGAACGATTGTTTCTTTCCCGTTTGTCCCGATTACACCGATTATTGTGCCTTTGCACCGCTCAAAAAAAATATTAACCTCTGTGGTCTGTGGTATTCCCCGCTTTGCAATCTCTGCGATAAATGGATTGTGGGGTGCAAACGCAGGGTTAACAACAACACAGTCGATCCCATCGAGTATCTCTGGCAGATGTGGTCCAAACCGATACTCGATATCACAATCTTTGAGCTGATCAATTGAATGTGATAATTCCTCTCGTGTTGCGCTATCGCTAACACGGATTCGAGCGCCTTCTTTGACTAAATACTGGGTAACACCGACACCCCCGCCAAATTTACCAAGTCCTAACACAAGAACATGTTTTCCTTTAAACGACTGTGCCTCTCTCCCACCGTGAGAACTATAATCGCTCATTACTGCGTTCCTATGAGTGCAAGCACCAGTCCGATGACTGCAAATATTGCACCGATAACCCATAACCGCATCGTAACTTTTGTTTCTGGCCATCCGATATATTCAAGCGTATGATGTAGGGGACTTATGGGGAATAGTTTCTTTTTAAACACTTTCTTCCAAAATAACTGGAGGATAACAGAAAGTGTTTCGACGACAAATACAATACCAATAACTGGAAGGACAAGTGCTGTGTTGGTGAGCATCGCCATAACCCCCAGAGTTGCGCCAAGCGCCATAGAACCAGTATCTCCCATAAAAAAACGCGCTGGGTAGATGTTAAACCATGTGTATGCAAGTGTTGCACCCATAACGGTCGCACTAAACAAAGCGAGGGCTACTTTTCCTTGAGACAGCGCGATAAACGTATACGCACCAAACACACTAGTGAGTAACCCGCCCGCAAGACCATCTAAACCATCGGTTATATTTACTGCGTTCGCGCTGGCAACAACGACGAGTATAAATAACGGGATATACCATGCGCCGATATCAACAGTAAACGGTAATCCAAAAAAATTCCCACCGGGGATATGGATGACGCTCCAATCGAGTTTAAAATAAAACCACCATGCACCAAGTGCAGATAAAATGATGATAGATATCAGTTTCGTCAAAAAAGACATCCCTGCCACACCATGTGTCGATTTAGTGTTCATCGAATCATCGATAAGTCCAAGTACTCCAAATGTCAGTAATGTGAAAAGTGGCAGATACGTCCCTGCTCTATCAAGATTAAAAAGTATGGTGACGATCGCAACCGTTCCCCAGATGAGAACGCCTGCCATCGTGGGGATGCTACGATGTTTGTGTGTATGGAGTGACGCATAGACAACTGCCTTTTCTCCGCTAATTGCGTTTTCGCGTGGCTGTTTCCATAACTTATTTCTATATAAATATCCAGAGATAATTGGTGTTAATACCATCGCTAACACAAACGACCCGGCCGTAAAGAAAAATACTCGTATAAATGATGCAATATCAAGTAGCATAGTTTTCCTTTCGAAGAGCACTCACTATACGCTCCAAATGCATACCATGTGATGCCTTAATAACTATCGTATCATTGGATGTAATATGGTTCAAGATATACGAAAGAGCATCGTCACATGTATCTGCGTGATAATCAGCTTTCATAGCGCGTGAGAGCGGTCCAACAGTAATGAGAAGATCAACATGCTTACGAGCAAACTCGCCAACACGTTTATGGAGTTCGGGTGCATCGGCGCCGAGTTCGAGCATATCTCCAAGAATAGCAATTTTTCTTGATTTTTTTGGTGCGTGATCGGCAATATAGGATAGTACCGCCATCGCGGAATCAGGGTTACTATTATATGAACTATCGATTATTGTTGCGTCTCGCAGACCAACAAACGTATCGAGCCTCCCGTGTGGTTTAGGTGCATGGCGTATTCCATAGTCGATATCTTTTGTGCCGATGCCAAGCACAAGCCCCACCTCACGTGCTGCGCGCGTGCCAAACGCTAATCCTTTTTCTTGCAGTGCAATGATATGGGAGCGCGTATATGTATCTAATGTGAACTCACGTGCATCAGATGCTGATGCAATAACATGCCCATGAGGTGATGTATATGTTGCGAGGGTAAACTTTTCCTTTGCAACACCGGCACGTGATTTAAAGTTAACAAGATGCGCACTGCCGATATTGGTTATGACCGAAACGGTCGGGCGTAGATAGCGCGCCAAAAAAGTTATATCTCCCGGTTTATCTGCGCTCACCTCGAGCACGACATAGCGCGGAAAGAAAGGATATATTATATACCATGCTGTTTTGATGAGTACGACTGGAATGAGTAGTAAAAGAACGATACCTCCCCAACCACTGTGTAAATCAAGAATGCTTATGTTAATACGTAAAAGCGCCATCGGAACACCTGTTGTCGTACCAAGATTGCCGTACCCCACACGGACGTTGCGCGGTCCAAAACCACGCGCACAGACTGACCCAATAATCTCTTTTGTCGTCGTTTTACCTGCAGATCCCGTAATCGCGATAACCGTGGGGTGATGGCGGTACAGCACGATTTGAGCGCACAGTGTATATATTTTTTCGACAGTTTTGTAGATAATTTTGCGCATTGTTTATTCCACCGTTTTTGGTACTTGATAATACTGTAACAGATATGATGCTATCGCGCCAAATGTAGGCGCAGCACTTGATTCTGCAAATTTAACGGTCGATGGACGATCTAATTTTACCAACATTGCAAACCGTGGATTATCTGCCGGGACAAGCCCTGCAAATGACCCTACGTGTGCATCTTCCTCATACCCTTTCCCATCGCTTTTTGGAATCTGTGCGGTCCCTGTCTTGCCACCGATTTTATATCCGGGAACGGCTGCTCGTTTCCCGTGCCCATAATCAACGACCGAAATGAGCATTTTGCGCACTTGCTCCGCAGTTTCTGGCTTAATAACGTCACGGATGAATTTTGTGCTTATATCGATCTCTTTTTTTGTCCCATCGGTTTTTATCACCGCATCAACAATATGTGGTTTCATAAGCTTACCGTTATTACCAATCGCTTGATACGCCATGACCATCTGGAGCGGGGTAACAGAGATACCTTGTCCAAACGAAATGGTTGCTCGCTGGATATCGCGCCAGAGTTTTTTATCAAGCAACTTTCCTGTTGTTTCCCCATCAACATCGATACCCATTTTTGTTCCAAAACCAAATTTTTGTAGATAGTCATATAAAACATCTGACCCTGTCTGCTCGGCGAGCCACACCATAGCGACGTTATCTGAATGTTCCAATATCTCTGTCACGTTTTCATGACCAAACGCTTTATCTTCTGCGGTGTGTATTTCATAATCGCCTACACGCACCGACGATCCAAAGTCACCCTCAGTTTCTGGAGTGATTTTACCTGCATCCAACCCCGCTGCAACGATGAGAGGTTTAAAAATTGATCCCGGTTCATAGATAGACCCGATGACGGGATCGAGAAAATTCTTTTGATCTTCTGGTTTTACTTCATTAAACGTATTCGGGTTAAAACTGGGTGACCCAGCAAGCGCAACAATCCCCCCCGTTTTGACATCAACAATGATCACCTGTCCGCTCACCGCTTGGAACTCCTCTATCGCGCCGCGGAGCTTTTGCTCGGCAACAAACTGCACATTGTGATCTATAGTTAATACTAATGAATCGCCATCTTGCGCACTATTTTTTGAATCAACCGAGATTATTCTGCCCTTTCTATCTTGTTCACCCTCAACCGTCCCTGCATATCCATGCAGTTCTTCATCATAAAAACCCTCGATACCGTATTTGCCTTTTCCTTCAAAATTAACAAAACCAAGAACGTGAGCGGCGAGATCTCCTTCTAAATACGTTCTGACGTATTGTGGTGACACCAAAACCCCCGGGTAATTTGCGTCAATTATCTTTTGCGCGATGTCTCTATCAACGTTCTTCTTAAACGGCGAGATATAGAGTTTGTCGTTATTTATTTGATTAAATACATCATCTTTTGCAAGTCCGAGTGCAGTTGCTAGAAACTCTGCCGTTTTTTGTTTATCCTTTACATTCTTGGGAACCGCGCTAATATCGTACTTTACTTCTGTCGATGCGAGTGGATAAAGTGCATCGATATTTTTTGCATAGATAGTACCACGTTTTGGTTCTATATCCTGACGGGTAATTTGTTGACGCTTTGCAGCGGCGAGTACATTTGGGTGCACAACGACAGAATTGACAAAAAGCTGGTAGCCAATAACTGCAAATACGACTAATACCACGCTTTGGAGTAATGCGATTCTGTCGGTTTCTTTGTGGTGCGCCACAGCTCGAGCACTCATTATTGTTTACTGACCAGAAGGTTGTAGACCCAACTTTTCAACGCTTCCTTGTATCTCCTGTAATGATTGTAAACGAGTTGCTTCTATTGATAACCGTTCTTTATCTTTTTGCATATCTTCTTTTTTGAGTTCGAGTTCGCGAACCGTGTATCGTTTTGTCGCAGATTGTGTGGATTGTGCAAGATAAAAAAGTGCAACTGCCGTAAACATAATGATGGTGATAAACCGTAGTGACAGTGGACCAACATGGACAACGCGTTGAACGGTCCTTTTGCGGACCCCGTGTTGCGATGTTTTTGCGTGCGTCATAAGCATGTTTCCTCCTTCGTATTTCTGAATCGAATTCTTGGTTTTATTATTATTTGTTTTTCAATTTTTGACTTTTGATTTTTAATTTTTTTATTGTATGTTACCTCTGACCAGCAGCGACGAAATGGTATCCGTCTGCTATATGTCTCAAAGTTACGAGTACATATAATAACGAATCCCCTCCCTAAAATACCTTTCCTCAGAACCGAGGATAATGACATACTTTCCCCATTATCCGGATGATGCCGGACAAACAGGGTAAAGTTGTCGCTACTGGTCGAATAATTAAGGTAACAGGGGATCAACTCCCGTCCCATCATATGATAGGACGACCGTCGATCTATGTGTTAAATGGTTGCTAAATCCCTAACTCTTGAATCTGTTTATCAAACTCTGCGCTCCCGACACCGTCTTTTTTCTGTTGCGCCTTCCACCCATGGTCATCCCAAATCTCTATCTTATTAAATATCCCCGTTACCACTACCTGTTTTTTGAGCCCCGCCCATTCGCGCAGATACTGGGGGATGAGCGCGCGTCCCTGGCGATCAAACTCAACCTCGACTGCACTAGAAAAGATAAATCGTGACAATGCCTTTACTTTGGGGTCAAACATAGGAAGACTGGTTAGTTTTTGCGCCACTGTTACCCATTCTTCTTTTGGATAGATAACCAAACATGTATCGGTACTGCGCGTAATAACTGCTCCCTTACCCAGCCCACGCCGAAAGCGGAATGGCACCGCCACTCTGCCTTTTGCATCGATAGTATGGGAGAATTCTCCTATGAACATGTATATCTGTACCTGTTGTTACTACTTTTCCCCACTTTTATCCACATTTCTTTATTATCATAACACCTGTTACCACTCTGTCAAGGGGGCGAGTTATCCACAACTAAAAAAGAGCTTCGCGCTCTTTATTAATCTACCAGTTACGAGCAATAGGTCTGCCGGTGAGTGTGCTATTGAACCCTGCCCAACAAAGCTTTGCGTAAGCGATGCGAGCGGGCGAAAATTGACAGTACGCAAACAAAAATTATAAAAGTGACGACAAGCGGATCGTCGCATCTAGTTTCCTCGTCCGCTCGGGACATACTCGCAACGACATAACCACGCTTTTTATTAGGTTTTCAACGGGCTTGTGTCGTGTACCATCTTAATTGGTTCACTCCGTCATAGGTGTTATTGGATCCCCAGTTTCCTTGCAGGAAATAGATTTAGTGCTTTTACTTAAAATACTTCGATCGGTGTTCCAACTTGAGGTTCCGTGTATTGGGAATCCATATACGGCGTACCATGGAGTTGCTGGCGGATAATAAACAATCCCGATGGTGGCATTTTCATTGGCTGCTTCTCCAGATGTGATAAGTACACCGTAAGACGAACTTCCTCCGCACGGTGTGTTGCGCATTTGGGCATCACTCAAGAAATCGCCAGGGCGGTTAGCATCAGTGTAATACCAGTAATTATAATCTGGCGTCCCTGCTACTCTGTTGACTGGGTAGTACCCGTGATCGTCATAGTAAAGTTGAGTCGCAGTTGCTATTTGTTTCATAT
>PEVO01000029.1:15813-16012 GCA_002780235.1 Candidatus Berkelbacteria bacterium CG06_land_8_20_14_3_00_43_10
GCCTTTGCTAGGCTACTCCCCACATTCACCACAACCACACTCGCAAGAATCCCGATTATGGCAATAACAACCAACAGCTCAATCAACGTAAACGCTGATCTCGCTTGCCTTCGCCAAGGCTTCGGCTGGCAGGCAAGAAGTTCGATAGGGGTGAAAGCTTTTTTCATAGTACTATTATATCATCATATTAATCAATATA
>PEVO01000022.1 GCA_002780235.1 Candidatus Berkelbacteria bacterium CG06_land_8_20_14_3_00_43_10
GGCGTTATCACATGCAACGACTAATAACTATACCATCCGTTTCCGACCTCTCGGAGGTGAACTACTTTATTATTGGATAACGTATGGATCTGATGATACAGCATCAATGATTAACATGGGCAGAACATCAATCGATGTTACAGGAACATTTAAAGGAGTTAAGCGTCAATTGCATGCAATACTCGACAATACAGGCAACAACTCCCGCATCGGTCTCAACGGACTCATTGACTACACAATTTTAAGCGAACAGGACATCAACTAACACAATCGAGCAATACCTCTAACTGTCATTGCGAGCCCCGCTCAAAACGGGATAAACTGCGACAAACCTGTCACCTTTGGCAGGATGGGCAATCTGTTCGTCATTGCGAGGAGTAATACGACGAAGCAATCTATAAATTAGGCGTAATGTTAAATTCGGGTTGCTGTTAAGATAAATTATTAGTTAATTAAATTTGTCATTCCGAATGAAATTGAGGAATCCCTTGGTTAGGTTATTAAGGGATCCCTCCACTGCGGTCGGGATGACAAAGGGTTGGGTTGGAATGACGGGGGTATAAACTTAGTTTCTTTGAGTTTTACATTATTAAATCACCAAACCCTGACCTCGTAGGTCAGGGTTTGGCGGTAAACCTAAAGATAGATTGCCACTCCGCCAAAGTCGGATCGCAATAACTATTTTGATAGGTTTTTCAACGGTCTCTTTGCGTAACGTTTGACCTCACTCCAATTTTTGCTATACTACCATTATGGCAGAAATGATCTATGTCTATACCGATGGCGGGTCACGGGGCAACCCCGGTCCTGCCGGGTGTGGTGTTGTTATCCAGAAATGTATCGATGGGAAATGTGCGACAATCGGTGAATATCACCGCTACATCGGCGAGACAACCAACAACCAGGCAGAATACCAAGCGCTCTTGCTTGCACTGGATGAACTATCTAAACTCAATCCAACACAAAAAGTATTGTTTCACCTCGATTCGCGGCTTGTCGTAGAACAGATTAAAGGCACGTATAAGATGAAAAACGCAGGGCTCAAACCACTTTTTGACAGAGTCAAACAACAACTCGATACGTTTCATGGCGGATATCAGTTCGAATATATACCACGCGAACGTAACGCGCACGCAGACCGTCTTGCAAATAAAGCGATGGATGAGGGGATGCGTTCGACAAACGAGCAGGTGCTCTAGCCCATGCAGCGCGTCGGTCAACTTTTTAAAACAATCGATTGGGTGCTTATTCTCGCAACCATCCTTCTTGTGGTCGGAGGCATTACAATTGTATTTTCTCTTACCCATGGCACTGATAGTCATATTTATACAAACCAAATCATCTACGCCATCATAGGGAGTATCGGCGCTCTGTTTATGACATTTATCGATTATCGCACATGGCGCAGTATCAGTTGGTGGTTGTATGGTCTCACCATCATCGCACTCGGGGCAGTTAGTGTGATTGGGTCAAAAGTTTTTGGGGCAACACGTTGGATCGATTTTGGCGTCTTCCAGTTCCAACCTTCGGAACTTGCCAAACTTGTCTTGATAATCGCTCTTGCCCGCTATCTTGTTGATCAGCGGTCAATAGGTATACGACAGATTATTGTTACCACAGTGCTTACCGCACTCCCTGTTGGGTTAATACTTATACAGCCCGATTTGGGGAGCGCATCGGTTCTTGTTGTCATCGCCATCGTTTTACTTCTCGCGGCGCGTATTCCCAAAATTGCGATCGGTGTGACTGCAGTAGCGCTTCTTCTCACAATGGGGATCGGCTTTACCCAGTTAGCACCATATCAACGTCAACGGATAGAAGTATTTTTTAACCAGAGTATTGACCCTGCGGGAATTGGGTATAATATTACACAGAGTAAAATAGCCATCGGGTCGGGCGGTGTGTTTGGGAGAGGTTTGGGGCAGGGGTCGCAATCTCAACTACAATTTTTACCCGTTGCACACACCGATTTTATCTTTGCTGTCACCGCAGAAGCTACGGGGTTTGTCGGGTCGATAGTCCTGCTACTTCTTATGGCAACAGTAATTGTGCGAGCATATTCTATAGCACGGGTATCACAAGATTCATTTGGGCTCTACTGTGCACTCGGAGTCGCGACACTTTTTGTCTATCAAACTTTGGTCAATGTTGGCGGTAATTTGGGGCTTGTTCCGGTAACCGGAATTCCACTCCCACTCGTATCATCGGGTGGGACAACCACCATTGTCATGCTCGCCTGCATCGGATTACTGCAATCTATCTACCTGCGTCATAAAAAAATACGCTTCACCTAATACCTTAGATAACCGTTACTGTCCACCGCGCCCGCCTGCCACTGCGAGGCACGAGCGGGCAGGTAGGTGGACAGTAGGTGACTCGACAGTTGTCAACTGTAGGAAGGGGTGTGTCATCTGGAATAGAAGAAGTTGATGCATATTATTGACAGATATATAGAGGTGTGATACAGTATAAAAAACCATACATGGGGTAAATTTTATTATGCAAAAAAAACAAGAAGCAGTAGCGAAAAGCAAAAGGGTTAAAGCATCGGAAAGTGCTGGAGTGATCACAAAAGAAACTCCGCAGAAAGTTGATGGAGCGGTACAAACCGCTCAAGTTGTCGTTGCAAAAAAAGCCGAAGCACCCAAGCAAGCATCAACACCGGCAGTTGTAGTTCTCGGGTCTAAACAGTTCGTCGTCAAAGGTGGGGAAGAGCTTATTGTAGAAAAACTGTCACACAAAGACGGCGATATATTTGTCACGGAAGATATATTGCATGGCAAAAAAGTAACATGCACCGTTGCCGGACCGGTTGCAGGACCAAAAATTGATATTCTTAAATTCAAAAACAAAACCCGCTACTTACGTCATATGGGGCATCGTCAAAAGTATACCAAAGTAATCGTAACATCAATCGCATGAACATACTTTCAACAAGCATATCCTATTTTCATGGTGTCATAGCAGAACTTAAAAAAGTTACCTTTCCGTCGCGACGCCAAGTGATTGTTGGCACTATCCTTGTTATTGCGGCGATTATGCTCGCAACGCTGGTTATTGGGGGGGTAGATACCGGGCTCGCACAGTTAGTCCGGATCTTTATCATCGAACGTGGAGGTGTTAAATGACCGATTCACATGTAACAGATACAACAAGCACAGACGATATTAAGCAGGATCTCATCATGCCAGACGTAGAAGAAAAGATTATACCTATTGAAGAAGAACCAAAAGATGATTCGAACGATTCAACCCAAGCCGAGTCTCTCGCTGACGATAGTCAAGAAAAAGTAGCACATGACGAAGAAGAAAAGCCACCTTCAGCAGATCTTCATGAAGATACACCCACTAAACCATCGGGCGAGCCAACACCGTCACGGATGCTTGGGTCCACCCATCGTCAATCGGGGGAACGTAATTGGTATGTTATCCACACCTATTCAGGATACGAAGATCAGGTTTCAGAAAGTTTGATACAACGTATCGATTCGTTTGGGATGAAAGATAAGATCTTCGATGTCATCGTGCCAAAAGAAAAACAGATAGAGATTAAGGGTGGTAAACGTAAAGTTGTCGAAAAGCGGATCTTCCCGGGGTATGTTCTTGTCGATATGGTCGTCACCGATGAATCGTGGTTTGTTGTCCGCAATACTCCCAATGTCACCGGCTTTATCGGCTTTGGTGTCAAACCTACGCCGATGAGCAATCAAGAGGTCGATCGTATTAAAAAACGTATGGGTGTAGAAGAACCAAAATACAAAATAGAACTTAAAATTGATGATTTAGTGCGGGTGAACGACGGACCGCTTAAAGGGTTCGAGGGCAAGGTTACCGATATCGACGAAGATAAAGGTCGGGTAAAGGTATTGGTATCGATGTTTGGTCGTGAAACGCCAGTAACACTTGATTATCTACAAGTTAAATCAGTGTAATATCAATACATTACGTAGGTTTGTAATATTTTGTAATTTGTTTTTTGTAATTTAGAATTTTCCTGAAAGGACATTATGGCAAAAAAAATAAAAGCAATCGTTAAAGTGCAATGTCCGGGTGGACAGGCAACCCCGGCGCCTCCTGTTGGTCCAGCACTTGGTCAACACGGGGTTAATATCGTTGAATTTACCCAAAAATTCAACGAACAAACCCGCGATCAACAGGGTATTATTCTCCCTGTTATTATTACTGTCTACGAAGACAGGTCGTTTGATTTTAAAATAAAAACACCTCCCGCAGCATATCTGCTCAAAAAAGCTGCAGGTGTAGAAAAAGGGTCGGGGACACCACCAAAGGTAAAAGTTGGTGAAGTTACCAAAGATCAGATTCGTGCGATCGCTGACCAAAAAATGCCCGATCTTTCTGCGGATACACAGGAAGAAGCGATGAAAATAATAGAAGGAACAGCACGCAGTATGGGTCTCTCAATTAAAAAGTAATACTACCGATAGAAACTAAAAATCCCTCGCATAAAGCGGGGGATTTTTAGTAGTAAAGATGATTCTCGCGACAAGCCTCGGTGTAAGGAGGGGAAATCACCGGTGAGCATGTCACGAGAATCATCTCGGCTACGCATTGGCGTTTACTCTGTTACTTACCTGTAACTCCTTTTTTAATGACAAGAATAAGTATATCATATTAGTATAGATTTGTCAAGGATTTTATACCTCCTTGCGTCATAGATGCATTCCGTTCTATACTAACAATAATGGATATTGCAAAAATAGTTCAGCGGTCGTGGGAGATAACCAAAACCCATCATTATATGTGGTGGTTGGGGATTTTAGCGCTCTTTACCCAAGGGGCTGGGCTCAATATGTTTTCTGTAAACGATGTATCGGAAAAAAAGTTAGATATCAATAGTTTCACGAGTGCGTGTCTCATGAGTGCCTTTGACCGATTACAAAACTACAGTGTCGAACACGTGCGTCTGATAACACTTATTACACTTACTCTTTTACTTATCTGTATTGTCATTATGTATATCTCATATTGTGCACGTGCGGGGTTGATACTCGCGGCGAACGATACAGAGGAAAAACTCAACAATAGAAGTAAAAACTATTTTCTTAAGGGAGCGGCATTTGGATGGCGTTTGTTTGGACTGTAGGTAACGGTGGGTCTCTTTATCTTCGCAGTGCTTATTGCATTCGGTTTGCCCGCATATATCATGTGGATATATATGCCAAGTAATAATGCAAAACTTATATTCTTTTGTGCGTATGGTTTCGTCACGCTCGTGGTCTATGTCATGTGTTCTGTGTATGCGTCTTTATTTATGCCGATAGCATCGCGTGCAATTGTTTTACATCATAGACGCATCCAACTTGCTTCGCATGATGCATATCATCTTATTCGATATCACAAAATGACCGCTGTAACAACGTGGGCGATATCGTTACTCATCGGGTTAGTCTATAGTTTTGCGCACGCGGGGATTCTCCTTGCCATCGTTCTTATCGGCGGTCTTTTCGCATTACAGATCTATTCTGTTGGTGGAGCTGGGGGTACACTGTTACTTATCGCACCGGCGCTCGTTATCATCGTGTGTCTGTTTGCCGTTATCGGTGGCGCCTACCAAGCGTTTCTTTCGACCTACTGGACACTTTCATATAGAGTGTTATACTCTATGTATACACACAAAACATAAGAAGGCATATGAAAACATCATCAGAAGTCCCAACACACACACCACAAGCATCGACGCCAGAGAAACAACCGGTTCAATCGGTGCCCAAAGAGGCGCAACTGTCCACACCTCAACCGGCACCACAACCAACCGTTCCCACGGGTATACCAGCGACAGGGGGCATGAGTATCAACGGTCCATTCCCTCAAGAACTCAATGGGTGGAACTGGGGAGCGTTTTTACTCAACTGGATGTGGGCAATAGGCAATAGCGTGTGGATAGGGTTGCTTATGTTCGTTCCTTTTGTCAATATCATTATGCCGTTTTATCTTGGTGCAAAGGGAAACGAACTCGCGTGGGAACATAGAAAGTTTGCATCGGTCGAGCAGTATAAAGATGTGCAAAATGCGTGGAAAAGTTGGGGATTTATTCTCATTATTCTGCAAATTGCACTTGTCGCAACATTTATTCTTATGATAATGAAATATATGAATGATGTACCGGTTGATGAATCAGATTATGAAGTGTGGGGAGGGGAAGATATGATGCCATACCCGAGCACCGACCAACCACCAACAGACACTACACCTGCACCTCCTGCGTTTACGTTCTAACGATTTCGTCAGCTCTATTGCCAAGCAAACCACATATATATGAACGATCGCGATGGTGCACTCGCATTAAGCCAAAATATAACCATCGGTGCGCGGACGTGTGTCAAATTGCGGGCACTCGGCAAGATCGGCACCGTAATTTCTTTGTCGGCTCAAAAATTGCATAGCATTGGGTTTACCACTGATGTTGCACGCAGTATCGCCGATGCACACTTGATAGATATTGATGCTGTTAAAAAACAGTTACAACGGTTTTCCATTAACTACGCCGTTTTTGGAGACAGAGAGTATCCGTCGTTACTCGCCGAGCTGCCCGACCCACCTTCTGTTTTGTATTACAAGGGGACACTTGCGTCACTCGCGCACCCAACGGTTGCACTCGTCGGATCACGTAAGGCGTCGACGTATGGAACTTTTATTACAAAAAAGTTAGTTGATGGGCTCTGCCAAAAAGGTATCACCATCGTGTCGGGGCTTGCACTTGGCATTGACGCAGTTGCGCATCGGAGCGCGGTTGACGCCGAGGGGCTCACCGTTGCCGTTCTCGGTAACGGTCTCGACACAATCTATCCGTCATCGCACACACGACTTGCACAGTCGATTATTGAGAGTGGGGGATGCATACTAAGCGAATATCCTGTAGGGACGCCATCGTATCCAGCGCATTTTCCCGTGAGAAACCGTATTATAGCAGGACTATCTCTGGGAACAGTGGTTGTTGAGGCGGCGCACCAGTCGGGGTCACTGCATACCGCTCATGCGGCGCTCGATTACAATAGAGATGTTATGGCGGTTCCCCACGCGCTGGCAACAGCGGGAGGCGAAGGTCCACATAGTCTTATCCGCGCGGGTGCAACACTTGTGCGCACATATAATGATATACTTGATGTGCTGGGGATTGCAGATACACCGCAGCAACCGCACGTCAGTTCCATTCCACTGTCACAGACAGATTCTGCTATTCTCTCACTCTTGACAAAAGAACCTCTGCATATTGATGATATTGTGGTAACATCGGAATATGCAATTGGGGATGTTAGCGCATCGCTCGCCGTGTTAGAGATGAGTGGGCATGTGCGCCATATCGGCGGAAAACGGTATAGTAAAGTTTGGTAGAAACGTGCGAAGTACAATAATATCTCTTGACAACACATAAAAAGTATGGGACAAATAACATTTACCCACAAAGAGCCTTTTTAATAACTTATTGAGAAGCAAAAAATAGGGTATTTTGAGCGAACAGTGAGAATTATGAGGAAGCATAGCCACAGTTATGGTGACGAGTAATTCTTAATGTGTAGCCAAATATACACATTGTGCAGTTATCCAATACGTTATTAAACAGGCTCTGAGGTAATGAAAGGATGTAGTATGCAGGAAAATCAAGATACGAAACGCCACGATGTTCGAGTTAAGATACTCGATGTTAATCCAAAAGAGATCGACGAGCGGCTCTGCAAAAAGGGTGCACGTAAAATATTTGACCGGCTGATGACGCGGACGTTGATGTTCGATCACCCCACACTTCGTTTGCGAAACACGGGGCGTGTGCTCCGGTTGCGCCAAGTGGGTAAGAAAGTATTTTTATCGATAAAATCGGGTGGCGATGGCGCACCGGACAGCAGGTTTCAAAAAGTGTATGAAAGTGAACTCGAACTCAACGATTTTAACCAAGCATTTTCTATGTTCGAAAGTCTGGGGTTTACGGCGTTTCGTTATCAGGAAAAAATGCGCACCGGTTATACCACATCCCAGGGTGTGCATATAGAGCTCGATGAATTTCCTAAAATCCCTAGTTATATAGAGATAGAAGGTCCAACCGATGAACTTGTAAACGATTTTGTCACGCAGCTCGGATATTCATCTGCCGATACTGTGCGCATGTCTGCTACAGAAGTGTTACGCCATTATGGTGTCAAAGATGTGGATATTGTCCGATTTCCCAACAACGAACAATCGGAAGGTATTATCGAATGAGTGATGCCGTTGTTATTGTAGAATCTCCGGCAAAAAGTAAAACGATCCAAGGATATCTTGGGGCGGGGTTTCGTGTTGTTGCGTCGTATGGGCATGTCCGCGATCTCCCTAAAAATGATCTCGGTGTTGACGTGGACCATAATTTTACGCCAACGTATGTTATCCCGACAAAAGCACGTAAAACGATTGCGATGCTTAAAAAAGAATGCGACAGGGCATCTGCAGTGTATCTTGCAACTGACTACGATAGAGAAGGAGAAGCGATAGCGTGGCACGTTGCCCAAGCTGTTGGAATACAAAGTCAAAATCCTGTCCCGAGCGCAACCGAGGGATCAAAAGTCAAAAGTCAAAAAGTAAAGAAAATATACCGAATAACGTTTCATGAGATAACCAAAGAGGCGCTCAAACAGGCGATAGAACATTCACGTGATATAGACCAAAATCTCGTTGATGCACAGCAGGCGCGTCGTGTGCTCGATAGGTTAGTCGGTTATAAATTATCACCATTTTTATGGAAAAAAGTATATAAGGGTCTTTCTGCAGGGCGCGTGCAGTCTGTTGCGGTCCGTCTTATCGTGGACAGAGAACGGGAGATAGAAGCGTTTACTCCACAAGAGTATTGGTCGATTGTCGCAGACTTTTTAGCACATACGAAGTCATTTACTGCGTCACTTATTAAACTTGACGGTAAACCGATAGAGAAATTAACGCTTACCAATACACGCGATGCAGACGCTGCTATCACAGCACTCAAGGAAGATGAATATCACGTCGCATCACTTGACACAACACACGAACAAAAATATCCTTATGCGCCATATACAACGTCGACCTTGCAGCAAGATGCGAGCAAACGGTTATACTTTTCCAGTAAACAAACCATGAAGCTCGCCCAAGATTTATACGAAGCTGGGTTAATCACCTACATGAGGACAGATTCGACAAACGTATCAACCCAAGCGGTCAACGCTTTTAGAAAATATATTAGCGCTACCTATTCAGAAAAATACCTATCTCCCAAACCAAAAGTGTTTATCACAAAATCAAAGGGTGCACAAGAAGCGCACGAGGCGATTCGTCCTACAAACCCAGATACTAATCCCGATACGCTGGGCGCGTCGTGGTCTGATAAACATACCAAATTGTATACTTTGATTTGGCGTCGGAGTATCGCGAGTCAAATGGCAGATGCACGAATCGACAGACAGTCACTTGTCGTTAACGGCAAAAAAAGTAAGTCGCTTTTTAAGACAACAGGGCAAAAAGTTGTATTTGACGGTTTTATGAAGGTCTATCCGATTGTTATAGAAGAAAAAACATTGCCACAACTTACAGTCGATGAAGGAGTCGATTGCACCAAACTGACCCCCGAACAACATTTTACCCAACCACCGGGTCGGTTTACCGAAGCCTCTCTTGTCAAAGAATTAGAAAATCTTGGGATCGGCAGACCATCAACCTATGTTCCCACTATCTCTACCATCGTTGATCGTGGATATGTGCGTGTTGAAAATCGCACATTTTATCCAAACGAAGTTGGATGTATTGTTATCGATCTTCTCAAGGAACATTTTCCCAATATCGTTGATGCAACATTTACCGCAACTATGGAAGATAATCTCGATAGTATCGCTGATGGGAAACAATCATGGACTAAACCCATTGCAGCATTTTGGGGACCGTTTGAAACGCTCCTTGCCGCTAAAACAAAAAATGTGGAAAAGCTTGATATGACCAAAGAAATTAATGAAAAATGTCCCACATGTGGAAAACAGCTCATTGAACGATTAGGAAAATTTGGTACATTTATTGCGTGCAGCGGTTTTCCGCAGTGTAAGTATACGCGTCAGATACAAGTAGAAACGGGCTTATCATGCCCCGAATGTAAAGAAGGCAACGTTATTGAGCGCCACACACGCAAAAGAAATCGATTGTTTTGGGGGTGTGACCATTATCCAAAATGCACCTATGCGACGTGGGATAATCCAACGAAACTCAAATCTCAAAACTCAAATCTCAAAACTTCAACTCAAGACCAGAAAATATAATAACTTATGTATAATTTTGAGCTTTGACATTTAAAATTTAAGATACTATTATGTCTATTCTTCCAAAATCAATAATTCGTGTTATCGATGAGTTTGCTAAGTTACCGGGGATCGGTCCTAAAACAGCAAGCCGTCTTGTATTTTACCTTTTAACGCAACCCGCCACTGATGTCGAGAATTTTAGCGCTGCACTTGGAGAGCTACGCCGATCGTTAGTCACATGTAAAAAATGTTATTCAATAAGCGAACATGAGATGTGTGATATCTGCGAAGATCAACGAAGAGATGTAACCACCATAATGATCGTTGAGGAACCACTCGATACCGTCGCACTAGAAAAGACGGGATACACCGGCTTGTATCATGTTTTAGGTGGGGTCATCTCTCCCATTGATGGTATCGGTCCGGATAATCTGCGTATTAAAGAGTTGATAGATCGCCTCAAAGATCCAACATCGGTTATTGCGGAATGTATCCTCGCAACAGATCCATCTTTGGAGGGAGAGGCGACAGCTCTTTACATATCAACGCTTATCAATCAAGCTAGTATAAAGGGTGATATACCATCATCTGTGAATATTACCAGAATTGCTCTGGGGCTACCGGTGGGAGGCGACCTTGAATATGCAGATGAGGTCACGCTTCGCCGTGCGCTTGAAGGACGAGCAAAAGCTGCGTAAAGGAGGACCAATGCCAAAAGAAAAAAGTTATTTTTGTCCGGATTGTGGGTGGGAAGGGGAAGAAACGCTGTGCGCCATCTGTGGATCGCCAACGGAATCGTTGTCTGTTGACCAGACGACTGGCAAAGTTGTCGACGACGATACTCTTTCTGATGATCTTGGTGACGAATTCGATGATGATTTTGATGACGAAGACGAGATCGATTTAACAGGAGAAGGCAGTGAGCCAAAACACGCCGATTAGATTGTATAATACGCTGGGTAGAACGAGAGAACCATTTACGCCACTCCGCGCTGGCACAGTGGGTGTGTATGCCTGTGGACCGACTGTCTACGACAGTGTCCATATTGGCAATTTACGAGCATATATATTTGTTGACACGCTCCATCGGATGCTCCGCGCCAACCAGTATGACGTGCAATTAGTCATGAATATTACTGATGTTGATGATAAAACTATCACAAAGTCAGGTGGCGATAAAGCAGTGTTTACCGAGCTTACTAAGCGCTATGAAGAAAAGTTTTGGCACGATTTAGATGGGCTAAACATCTTGCGACCGGACAGCGTTACTCATGCGACGGACTATATTAATAAAATAGTATCTTTTATCGAAGAGTTAAAAGAAAAAGGATTTGCGTATACCCCGAGCGATGGGTCAACGTATTTTTCGATAGAAAAGTTCAAAACATATGGGTCACTTGCGCGCATCGACCCGAGCGGACTAAAAATAGGCGTGCGCGTTAATCAAGATGAATATACAAAAGAAAACCTGACCGATTTTGCGCTCTGGAAGGCGTGGGACGCATCCGATGGAGATATATTTTGGGAGACGAGTTTGGGTAAGGGGAGACCGGGGTGGAGTATCGAATGTTCGGCGATGTCTCAAGATGTGCTTGGTGATACGATTGATATTCACACCGGTGGGGTCGATCTTGTCTTTCCCCATCATGAAAACGAAATTGCACAATCGGAAGCACGGACAGGAAAAAAATTTGTCAATTATTGGCTTCATAATGAACATCTCTTAGTTGATGGCACAAAAATGGCAAAATCAGCAGGGAATTTCTATATACTACAGGACATTATCGATAAAGGTTTTGACCCCCGTGCGTTTCGTCATCTCTGTTTGGGCGCTCACTACAGAGATACACTCAACTTTACATGGGAGTCACTCGCCGCATCACAGACTGCCGTAAAAAGGATCGATACGCTGGTGAGTAAAGTAGGCAAAAAAGATGACGATGCAAAAAAACGAGCGATCGAAATCATTTCAGATGATTTAGCGTCTCCAAAGATGTTGGCATTTTTAGAAAAAGAAAATAACCCGTGGTTGTGGAGAGAACTCGAAGGGGTGCATGGGATATCACTCGGGACGATAAAAAAAGAATTAACCGAAGAACAACAAAAACTCATCGCCCTGCGCACACAGTTACGCAGTGAAAAAAAATTCAAAGAAGCCGATGCACTGCGATCGCAATTATTAGAAGAGGGGATCGACGTTGAAGATTCTAAACTCTAAACTACCTCTTGTGTAAACCCGTTGACATTTTGTCGCAATCTTGATACTATATAATCGTATGTTGACTATCAGATTACGCCGAGCCGGAAAAAAGAATTATGCTACCTATCGGA
The DNA here is from genome assembly GCA_002780235.1 of Candidatus Berkelbacteria bacterium CG06_land_8_20_14_3_00_43_10. GTDB lineage: Bacteria > Patescibacteriota > UBA1384 > GWA2-35-9 > CG2-30-43-20 > CG2-30-43-20. Next base: position 12,575 of record PEVO01000022.1, read on the forward strand.
TTGTGGTTGCGCAAAGCACTGCTCCCATACAAGGCAAGTTCATGCAGCGGTTAGGTCATTACAATCCACACACTAAAGAGATAGTTTTAGATAAAGACCAGCTTCTTGCCTGGATTGATAAGGGTGCACAACCGTCAAACACGGTTGCTAAGCTTATGGAACGAGAAAAGATTACACATAAACGTATCAGTGTTCGAATCACGCCAAAACGCGCACCGCGCAGTGAGAAAAAAAAAGAAAAACCTGTCGCAAAAGCCCAAGAGCCTGATTCACCAGAAAAAGAGGGCGCAGACGTAGCCAGCGAACCGCCACAAGAATCGAGTCAAGAAGAAATATCAGATCACAAAGAAGAAAGCCAAGAGAGCGCAGAAGAAAATGTCACCAAAGAAAATAAAGATACACAAGCATAAATAACTTCAGGATTCATTGCCTGAAGACCGACAATCGTCGGAAAGGAGTTGTATGGCAGTTGAAAAAGATCAAGCATTTGTCGAAATGGTCGTTAAAGCAGTCGTTGATTATCCGGATGATGTCAAAGTAGAGCGATCACTCGATGAACGAGGGGTATTTCTCCAACTTTCAATCAACCCAGAGGATATGGGCAAAATTATCGGGAAAGAAGGTCGCACCGCAAAAGCGATAAGGACACTTCTTCGCATCGTCGGTGCAAAAGAAAACGAACGCGTAAACTTAAAAATTATGGAACCGGAAGGATATGAACGCCCGGAACGTCCTCGCGACGATGAACAACCTCAACCCCAAGAGAGCACCGAAGAAACTCCAACTTCAACAGACGACAAACCGGTAGAAAAATCAGACGACGATACAGATACGGTGCCGATAGAAGAAGAAAAAGCAACAGAGATAGTGTGATACGAATAAAATCAAATCAAAACGAATTATTTCGAATTTTAAACAATACAAAAACTATATTTGTGTGTATTTGTTATTATTAGAGTGTATTAGTGATGCTACGTATTGATATTCTCACTCTTTTTCCGCAGATGTTTGATTCGTTTATCTCTACGAGTCTCATTGCTCGTGGTATAGAAAAAAAGATATTTACCATCAACACGTTTGATATCAGATCGGTTGCAACCGATACTCATAAAACGGTCGATGGCAGACCATACGGCGGTGGGGCAGGCATGGTTTTGCGTGTTGATATTGTCGATGCAGCGCTCAAAGCGGTTCTCAAAAAATGTTCCATCAAACGCAGCAAGACAAAAATTATCTTACTCACCCCCCAAGGTGTGGTTTTTAATCATACCATGAGCCATAACCTCTCAACTATACACCGCCATATTTATATCTGTGGACATTACGAAGGGTTCGATGAACGGGTACGCGATCTCGTTGACGCGGAGATCTCCCTTGGTGATTTTGTCGTCACGGGTGGCGAGTTCCCTGCGATGGTTATGATCGATGCAATCGCACGCAATCTCCCTGGGTTTTTAGGAAAAGAATCATCACTACATGAAGAATCCTTTTCGATGAATTTCCGACCTCCGACCTCCGACGTTCGACCTCTATTATTAGAGTATCCCCACTATACTCGTCCAGAAATATATAACGGGAAAAAGGTTCCAGCGGTATTACTCACAGGGGATCATCAAAAAATAGCGACGTGGCGCATGCAACAATCACTATCGCGCACAAAGAAGCGTCGACCCGACCTTAGCGCTGATGCGTAGGTCCAGACACATCGTGGACACTTAGCCAATCCAGTAGTATGCTGGTTGGTCAACAAAGAAAGGTGTCTACAT
>PEVO01000021.1:0-3150 GCA_002780235.1 Candidatus Berkelbacteria bacterium CG06_land_8_20_14_3_00_43_10
ACTAAAAGAATACATATCGGTATTCACAATCAAACACCAATGGATTATATTATCCAAAAGTCCAATATGTGTGGGACGGATACAATGCATTGCATAATACGCAGTACCTGCTACATAATACATATATGAACGATGTCGAAGAAATAAAACAACGTGTTGATATTGTCGATCTCGTCGGCTCGTATCTGCCGCTTAAAAAAGCAGGGTCAACCCATAAAGGGTTGTGCCCGTTTCATAGTGAAAAGACGCCCAGCTTTATGGTCAACCCAGAACGGCAAAGTTTTAAATGTTTTGGATGCAATGAGGGTGGTGATATTTTTGAGTTTGTGATGAAGATAGAGAACCTTACCTTTCCCGAGGCACTCCATCTTTTAGCGGATAAAGCAGGAGCCACGCTTGCGCGCCAGAAAGGAAATTACGCGCCAGAAAAATATGCCCAGCAGAAAGACGAAAAAAGCACACTTTACAGGATAAATGCATTTGCCACGCAGATATTCCATACTATTTTACTCAAACAAGCGGACGCTAAAACGGCGCGTGACTATCTTAAACAGCGTGGGTTGAGCGATGCGACCATCGCCATATTTCGTATTGGGTATGCCCCCAAAAATCCTTTACTCGCGCCATTACTTGCAAAACATGGCATGACCCCGCGTGATCTCGATAACGCGGGGCAACCTGATCGGTTTAAAGACCGTATTATGTTTCCTATTATGGATGTTTTGGGAAATGTTGCTGGGTTTACCGGCAGATCGCTTGGCCCGTTAGTCCAACCAAAATACTACAACACGCCAGAAACGACCATCTTTCATAAAGGATCACTCATCTATGGTCTGTCACAGGCAAAAAATGCGATAAAAGAACACGATTGTGCCGTATTGGTCGAAGGGCAGATGGATGTGGTGCTCGCGCACCAGAGTGGAGTAACAAATACCGTTGCATCATCGGGCACGGCGCTCACCCCTGCACACCTTAAAACGATCGGCAGATATACGAAAAACTGCATTTTTGCGTTTGATATGGACTCAGCAGGAGAAAAAGCTACGCGCAGTGCCATTCACCTTGCGCTCGACGCCGAGATGAACGCATCTATCGCAACCCTTCCCAAACCCTATAAAGACGCCGGAGAAGCGATCGCGGTTGACCCGGCGATATTTATCACCGCGATCGAGAGCGCTATCCCTGCTATGCAGTGGATTATCACCAGTGAAACATCGCGCGTGACAGGGTCAGCGCACGGCGATAGCACCTATACACCGGTCCAGAAAAAAACGATCGTGCAAGGCGTCTTGCCGTATCTTGCCAAAGTTACCGATTCTATCGAGCGCGATGAATGGGTAAAGATTCTTGCGGGACAGGTGCAGACACAAGAATCGAGCATCGTACTCGCACTGACAAAGTTTACCAACAAACAACCCTCTCACCCTCGATTAACTGAACCAATTGCTCAGAAACATCACCATCTGACGCCCGATGAGCTGTTACTCGGTTTTCTCCACCGCGACGACGCACTTAAAGCAAAACACAGCGCTCTTTACAACCGACTCCAACAGGAGTACACTGGGAACATCAGCGACCTTACCACTGCTGTTGATGCGTACCTATCAACAGTTGGTCAAGACAATCTACAGGCAGAGATTGATGATCTGATAGCGCGCAAGCACAGCGAAGGACATGAAGCGATTAAACTGTCGTTTGCCCAGCGGATTGCACAGGCAGAACGAGAAGGGAACAGAGAGCTTGTCAAAAAACTTCTTGCCGAGCTCCATACACAAATAGCCGATAACTAAACTATCATATGAAACGAGCTATACCCAGCCCACCAAAAGAGATACCCCTGACACCCGATCTTGACTCCCTTATCGACAAGGGTCGTCGTATGGGGTTTGTTACGCACCAAGAGGTGTTGCAGGCTATGCCAGAACCAGAAAAAAAGATCACGCTACTAGACCAGTTTATCGATGTGTTGCAACGCCATGGGATAGAGTTAAAAGAGGGCAGAAGCATCCTCCAAAGCGCACTGGATGGCGCAACTAAACCTGCAGAAGCGACCGGTGATATTAGTGATGATAGTGTCCGGATGTACTTGCGTGAGATCGGGCGTATCCCGCTTATCAAAACAGAAGATGAGATACGGTTGGCAAAACTCATAGAAAAAGGTGATCAGGTTGCCAAAAAGAAGTTAGCAGAAGCAAACCTGCGGTTGGTTGTGTCTATCGCCAAAAAATATATCGGGCGCGGGTTATCACTCCTTGACTTGGTGCAAGAGGGGAACACGGGGTTGCTGCGCGCCGTAGAGAAGTTTGACCACCGTAAAGGATATAAGTTTAGCACGTATGCGACATGGTGGATCCGCCAAGCCATAACGCGCGCCATCGCCGACCAAGCGCGCACCATCCGTATCCCTGTGCATATGATAGAAACGATCAATAAACTCATTCGCGTGCAACGCCAATTAGTGCAAGATTTGGGGCGCGAACCCCTACCAGAAGAGATCGCTGCAGAGATGAAGATTGGGGTAGACAAGGTAGAACATATCTTAAAAATATCGCAAGCGACGGTATCACTCGAAAGTCCTGTTGGGGAAGAAGAAGATTCCCGTTTGGGCGATTTTATAGAAGATAAAGAGAGTCTATCACCAGAAGAAAATGCCATCTACCAGTTGATGCGCGGGCATGTTGCCGATAGTATGATTATTTTGCAACCACGCGAACAAAAGATATTAAAACTCCGGTTTGGCTTAGAAGACGGGCGCACCAGAACACTAGAAGAGGTGGGGCGTGAGTTTGGCGTCACCCGAGAACGCATCCGCCAGATAGAGGCAAAAGCACTCCAAAAGCTCCGCAAACACGAAGAGAGTCAGAAACTCAAGGATTACCTTTCGTAGAAAGTGCTGTAAGAAGTGCTCGTAGAAGTGCTAAAGTGCTATAGTGCTGAAAGTGCTATAGGTAAAACATTTTATTAATCTTTCCCTTTGAGTAACTCTCTCTCTGCTTTTTTCTGGAAGCGAACAATATGTTTTGATTCAAGAATAATGAGATGTCTGATGATCCGCGATATTCCGTTTTAGGAAGATCATATGTACTTTTTACTTCATAGAGGCTGGTACTGAAATACCAGAGTGTCTATAGAAAGAAAAGTACATAATGA
>PEVO01000021.1:3203-3430 GCA_002780235.1 Candidatus Berkelbacteria bacterium CG06_land_8_20_14_3_00_43_10
GACATTTCTCTCGTTTTAGTATATAATATGACGTTATGCTGATAGTATACTGATTCAGCTGATATACCTGATCTTTAATAACTATGTAGCAGCCGGTTGTGTGTCGGGCAAGCCTTCCCCTCCTTGGCTTGTCCGATACTCATTCGGCTGCTACAGAAAATCGTAACAGTCTACTCAGGCGACCATTCATGGTTGTGTGGATCGCCTGGAAAGGGGTGCCGTCATGT
>PEVO01000021.1:3456-6920 GCA_002780235.1 Candidatus Berkelbacteria bacterium CG06_land_8_20_14_3_00_43_10
CCCCTCCACACCACAAGCAAAAACACACAGCTGGAGGGGGTAGATAACAACCCCTGTCGGATGATGGGGTGATCGGCATAGTTTGTCATCGCGAGGACGCAGTCCGTGGCGATCTGTGTGTCATCGTGAGCAAAAGCGCGGCGATCTTTAATAGATTGCTTCGTCGTTCCGCCAGCTGGCGGAACTCCTCGCAATGACAGAATTTAGCCGGACTCACACCGGCATACACGGTTTTTCCCGGATAGGGAGCCGTCACTCGGAAGGAGTGGTTTAAAGTGAGATCTACAAAGATAGCCGCCCTTTTGGTGGCGGCATCCCTGCTTGCAGGGCGAACGGTTCAGGGCGTTGAAATCGACGGCGGTACGCCGGCGAGCGACATCGACAAGTTCCTGAACGGCGGGGATGAAAAACTCCCCGAGGCAAAGTCAACGCCATCCGCGAGTGCGGATACGGTTGACGCCGACCACGCCTCAAAGTTGGACGAGACCACTCGCTTTCATAGCGAGGTTCTCACCAACCACGAGCGGGTTGGCAACCTCCAGGACGAGCGTCTCGATGGTCAGGAGAATCTGTTGTCCATTCATGGACGCAGACTCTCGGCGCTCGAAACCCGGGAGACCGTCAAGGTCGGAGGCAAGACGATCGTCATTGTCCGCAGGGGCAATAAGGTCGTCCGGATCATCCGGCAGCGGGTCGCTCTCGGAAAGGCGGGGCACCGTAACCTGTGGGGAGACGCCCACAAGGCGGGAGTTGTGTCGCGTTCCTTTGTTGAGGCACGTGACGCCCAGACGCTCCAAAGCGCCAACGCGCACGCCGACGATGGCGACCGCGCGTTGAGCGGCGACATCAGCGGGCTTGCCGATCGCGTCAATGGGGTCAGTGCGATCAGCTGGATCGCACTGGCGCTCGCCGCGCTGGCACTTGGTTTCTGCGCGATGGCGTGCATGCGCAGAACCACCAGAAGGAGGGGATACGTATAGTACGGAGGAACAAGGGCGAGAGACATGGTCTCTCGCCCTTTTCTGTCGTTTCGAAACTCTTTATGTGTTATTTAATAGTCGACGAGTAGCTTCAATGACCCGATTTGGATCCAGCGTATCAAGTCCCTCCCCATATTTTGTAATGTATCTATCTTGATTTTCACTGCTCCACGCACGGTAATCGCTTGGTCGACCGTCACGTATAAGTTTTTGTGCGTTTGGTGTAGCTAAACGGTGCATATTCTCACTTGGCGCAGACCAAAGAACTGGATTAGCCATAGAATACATCATAATTGTTTCTGTCCCCAATTCAGCTGCAAGATGCCCAATACCAGTATCGGGAGTTATTGCAACATCGGCACCCGAAATAAGTATTGGAATCTGCGCCAAAGGTTCTCTAATAAGGCGTAACTGTCTTTTAGTTTCTTCTGGGAGTTCTTGTAATGCTGTCTCAAGTGCGCGTGCATCATCCTCATATATCGGACGTAAAAGTACAATTTGTTTATCCCATCCATCCGTCTCAACAAGCCCTTGGATAACTTCTTTCCATCGTGTTGGAGAATACTCCTTTGGACGAATAGACGATCCTGTTGAAATGAGAACATACGGGCGATCGATTGAATATTTATTTCGCAATGATTCTAATCGTTGGTACTCATTATGGGAATGAGGAAATTCAAACTGTGTGTGAGAAAGATCATCATATAATTTTGTGCCAAGCATTACCTCCAAATTGCGGGCAACCATACCAGGTATAGTGCGGTATAGACGCCTTCCAACGCCTCCCATAATATGCTCAGGATGAGCTTCTTGTGTCCAGCTTGAATAGTCAATCGACAATGCGTACTCTGGATTCGATATATATTGTGTACGGCGTTCTTCAATAGAGTAAGCTTGTAAAAGATCTTTTTTTCGCATATTGATGATATACTGATCTTCTCCAGGAGATAGTTCGCGACCATATTTTACGATGCGTATGCCAGGGTATCGTTCCTCATATGGTTTAAAAAGTTCGGGGTTTTGCGTTTGTATAACGAGTTGTTTATGCTCACCACGGAGTGAAAAATAACGCTCTAATACATCGATAATTGGCGTAGAAAGAACTGCATCGCCAATATAATTATCCATTATTAATACGATTTCGCGTGCTCTCGCCAACCCTCTGACAAGTGGAGATGATTCGTAAAACTCAGGAGAAAATACTCTTTCACCCGTATGCCCTCTATCAATTAGAAGATTGGTTAGCGCGGAAACGGTTTCTGGTGAAGGTTCAACGTGAAACTTTTCAATGATGTCATGTAAGATGGGATCATCATCTGGCCTTGGTCTGTCAAGAGTTGCTCGAATAGTTTCTGTCGGGGGTCGTAATGGTTCGAGATTAGATATTCTTCCAAGCTCTGGTGGAGGCGGAGTTCCATCATCCGGTCCGGTTGGACGATCGTAATACCCATGCGGTCTGGATTCGCGAACTGAATAATCAGGAACCTGTGGCGACGCTTCTTTTCGTTTGCGCGGTACAAACTGCTCTAGAATCCGTGCGATTTGGTATGCACCGGCTCCAGCAAGACCAAGTTTCTCTGCAAGTGGCAGACCGTGTCCTAAAATATGCGATGCGCCAAGCCATGAACCCTTAAGCACGGTCCATGGAAATCCATTTTTAATGGCTTCGCCACCGACACGCATCATCTCATCTGGCGAGTTATACCAAAATTGTCCACCGTGTAAGTTCCAAAATACTTTATGTGCTGCGTCCAGATGTGTTGCGCCAACTTGTGTTGCTTCTCCTGTTGCGCGCACGGCATATTCTGCGGTGCCAAGTGGTATACCACCCATCGCACCCGCGCCAAGCGTCACGACGGTTGACGCAATACTGCGCCCTACCTGCCAACGTTGTTCTGACTTAGTGTTCACTCCCTGTTGATCGATAACACCGCGTTCCAAATCAATCATCTCATTGAGCGCCGTAGTAAAGTCTGCTTCTGTTAATGTCGTTACTCGTTCACGCACAAGTGCTTTAAGCGCGTCGATGCGCTGGGTTTGTTGTGCTTGGATACCCAGTTCTGCCCGAGTGCGTTTGCGCCCCCAGCCCGCTTGTTCCACCGTTTGGAGTATCCCATCAACACCTTCGCGTAGCCCAGCGGTGAATAATAAAGGGGTGAGTATTGCGCCAGCGCCACCGGTCATAACCATCGCTCCGGCTATGCCGAGTCCGCCAGCAACTTTGAGCCCAATTTTTGCCCATTTTTTCCATTTTGCGTTGTCTGACCATTGCCCGACAGCATCGAGCGTATCTGCTTGTCTGCGTTGCCCCTCACGGTCGATCCATTGACGTGCTGCGCCAAGTAAACCACGATAGCGTTCTACGGCACGCCCCTCATCTCTTGCGACAAGTGCGTTGATCGCTTCTATAGCACGACGTTCATAATCGCCACCGCGTTCTGGAGTTGGAGGTGTATACGGAGGTCGTGCGGGTCCATAATCTGG
>PEVO01000028.1:0-12570 GCA_002780235.1 Candidatus Berkelbacteria bacterium CG06_land_8_20_14_3_00_43_10
GATTTCTTTTTATAGTATATTTTGACATGTACTATTTGTCAACCCCTGTGCGTCAAAAGACGTAAAATGTCGTCTATATAAGTACCTGGTTTCTCGATAGATGCACCAGCTGATACCGCCATTGTTTTTAAGATGGGTGTTTCGAGTATTATGGGTATCCCTTTAAATGCATTGTTTGCAACAAACGATCGAAGAGCGGTTATACCTATTATTCCTTCACCTATATTTGCATGGACATCCCGATGGGATGCAAACGGGTGTGCACTGTCATTGATATGAATTGCTCGGAGTGCCGAGAGTAAATCAAGTTTTATAAGTGATGCAATACAGTCGTGTTGCGCCTGCGTCGTGCGAAAATCGATTCCACTTGCAAACATATGGCAGGTATCTAAACAGATACCAACACGTTTGGGCTCGCCACAGCCGTGTATTAGATAATGCAGGTCATCAAAGGAATCACCAAGTGTGTCCCCTGCTCCTGCAGATGATTCAAAAATAAGCGTTGCATGGGGAACATCGGTCAGGAGTTTCTTGGCTACGGTAACGACTCGCTGTAACCCTTCAATTCGACGTGTGCTTCTATGCGACCCAGGGTGCACAATCACACCCTGCGCGCCGATTTTTACTTGTAACTCAAGTGCGTCTTTGAGCGCATTATATGTCTTGTCATACACTATAGGATCAGGAGAACCACAGTTACACAGATAGATTGCGTGGATAAATACGTCTTTTACAGAGCTGTAAGCATGTTTTTGTTTAAATAATGTAATACTCTCGTCTGTATGATGGATAGTTCGCCATGTCTGGGGCGGTCCGGGAAAAATCTGGATTGTTGTACATCCAAGCGCTTCGCCACGGTCAATCGCTTTGTCTATCCCGCCCGCGATCGATACGTGTGCGCCAAGGTTGATCACAGTAGATACTCCTATATAAGTTTAAAGAATCTAAATATGCTGATAATTATAAGTGGCGGTACAACGACACCTATAAACAGTTGTGTTGGCGTGTGTCTGTGGAGCACTAAACGCGCCCACACAAGAAACGGTATGGCGATAACCCCCCAGAGTACCCACGGACCGGTAAGGAGTGCTATTTGAGTGAGTGCGGTAGAAAACCCTGCCATATGTGCCGATATCTTCCAGTAGTACGAAATGATGCCACCGACTATGGTCACCGCGAGTCCGCTGATAAGAACGGCGTATAATGGTTGATGCGTACCCGCAAATGTCATCGTTATTACTTCTGCCCCAATAATGACTATAATCGGCCAGAGCGCCATGAGGCGCTTTCGGTGCAGTTTCTTGTGCGCGAGCGTATCATCAAGGATGATGCCCTTTTGATCTAAGAAATATACCCACCAAAATGGCACGATAAAATTACACAGAAGTACAACGCCGAGCCAGCGTATTTGACTAACCGGGGACGGGAATGGGGTAACAAAAAGCGCAACAAGAAAAACAACCGGAATAAGCAAAAACGGGTTAAGCGCAAGTGATAAACTTTCGGCAACTTTTATCGCGGTTTTTCTCATATACGGATCTCCTCAAACCGTACTCGTTTATGACCAATAATATCCCGTGCGGTACGTTGCTTTGTGGATAATTGACTTTGTGCGGTTTTAAACTCGATAAAGACTATCTCATCGTCATTAAACTGTACCCCATCGATCGGAGTCCCCAAAAAGCGGAAGTTCTGTGCGTCGTACGGATAGTGTTCTAAAAATGGCATAAACTGTTCTGTCATCTTACCATATTTTGATGCAAGTGATGATTTTGCAAACGATACTTTCTTTACCAGTTTAACAGTTCTTCTCCATAATAAAAAGAGAATAAGTATGAGACCGACAAGAATGAGTAGAGTGTATTGTGTCGTCATAGTACAAAGTATACCTTACAAAAAGAGTTTTACATATACTTTCGAATAACGCCGAGTACTTTTCCTTGGATCGATACCGATTGTGTATAGATCGGTTTATAACTTTTATTCGCTGGTTGTAGACGTATACGATCTTTTTCTTTGTAGAATCGCTTTAATGTTACGTTCTCACCGTCGAGCAGCGATACGACAATATCGCCGTTGGTTGGGTTTTCAATGCGTTGAATAATAACGTAGTCGCCATCGAATATGCCATCGTCAATCATCGAATCCCCTCTTACTTTGAGTGCAAAGACATCTTTTTTCATCATATCTTTAGGGATATCGATAGTTTCATGTGTTCTGATTGCTTCTATCGGTTCTCCAGCAGCGATGAGTCCTAGAAGCGGGATTTCAAACATCCGTTCTTCAAACGCTGGGGTAAGCTGGATAGAACGCGCCAAATTTTCTGCATGGGTCAGATACCCTTTGCTTTTAAGCGCATCGATATGCCCCGCCACCGTTGCTACCGACGACAAACTAAACGCCTCCCCTATTTCTCTATAACTGGGCGCATAATCGTGTCTATCAATGTAGCGTTCTATATAGTCCAGTATCTCTTTTTGTTTTGGGGTAAGCGGTTGTGGCATAATCCTCCTTATATTTTTGTACACATTTACTGCGAACATTATACGAATATATATCTAGTATGTACGAACAAAAAACGAATGTCAAGCCCCGCCTCACTATAATGAAACGGAGAGAGCTCATGCTCCCTCCGGGTACAATCTTTACGATTGTTCAATAAAATAGCGCTCGTCACTTTCTCGCACAATACGCTCGACTGCATCGTGTGATATGACGCAGGTGCGCACATTGCCGACACTCATACACCGGGTAAAGTGTATCGTATGTAGACTGACGTGCTGTGCGATAACAATCGCTTTTGATCTAAACCAGCATCGGTTGAGCCGGACGAGTGGAGGTTCCCCCTCGATCCGAAAGGTAACTGTCCGGATCTGCCAACACCAAGAGAATTTATCAAGATACGCATAGGGGACATTCTGCGAAAAACGTATCCCGGACCGATTGAGATATCGTGCGATACTCTCTACGTCTTCGGGAGTTCCATTTTTGTGCACCAGCGATGGGAATAGACTCCCATTACGGTGTATTGTGTACCCTGTAAGGTATGCTACCGCAGGTTTGATATCCCGTCCGTTGTGGTGAAAGTTGATTGTTGCTTCCCTATCTGTGAGTCTGCGCAGTCGATGCTTGTGTTTCACTTCGGGGAACAACCCGTACGTTCGTCTCCACAGATCAGGGTTGGGAAACTCTTTATACTGCTTTTGTCGTACCAATGTGCATCACTCCTATTCGCATACAGTTGAGAACCGTGACTAATTGTATTATATACTACTTTATCGATATATCAACTCTCTGCATGAAATAACACGATTAACACACTGGAAGTGATAACAGGCTACACATTGGGATGATGCTTAATATACTAACAAGACTAATCTAATATCAAATTTTCTATATGAGAACGAGTGTTTATATTGTTTTTATAATCATCAATAAAGTTCAAATAAGTTTTTGTGTTACGAAATTGTTCCAAGATAATTTGCTTATCGCATTGTCCACGTGAGTTCGATATAAATTCATGAATTGACGACCAATTCCATGTACTACTATTGTCTTGTAGGAATCCTGCTCTAGGGTTATCATGGATATATCGGCTTAGATAAAGCAGCTGCTCGTTATCTTCGACTCTCACTGCTTTAAAATTTCCTTGGAACAATATACCTGTTCTTTCGTGTGCTATATTAAAGTACCGAGCGTAGCTATTGGTTATAATTCTAATAAATCTAGATATACCATTATCGGAGTTTTGTTTTAATAATAAGTGATAATGATTCGGCATTAAGCAATAACATATTATCTCAACAAGCTTTTCTCCGGATCTTTCTAAAATGATATTCTCCCTTTCTATTTTATTCAAAAACGAGAATCGAATGGGTTTTTCATATTGATAAAATCGCATGAGATCAAGAAAACGACGATACTCATTAGATGTAGCAAATATAGTCTTTTTATCGGTCCCTCTATTAAAAATATGATAGTATTCGCCATTTGCAATAATAGTTTTTCTCATCGTCATATAACTATTCTATCATATAATTTCTAGTGTGTATACTAATAACACACTGGAAGTGATTACGGACTACACATCGGGATTATATTTATAGCTGTCTATTTCCAAATGGTATTCTGCTTGGGGCATGGCGTTCTGTACCGATGAGTGATGCGGGCTTGAGCGTCCACTGTCCAAAGCGGGCGTTAACACTATCAAGTGCATGATAGAGGTTTGTTTCTTTGCGATCGTTGGCAAAGAGGGGGAGTTGGTGCATTTGTTCGCCATGCAGATCGCATGCGGTAATGGCTATCATAAACGGTGTATGTATGCGTGGCGCGCGTTCCCACATATGGCTGGTATATCGCCACAGTGCCCGACTATCACTAAATGGGCGTGTGCGCATATGCAACCGGAATGATGGTGAATGTAAAAAACGGATATACAGATGCAGCGCGCTTGATGTAAACCCACCGGCGCGTAACCGCTCCCCCACCCGCTGGACTAATTTATGTAAAACCTGTGTGGCAACGTCCCATCGGCGCGCGTCCGGTGACAGCACGCAGGAATGCCCTATAGTTTTTGTGGGGCTTTGTGCACTATCGATGGGATATCCGTGGAGACGCAACCACCAATATTCACCGGCGACCCCCAGCTTTTTTCGCAGTATCTCTTGGTTCGTAGTGTAGAGCTGTATCGGCTGTGTTATACCCAAACGGATGAGTTGGCGCTCCATACAGGTATTTATGCCTTTGAGATCGGTAAGCTGCCATCTGCGTAGCCACGCAGGGATATCGGCGCAGCGGATACAGACACAGCCATCGGGCTTACGTGCTTCTGCCGCCTGTTTTGCCATAAAAACATTTGGTCCGATACCAACAGATGCGGTGAGCCACTCACCGAGTTTTTGTTTGAGAGCAGATTTAATCATGTGTGCAAGCGCAAACGGTCGGTCACCCCCTTGTTCGTATGACGCAAGCGGAAAGGTCATCTCATCAACAGAACGGACACTGACATAGGGAGTAAAGTCGTTGATAATTGCAACAAGTTGATGGTGGACGTGGCGATATAACTCCGGGCGTGATTCGACCACGGTTAGGTTTGGTATCAGCGCGCGCGCCTCCCCTACTCCCATCCCCGTTTTTACCCCCAAAGTTTTTGCCTCATATGATACAGCGATACAGCACCCCGTAGTGCCGGTATAGGGAGCAACAACCACAGGTTTGTTACGCAATGCGGGGTTGACTTGTTGTTCACATCGGGCAAAAAACGAGTTCATATCAAGAAACAAATATCGGTCATCTTGTGGTGCGAACACACATCCTCCTTTATACATAACGAACATAAACCGAACATAAAAAGATGTCAAGATGTGGATAAAAAGTAAAGCGGATCACACAGCCATGCCGTGTAACCCGCTTAGAAGAAGAATTGCCCTTTATCCTTCCACCACGCTCCAAAGTCTTTGAATATAGACCCATCAGATACTTTCCATATGGGGTTTTCCGAACCAAGGGTGTAGTGCGTGAGATAGGTTATGGTTTCTTTGTAGCCAAAGTCTCGTAAGAGCTTGGCGGTCCGTTCAGTCGCAAGCTGACCGGGAGGAAGATCGGGCTTGCCCGTTTCCTTATGCAACTTGAGTTCTGCTGGGGATAACTCCTCATTATCATACCCAAGATAGATATTCTGCTTTTTCCCTAAAGCAATTTCACAAATAGTCGTACTATTTCCCGTACCGATTATCCCGATAGGATATCCACCAAGACGGTCGATAACAAGCCCATCGATAACGGCTTCTGTTACGCTTACATGCTCAATTCGTGGATCCGCTAGTACAGCAGTATTCCACCCACCAGGAGGGGTACTATGGTGCTTTCTTGGAAGTTTGATATGGGGCACTTTAGAATTCTTCCATATCGCACGACCGTAGAAACTACTCATCCGTTGCCCCACCATGAGTGGAAATGTTACCCGATTATTGAGTGGAAAGTAGGGCAAACCCTCGCATATAATCTCCACTGTTTCATCGTTCACAGTGTACTGTTTGTTTCGGCAAATTCCGGTTGGTGTCATACCGTGTTTACACAGGAGCTGGAGAATACTATAGTCAACCGTCTTAATATTCTTGCTAAATGCGACGAGACCATAATACGTAAGCTGAGTCAAAGTCCATCCCATCTCGAGGAGATGAGAGATTACATCGACATGTCCATAACAGCTCCAAGATCAAATGCGTGATATGGGTCGTGTCCGCGCTGCGTTGCAAGGTATTCCCACGCGTCCATCGCATCATCATCAGATTCACCAAGATACATCTTTTGGAGAAGTATCTGGGTATCGCTCATGATCCGGTGGTGCTCTGGAGAAACTTTGATGTTGGTTGCATCTGGCTTTGCAGTGTGTGAGAAATTCACGGATATGGTGTCTGGAACATCGCTCCGATCTATGCGTCCATGTATTCCGCACCCGTAACACCAAAACCAGTTTCTTTCGAATTCGATATTGAACGATGGGTCTGAATCACGTCCATGTATCGGACAGCTGATTGTACATCCCTGTTCTTTCCATTTTGATACGACTATCTTCTTTTGTTCGATAAGATCGCACAACCGTCCAAGGTGAATGAGTCCTACCTTCCCATGCTTATCCTCTCCCCTCGATTCTATGAACTTTGTTTTGGAGTCGTGATACACGGCATACTGATCCCTATGGTGACTAAGAATCCTCCCAAAGGGGATGGAATGTGGATCGGCAAACAAGGAGGGCTGCTCTACTTTTGGTTTAGTCAAGCCCACGTCGAAGCCGTTACGGGCTTTCAATGTATGTTTGACTATCCTATTTGCAAGCATCCTCATTGTCGCGCTTGCATGGTATTCTTCCCATTGGTCGACGTAGTTATTACAAAACCATTCGATCTGCTCATCGGCACTCATAGCTTGTGGGCGGATGATTGGCGCACACTCGGGAAAAAGATACATGAGTGACCCATTCTTTTCCCTATTCCAAATAGTACGTGGATCATACTGATCTGCGTAAAATCCATGTGACTGCAGGAATACTGCGAGAGGTATCATGGCGAGATACCTTTGTATTTGATGCACATGTTTCCACCATTCACCGCGCTCTAAATCATGAGGCATCGCACGGTCTCTGTTTGGCTCTTCGTTATCACCAACCGAACATTTAACGTCCAGTACGTCCATTATGAGGGGTCTAAGATATGTTGCGAGTTCCGCAACAGACTTTGAACGACGGTCGAAGTAATCAACATAGCGTAGCTGTTCATGGTTGACTTCACGTGTTGTACACGCATCAACTCTGCAAAGACTAACCTGATGATTATGGATAACCCGTTTCTCTTGGGTGACTATCTTTCCAACGTCAAATGCATCTCGATGTAAAACAACCGATGCAAGCGTCAGGAGGGTATAGTATCCATAATACTGATTGGCGGGTGATTGATCTGCACAAATCTTATCCAAAAAGCATCCGTAATACGGGCGAAGTAAAGAAATGAGACGAGGAATTATATCCCTTGTATTGAGGTAATTAACAAGTGGACGATACGTCCATTCATCAGTACTCACACAGGATCTCCAAACATCTCGCAGAGCATCAAGATCACAGACTCCATCAGGGCTGGGTTTCTGCTTACTATGTATAAGCGGGATTTGGTGTGCTCTCTGGTAATCAACATCAAACAACGTGGTGTTTTGAGATTCTGCCAAACGGGGTTTTGATGGTACAATGTGGCGCGTTCCTCCCTGTAAAAGGTTGAGAACTGCAGCGTGGGTGTATCCACCAAGATGTTATTGCACTTGCGTAATTACGTTTTTGTTGTTGTTTGTTTCCCGAATTTCTCGAACGAGTCGACTAAGTGCATGTGGTCTTCCTCGTGACATATCACAGCAACTCACGATCGTGTGTTCCAATTCGGAAAAGTGGGTACTCCACCACACGAGGGCATCATATTTACTCATCGGTTTACCGTTTTGAGGTACGGCAAATATTGCGTCCAACAACCCTTTTTCAAGAAGAAGGATCATGAGTGATCGAAACTCAAGTGAGGTGGTTCCTTTGAGCCCCTCAATTGTTTCTCGAGTTATAGCATCCGGCGCATCAAACAGTTCGAGAGGCATTCCATGAGCCTACTTTCATGTTAGGATAGGTTGTCAAGCAGACAAACCAGTTAGTTCATACGTACCATAGCACGTATAGTTTGACAAGCGGATGCAATGAAATCTAATTTTTCTTGAGTTTCTTTTGGAGAGATGCAATAAGTTTGGCGCGGGTGACGGTTTCTTGGGACCCATCGTCGAGATTTTTTATGATTACTGTTTTATCGAGCGCTTCTTTTTGCCCTATGATAAGTGCAAATATACACCCTGCTTTATCGGCGACGCGCATCTGCGCTTTTATAGAATCTTTACCGGGCGCCGATATAACACTCATCCCTGTTTCTGCAAGCTCCTTCATAACCACAAGCCCAACCCTGCGCGCCTTATCGCCCACGTGGACGATACACGCATCGGGGTTTGTAACGGCTGGCAGGCGCACATGTTTTTCTTTCATAAACTCGATGATGCGGTCTAGACCTAATGCAAATCCAATAGCCGGTGTTGGTTGTCCGCCAAGTTGTTCGATGAGCCCGTCATAGCGTCCACCACCTCCCAGTGAATTTTGTTGGCGGTCACTCCCCTTTTCTTTAATCTCAAATGTTGTACGTGTGTAATAATCGAGTCCGCGTACTAAAAACGGGTTGAGATCATAGGGAATTTGCAGTTCATCTAAAAATTCGAGTACCGTTTGGAAGTGCTCTTTACACGCGTCATCAAGAAGATCAAGAACTTGGGGCGCACCATTTTTAATCTCTTGGCACTGCTCTTGCTTGCAATCAAAAATCCGTAGCGGATTTGTTTTTAAGCGTTGCTTACAATCATCACACAGCGCCCTGCTATTATTCTGGAAATGCGTCGTCAGTGCTCGTTTTATCTTTGGTCTACATACTTTATCACCGATGGAGTTTACTTCTATACTAATATCGTCTTTGAGCCCAAGAGCTGAAAATACTTCCCATGCAAACAAGATAACAAGCGCATCGGACGTCGGTGATGCATCGCCGATACATTCAATCCCAAACTGGCGGAACTCACGATATCGCCCTTTTTGTGGTCGGTCGTAGCGGAACATCGGTCCTTCATACCATAGTTTAACTGGTTGTGACCAACTCTGCATGCCATGTTCTAGATATGCGCGGACAACATTAGCCGTTCCTTCGGGGCGCAGTGCATACTGCGTGGATTCGGAATCGGATGCATTTTGTGCGCGTGCGATACGAAAGAGCTCTTTATCAATGACATCGGTACCATTACCGATACTGCGCACAAATAGATCGACGGCTTCAAATATCGGAAAATCTATTTTTTGAAAACTAAATACACGTGCTTGTTTGGTGACACAATCATAAATATATTGCCAATAGGGTTGGTCATCGGGGAGAATATCACGAGTTCCGCGGGGTGCTTGTAGCGTGCTCATTAATCCTTATTATACCTGATAGGTACCCTATCCGTCAAGGGCTTGCGCCAACCTTATTGCATACGTTTTCGTTTATTAAGAATACTCCGTATTCGTTGTCTGGCAGCGCTTGATTGTACAAACGTTAACCAGTCTTGTTTTGGACCTGATGCATTTTTTTGAGTACGTATCTCCACAACGTCACCACTAGAGAGTTTGGTATCGAGTCGCATCATTTTACCATTGACTTTTGCACCAACGCAGTGATTGCCGACTTCAGTATGTATCGCGTATGCAAAGTCTATAGGAGAGGCATTTTCTGGCAGTTCACGGACATCTCCTTGTGGCGTGAACACGAATATACGATTTTTAAAGAATTTATAGGTGATATCATTTTGATAATGTTTGGCATCGGTGATATTTTTTTGCCATGCTGCGAGTTCGCGGATCCATTCAAGTTTACTTTTAGGGATACGCGCGGGATTTTTTGGAGAAAAACGCCGACCTTTGTTTTTCTCTTCTGCATAGTGCCAGTGAAGCGCAACCCCAACCTCTGATTCAAGATGCATCTCCTGTGTTCTCATTTGTATTTCAAGAACATGACCACTCGGTCCGGATACCGATGTGTGGAGTGATTGATACCCATTTGGCTTGGGGTGTGCAATATAATCTTTTATCCTGCCCGGGAGTGGTTTCCAGTGTGTATGGATTGCACCCATAGTTGTATAACAGTCTTTTTCGGTGGGGACGATAACACGTAGCGCGACTAAATCACATATTTTGCTCATATCACGACCATATTTTTCGTATTTTTTCCAAAAACTATAGCGATGTTTTATGCGACTATGGATATCTAGAGTTGGAATATGTTCTTTGGTTAAAAACTTATACAATAATTTTCGCGCTTTTTGCGCGTCTTGCTGTCTGCGACGCAACTCTTTGCCGACAAGTGATTGGACTAATTGCGCTTCTTTTGGATAGACATACGGAAATGCAAGATCTTCTAACTCCCCTTTCCATTGTCCGATACCGAGTCTATCTGCGATGGGTGCGTAAATTTCTAGTGTTTCTTGTGAGATACGGATTTGTTTATCTTGAGAAATAGCATCGAGCGTGCGCATATTATTGAGTCTGTCGGCGAGTTTAATAAAGACAACACGAATATCTTTGCTCATCGCCAAAATCATTTTACGTAGTGTCTCTGCTTGACGTTCAAACGCAGGCAGTTCTTGAGCGCGGGGTGGTCCAAACCAAAACCATGCCTTTTTAAATCGTACTCGGGCAAGTTTAGTGATACCATCGACAAGTTGTGCAACTTGTTTGCCAAATGAACGCGAAATTTCTTGGAGTGTGATAGTGGTATCTTCGGGCACATCGTGGAGTAAGCCCGCCTGGACTGTCGGTGCATCAA
Organism: Candidatus Berkelbacteria bacterium CG06_land_8_20_14_3_00_43_10; assembly: GCA_002780235.1. GTDB lineage: Bacteria > Patescibacteriota > UBA1384 > GWA2-35-9 > CG2-30-43-20 > CG2-30-43-20. Next base: position 10,920 of record PEVO01000028.1, read on the forward strand.
ACCGTAATGAAATGAGAAGCACAGCGACCCCAAAGGGATGGATGATATATGGTTCGCCGCTTTTGCGTTGCTGCCCCTGGTGGGCGTTGTATGCGAATGCAAGTGCACGCGAAATCGCATCAGTATCCTTTTTTGAATAGATACCGTCGCAGAGTTGTCTACATTCTTTGTCGAGCACGCCGAGTTCGTACATGGGACCCCTTTTTTTGTGTGACGATTATCTTACCCGCATGCACATCAACGCTAATATCCGATTGACGCGCTACGAAACCAGATAGCAGGAGATCCGCAAGTTTGTCTTCTATATATTCAGTGATAGCCCGTTTGAGCGGTCGTGCGCCAAAGTGAGGGTCATAGCCATGCTTAACAAGATAATCGATCACCGCAGGTTTAAAAGTAAGGGTATACCCTTCTCCTGCTACGCGCCCCGATAACAATTCAAGTTCCTTGACCACGATGTGCGCTACCGCTCGCTCGCCCAGTGGTTCAAAGTAGATTGTTTTATCGAGACGATTGAGAAATTCGGGTCGAAAATGATCGGATAATTCTTTGGATATATCAATTTTTGCATCGTCGTAGGCACGTCTTATTTTAGAATCGTGTGCGTGGAATCCCATCACCGCTTGGCGTGTGAGCGTGTCAGTGCCAATGTTACTTGTGAGTATGACGATCGCATGGCGAAAACTGACTAAACGACCCGATGCATCGGTCAGCTGTCCATCTTCTAATATTTGGAGTAACAGGTTAAACACATCGGGATGTGCTTTTTCTACCTCATCAAATAAAACAACGCTAAACGGTTGACGTCGGATCGATTCCGTCAGTTTACCCGCCTCTTCATAGCCGACATACCCGGGAGGCGCGCCGGTGAGTCGAGAAATATTATGGCGTTCCATAAATTCGGACATATCGATTTTTATCAGTGCAGAATCACTGCCATAAATTGTTTTCGCAAGCGTTTGCGTTAAATATGTTTTACCCACACCGGTTGGACCTAAAAACAAGAATGACCCGAGAGGACGCGATGGGTTGCTTATCCCTGCTTTTGCCCTGCGGATAGTAGATGCAATAATCTTTATCGCTTTGTTTTGCCCGATAACTGTCTGCTGGAGTGTTTTTTCTAAATTGCGCAAGCGATCTTGCTCTTCTTTAATAATGCTCCCCACAGGTATCCCTGTCCACATGGTAACTATTTTTGCAATCGATTCTTCATTGATGATATCGCGCGGTATATTATATAATTTTTTGTCAGCATCAGTGATAATTTTTGACAACTCGGATTCTTTTTTTCTATAGAGCGATGCTTCTTCTAAATTATGCGATGCAAGCGCCAGTTCCTTTTTCGTTACAATCGCTGACAATTTTTTGATATTCATGCTCGTTAATTTGCTCGGCATGCGGTGCAGATGGACAGCAGACGATGCCTCGTCGATGAGATCGATCGCTTTATCGGGTAAAAATCTATCTTGAATAAACCGTTGACTATAGATCGCTGCCGCCTTAATTGCATCATCGGTAATCGTGACATGATGATAATCCTCGTAGTTTTTCTTGATACCGTCGAGGATGATAAGTGTTTCATCGAGCGTTGGTTCGGGGACAATAATACGTTGTAAACGACGTTCGAGCGCCGCATCTTTTTCTATATGTT
>PEVO01000028.1:12752-13751 GCA_002780235.1 Candidatus Berkelbacteria bacterium CG06_land_8_20_14_3_00_43_10
AAAACCACGACAGCTCAGCCCGCATCAACGACTTCATCTCAGCGTTCTCCGCGAGCGGTCCCTCCAGCATACCGGCCTTTCGCCACTGATCAACACCCTGGCGGATTTTCTGATCGCTGCCGACAATATGCCTTGCCAACGCATTGGCGTAATACCGATTGAAGGTTTGCTCGCTACCCGCGTACGGGCACGTCATCAGATACGGCAACGCCAGCACCGCACACCACGCGGGATGCGACACGATCTGCACCGTCAGCATCTGCGGCGTGATCTTCTGTCCCCCCTTCGACGCCAGAAGAGGGGCGAAATCAAAGACCTTGGTCTTCTTGCCGCGTATCGGCAACGTCATCGAATCCTGCACCGCGAGACGCCGCGACAGCACGGGAAGCCACCCTTCCTCGCCGTCAGCGAACGTATCGGTCGCCGCCGTGGCCTTGTAGGTCAGGAACCCTTGTCCATCCGGAATACGGAGCCGCCACGCCAAGACGAGTGACTCACCCGCTCCCAGCTCCAAATCCCGTTCGGGCTGACCGTTGCCGAGAGCCGCATCCACACTTTGCCGTGTCACGGCATCGCTCAACCCCAAACGCGCCCGACCTTTCAAAGGTTTATCGGATCGATTCGAGACCTTGACCGCGAAGAGCACTTCGTCGCCCTCGCGCACAAAGCGCGGCGGATCCGGTTCCACCCTCAGATCCTTCGTTGTCACCGCCTCCGCCGACAGAGTTCCGCCGCGCAATTCACGATCATGCGCAAACGCCATCAAGCGCCACCCTGTGACCGTTTCAGGAACAGTGAACGCCATATTCACCATCCCGTTCTCATCGCTCGTCAGATGCGGCAGAAAAAACGCCGTCTCTTGCAATGTTCGCCGAGGAAGACAAACACGGGACACCCCTTCTTTGCGCGAAGCCACCGGCGACCTGCCTCCGGCGACGGCGCCGATCTGCGCGTCAAGAACCTTCACCGCCCGTTCAGGCGCTTCGTCACAGGCGATCT
>PEVO01000034.1 GCA_002780235.1 Candidatus Berkelbacteria bacterium CG06_land_8_20_14_3_00_43_10
GCCCCCATCAAGCGCTAAACTATTTGACTCCCAAAGAGTATTATGAGAGAACATTATCAAACTAAAAAGTGTCCTCGATGTATTGGACCAGTCCAAAGTGTTGACAAACTACTCATTATTATATATTGTGCGTTCACAGAGGTAATATGAGTATAATTGATCAGGTACTAATTAGTATTGATGATTCACCATTATCGAAAGATGAACTCGAGACAATATTTTCTTCTCAAAAAACATCTGTCCTCTTTTCTTCTGTTGGTAGATTACTTGGTCGTGATTGTATATCTGTAAGTGGAAAAGGAGATACTACACGCTATTACATAACTAAAAAGGGTTCTCTTCTCATTAAAGAATCATTAAATAGTTTACGTGATGTTGCTGATAATGTATCACATATATGGATGTTAGTCGCTGTATCAATTCCAGAAAAATATAAAGTTGAAAGAGAAAAAGTACGTTTTATACTCAAAGATAATGGGTTTGGACTGATAAGAAGCGGATTGTATGTTGGTAATATTTCAAACAAGGAAAAACTTATACAAAAAATCAATGAAAATTGTCGTTATACGGATGTAACGTATTTTACTTTAGATGAAATTCCGAAATCAATTCTTGAAAATCCGGACAAAATATGGTCAACAAAAAGTGTTCAAAATAGCTATTCACAGTGGATGCATGATGTAAAAAAGTTTATCGATTCTGTCCCTTCAGATTTGAATATGCGGAGGATATTATCTAAAATTCATGTGTATTCACTTTCATCGATTGTACGAAGAGACTCTAAAATTATGCAAAGTAAATACGCTCATAAAATTGGAAGAACTGAATCGCTTAAGTTGTATGAAAAAATACGAGATTACTGTTATAGGTAATAGGTTAACGCATCAGCCGCAGCCGCCTGTTCTGCTTTTTGCTTAGATGGACCCTGACCTTTTCCTACACACTTCTCTTCTATGTAGACGCCTATAGTAAACATCCTATTATGGTCAGGACCATCTTGATCAATGAGTTCATATCGGGGAGTAAATCCTATTTTATTTTGAATAAGTTCTTGAAACCGTGATTTACTATCAATATATGTTCCTTCTTCTATAATTTTTTTTAATTTAGGAATGAGATATGTATGTATAAACTGTGACGCCTTTGCATACCCTTCGTCAAGATATATTCCTCCGATAAGTGCTTCAAATAAGTTTGCAAGAATAAGGTTCCTCTCTTTGCCGCCACTTTGTTCCTCTCCTTTTGACATTTTAAGAAATGAACCAAGATTAAGTTGACGAGAGACTTGAGATATCATCTCTCCCTTAACTATTGCGCTTCTCCAGTTCGTAAGCTCTCCTTCAGGATTAGGGTATGTTTTGTAAAGATGTTCCGTTACTACGAGCTCTAAAACCGCATCACCTAAAAACTCTAAACGTTCATTATGATTGTGAGCAACGCTTTTATGTTCATTAAGATACGAACGGTGTGTAAACACTTCATCAAATATTTGAGTATTTTTTACTTCGACACCTAATGTAAGTAAAAAATTGTGAAGCGGACTATTTTGAGTCTTCTTTGATATCATCTGTATTAATATCTCCATCTACGATTTCATCAATCGGTTCAAGTATTTTTTCATCATTTGGATCAAATCGAGCCGATTGTCTGTATAAAGTACCAAGGACACCATTGATAAATTTGTATGAACTTTCCCCACCAAAATTTTTTCCGAGTTCAACCGCCTCATTTATAGCTACTTTAGCGGGAACATCGTTATCATGGAGGATTTCGTATATTGCAACGCGAAGAATCGCTTTATCTATTGTTGCAATTTGTTCAATTGGAAATTCGGGTGCAACGTTTACAATGCTCGCATCAATTTCTGTAATATTTTTTTTAATACCTTCCACCACCTGAATCACATACCCCTCATCAACATCATCTTTGTACACTTCAATATTACGCCGAACAATATCATTTAAGGGTTCATCAGGACGAAAGTCCCACTCATAGATAGATTGCATTGCGACCGTTCGTGAAAGATGGCGATTAACTGACATACTTATGATACTTTTTTTACTTTAATATTACCGTAACTACCACAATAGACGCATACCATGTGGGATGGAATCTGTTCCTTGCATTTCACGCACAACGTTAATCCTGCGACGATAAGTTTTTTCCCTGATGCATTTTTGCTCGAATTTGATCTACTATTTGATTTTTTCTTTTTCGGCTCTGCCATGATTTAGTTCCTTTCGATATTATTGTACCATAATAATTATTTTTTCGCCACTAATATATTTAATAACTTTATATGTATCGTTAATGTATGATGCAAGTTTACTATCGTCACGTATAAGCTTCGTAATATTATCTTGAGTTTCCGCGCTCCTTTTGATCGTAACATAGCCTCGAGATTTATTATTTATCTGCACATCAATTCTGATAGTGTCCGTACTCGATGTTTTGACTACACAATGTGGCCATTTTTCAAAGGTAATACTTTCTGTTTTGCCACTGATACTCCACAATTCTTCGCATATGTGGGGAGCAAAAGGGGAAAGTATCACGAGAAATTCTTGCCATTGTTGTTTTCCAACACCAACGTCTATTATAGTATTAACACATGACATACATGCGGCAATAGCAGTATTAAAATCAAATGACTCTATATCAGAACTAACTTTTTTAGAAAGTCCACTAATTTTCTTTTGAAGTTCATCATTATATCCTTGTTTTAAACCAGAGTTTCCAATTTTCCATACTTTTTCTAAAAATCTGTACAGTCCCACCATAGATCGTGTTGACCATGGTTTTGCATCTTTAAACGGTCCCATGAACATTTCGTAGAGTCTAAACGTATCTGCGCCAAATTGTTTAACGACATCATCTGGATTTACAACGTTTCCAAGTGATTTGCTCATTTTACGACCATCTTCTGCTAATATTAATCCTTGGTTACGTAGAGACGTAAACGGCTCACTGAACTCTAAATATCCTATATCACGGATGGCTTTAGTAATAAATCGAGCGTAGAGTAAATGCATAACAGCATGTTCAGCCCCACCAACATACATATCAACTGGCATCCACTTTTTCATCAATTCTTTTGACGCGATTTCATGAGCATTTTTAGGATCAATATAACGCACAAAATACCAACTTGAATCTACAAACGTGTCCATAGTATCTGATTCTCTGCGAGCAGGAGATTGGCATTGAGGACATATAACGTTATGAAATGCTTTAGAATAAACAAGAGGCGACTCCCCAGTTGGATTAAAATCCACATCGGTCGGAAGCTCAACGGGTAATTGTTCTTCGGGAACAGGGACTATTCCACACGCATCACAGTAAATAATCGGTATCGGTGCGCCCCAATAGCGTTGACGAGATATTAACCAGTCGCGTAGTTTGTACTGAATAGTCAACTTTCCATTGACTTTTTTTGTTATCAGACTTCTTGCTTCGTCTGATGACATTCCATCAAATTCATTCGAGTTGATCAATGTACCATGGCCTGCATACGAATAATTATTTTTAATGAAACGTTCATACCCAATTAAATTATAATGATGCGTAACTTTTTCAAATAGTTCTTTTTGCGACAACCACAAAATATCATGACGGCTCTTCTCCTCATTGGAAACCACATCTTGTTTGTCTGAAATTAACTCACACAAAACAGGTTGGTCAAATCTTTTTCTCCACACATTTTTATTTTCCGCATAAAAATGCATTTCTATTTTACCGCCAAGTTTTCTTATCGGTTTGACTTTATAACCGGTTTCTTCTAGAACTTCCCTAACGGCTGTTTCTTCTGGTATTTCACCATTATCAATCCCTCCTATTGGCGGAGCGATCCAACCAAACTCTTTCCATTTAACAATTAGATATTTATTATCTTCTTTTCTTTGTACAATTGCAGTAATTGTATCTCTTGATTCTTCATCTTTATGGCTTTCTCCTTCTACAGGCATTATGACTTCAATAATTGGAAGATTATATTTACGAGCAAACTCCCAGTCTCGTTCGTCATGGGCAGGTACCGCCATAATAGCCCCTGTTCCGTAACTCGAAAGCACATAATCAGCAACCCAAATTGGTATTTCTTTATTGTTAACTGGGTTTATTGCAGTAACACCCTTAAGCTCTACACCTGTTTTCTCTTTGCTTAAATCGGTTCTCTGTAAATCAGTCTTGTTTTTAGCCATTTTGATGTATTCTTCAACATCTTTGAGATTTGAGATTTGAGATTTGAGATCATGTATTATCTTATGGTCGGGCGCAAGTACCAGATATGTTGCACCAAACAATGTATCTGGTCTCGTGGTAAACACTTCAATCTCATCTACCTTATCATCAACTTTTAACTTTGAACTTTGAACTTTGAACTTTACCCTTGCTCCCTCTGATCTCCCGATCCAATTTCTTTGCATCAATTTAATCGATTCTGGCCAATCGAGCGAATCTATATCACCCAGTAATTGATCTGCGTAAACTGTAATTTTAAAAAACCATTGGTCCAAATTCTTTTGAACTATTTGATGTTTACATCGTTCACATTTTCCATCTTTAACCTGTTCATTTGCTAGGACCGTTTGACACGAATCGCACCAGTTAACCGGTGCTTTTTGTTTATATACAAGACCCTGTTTATACAATTGTAGAAAAAGCCATTGAGTCCATCTATAGTAATCTGGTTCTGACGTATTTATCTCTCTATTCCAATCATATGATAGCCCCAGCATATTAATCTGTCGCTTAAATGTTTCTATATTTTTTTGAGTTGATTTACTTGGATGAACACCGGTTTGTATTGCATAGTTCTCTGCAGGTAATCCAAATGCATCCCAGCCCATAGGATGGAGAACACTATAGCCATTCATCCGCAGATAGCGGGAATAAATATCTGTTGCTATATATCCAAGTGGATGCCCCACATGCAACCCTGCACCAGAGGGATAGGGGAACATATCAAGCACATATTTAGTATTGTTGGCAGATAAGCTGCTATCTGTTTTATATACTTCTTCTTTATTCCAGCGTTGCTGCCACTTTTTTTCAATAGTATGTGGAGAATAGGGTGTTGTTTCTTCTGTTTTCATATACACAGTATATCTATTACTGTAGCACTATTCAAGATCCATATCTGCGGGAACGTTCTGAATACCATGCTAATATAGTATCGAGCTTTGATGGAGTAAAATCGGGGAGATATTCTGGAGCAAAAAATATCTCGCTGTAAGCACTTTGCCACAATAAAAAATTTGAAATTCTTTGCTCTCCCGATGTTCTGATAATTAAATCAGGATCAGGTACTCCATGTGTATCGAGATATTGTTCAAAATCTTTTGTATCAATATGTTTTGAATCGGATCTATTTTTTGTACGTGCAATATATTTTTCAAAAGCACGTATTATTTCATTACGTCCGCCGTAATTGAGCGCAAGCTGAACAATAAATTGTGTATTTGTTTTTGTTTTTGTAATCGACGTTTTAAGATAATCACGGAGTGATTGAGGTAGATCCATTGGGTCGCCAAGGAGTCGTAGTTGTGCGCCTTCGCGTATAAACTCGTTAATATTTATCTTAAGAAATTGTGCAAACAATTTCATAAGATAGCTAACTTCTTTTGTATCTCTCTTCCAATTTTCTGTAGAAAAACCGTAGAGAGTAACTACCCGCACACCACGTTTCTTGAGATGTTGGACAAGTTTTTTAGCCTGTTTTAAACCAGCAACATGCCCGGCAAAAGTTGGTAGATGGTGCGCCCGTGCCCACCTCCTATTACCATCTAAAATTATTGCAACATGATGCGGTAGTGACTCAATCATTGTAATCCTTTCCACAGTCCCCGTTTATGTATCTTTGCATATTCCTGTGAAGCATTAAATCTATATTCATATTTTGTATCAGGAGGAATGGTAAGTGTTTTCGCTAAACCTTCTTTAACTAGTTCGTCGTTTACCATCATACCATCAACCCATACATATCCAAGAATCCTATTATACTTATCTTTATATAAAACGTCACGCTCTAAAAGTACTGACGCATCGCGCAGTAGATCTGTATTCCTTCGCGTTGCTTCATCAGCATATTTTTGCCCTATTTCTGGGGTGTCAATTCCAATGTATCTAATCTGTTCTCCCGTATCTATCTCTATAGTATCTCCATCGATAATTCGTGATATGAAAACATGAACTAATGATGTCTTCTTAGTAAAATTATTATATATAAGAAGGGAGTAAACGAAAAGCAATAAAAGGATTAGGTAGAGTAGTTTAATGTATTTCTCGTTGTTTGTTTTATTATTTTTGTGCATTTTTTCTTAATTGAAATGATATTTCTTTACTATTCTCCACTTGTGGTTGAGAAAATGGATCGACGTTGATGAGCCGCGCTAGATAATAGACTATCATGTGCCACAATGCAATAAATTGAGCAACGTTTTGAGAATCTAATTTTTCTAATTCGATATGAATGAATGGTATTTTTTGTTGTAAAGCATCCTGTTTTGTTCCTTCAAATTCGTAAAGTAAACTTTTACTTAACAAAACATTATCTATGTCTGTTAGGGTTCCTTCCCTTATTTTAGTATGTTGTAATTCATGAGGGATTGATACAGATGTTTTTTTATCTCGTTGATTATTTACCGTAGCAAACACACCAACCATATTATTTTTGCCACCAAAATATCTTTGATTTGTATGGTGCTGTGATTCTGGTCCAACTGCTCCAATAACCGTCCAGCCCTTTCCTTCTTTACCTGTCGTTTCATGAACGAGCTGCATGATGAGCGGAATAGTTGTTTCTAAATAATACGAATAGAGTGCAACGTATATCTCATCTTTTCCAACAAGTTCCAATCTATGAAGTGCGCTTGCAATCTTCCACGCTGGATTATCATTGGGTTTATTATTAATCGAACATAGTGCATACATCTCTTGAGCGCCTTTTTGAATACGATCCACGGGCAATCCAAATAAAAGAGCGGGGACAAAAGATGATGCACTAAAGCCAGAAAACCTGCCACCAAGTGGAGGATGTTTAATAATCTTCCATCCATAATATTCTGCAATTGAACCTAATGCATTTTGTATATTTTCAGTTACAACAATAACTGGATAATCGGAAAATTGTAACACTGCTTCAAGATTAGTGATATTTGTACCTGACTTACTAATACAAACGACCACTGTATTTAGTTTTGTATATTCGTTTTTAATATTATTTATGAGGTCAATTTCGTTTGTATTAAGTAGGAATACCTTTTTACCATTACCTTTGAGCGCACGAACATACACTGCAAAAGTTGAGATTGATCCTCCATGTCCGATTACGATAATGTTTGAAAACTTTTGATAATTTTCTAGTTCTATTTTGATTTCGGCTATATTTTCTTTGTACTTCGTAAATGAAGGATCTCCTAACGAACGGATATTCTCTGGATATGTACCGTGTGATTCAATTCCATATAACTTAGTATGTATCATGATGTTCCTCCTGTGTTTGTCGTTCCTTCTCTACCAAAGTCATCTTCATACCGAATAATATCTTCTTCATCAAACGCACCAAAGGATATTTCAAGAACCTTTCCCTCCCTTTCTAAACCTATAAGTCTATGTTTACATCCTTTCGGCAAACGGATCTCCTCATTGTCTTTTAGTATAACTTCCACATCGTCAATAATAACCTTAACACTATTTTTTATACATTTCCAAAACTCTTCTCGATGATTATGGCTCTGATAGGAGAGCCGTACCCCTGCATTAACAGTCAAAATCTTTACGGTTGACTGTTCGTTGAACGTAAACTGTTCATATTTTCCCCATGGCTTATTAAGAACGAACGTTTTTCTATCATGCATATTTACTCCTTATAATCGATAATAATTCATCTCTTTTTTCTTCCATCAATTGTTGTGATTTTGCTTCGACATTTAAGCGCATTATTGGTTCAGTATTGGACGCCCGAACATTAGCCCGCCAATCTTGATATTCGATACTTATTCCATCAAGCTTATCGATTTGAGCATCGCTGTATTTTTCTTCAATCGTTCTAAATATCTTTTCATTATCTTTAACCTCGATGTTAATCTCGCCAGAAATAAGGTATTTTTGTAATACTGGATTCATTATTTCCGATAATTTTTTAGATGAGGTGCTAATAAATTCAGCTATCTGGAGCAAGGGGATAATGCCAGTATCTGAATACCAAAAGTCGCGATAATAAGTGTGTCCACTAGACTCACCGCTGAAAACTGCGTTTTCTTGGCGCATCATCTGCTTTATATATGAATGTCCAACTCTCGAAATTATTGGTACTCCACCATTTTCCTTGGTTGCATCTATCAGAGCCCATGTGTAACGTGGATCATAGACAATTTTTGAGTTGGGATACTTCTCAAGCATCAATTTAATAATAATTCGATTGGTAAAATAGGAATCTAAAAATGTTCCGTCATCTGCGCAAAAGAAAACCCTATCGGCATCAGCATCCCAGGCGACACCGAGGTCGGCATGGCTTGATTTAACCAGCTCAACAAATTCCGGTCTATTTTCCGGAATAAATGGGTCAGGTCTGCCCTTGGGAAAGTTACCATTCGGCTCTGCATTAAGTGCAATTAGATCAAACGGCAATTTACCAATTTCAACCAGTCTTTTTATGACCTCCCCTTCAAATCCAAAATTTGGGTTGTAGACCAGTTTAATTTGTTTAAGTTTTTTAGTGTCCACCCATTTTAGCGCATAATTACAAAAATCATCCAAAACATCTTTTTCAGTAACAGTTCCTTTATTCTCTGCTAATATATTTTCGTTGCTTTCAACAATACTTTTTATATCAAAAATGCCATTTTCTCCTGAAATTGGCTCCACGCCCTCCTGCACCATCTTCATTCCGATATATTCTTTTGGATTATGAGATGCGGTAACCTGAATACCGCCTCCATAGTTATAATTTCCAACAGTAAAGTAAAATTCCTCGGTCGAAACCAAGCCGATATCTATTACATCTACACCTGCATCGATAAGTCCTTTGATTACGTGTGCTTGAATCGTTGGCGCAGAGTTTCTTACATCTCTACCGACTACAATCGGTTTGGTCGGATTAAAGACCCGAACATACCCTTGTGCGATTCTATAAGCGATATCCTTATCCAGTTGCTGCGGATATATTCCGCGAATATCATATGCCTTAAAAATTGATGCATCATATCCCATATTACTCCTATAAAAGATGATCTATTTTATTTGCTTTTAAATATTCAACAACCTTTTTAACATCTTCGCTGCGACCACGCTCTGCGATAAGTATCGCATCATCGGTTGATACCACGATAACATTATTAAGACCGATTGTCGCAATGAGTTTCTTTTCTTGTCCAAGAATTATTGTATTATGTGTATCTATAGGCACCGTAAGTCCTTCTAAGTAATTTTCGTTTTTATCAAGAGCATCATCGTCAAGTAAGTTTGCTACCGAATCCCATGACCCTACATCAGACCATCCGAGATCTGCAGGGATTATATACATATCTTTTGTTTTTTCCATCAATACTAAATCTATCGCGCAGACATCAAACTTTTCGAATTCCGATTGTAGCACCGTATCGTACTCTGGCGAACCATAGGATTGTACAATGCGAGTTACGATTGAATACATTGCGGGATCGTACGCGTGTATCTCATGCATAAAGTGATCTGCATTATAGATAAAATATCCTGCATTCCATGAAAATGTACCTTTCCTAATATAATCAAGTGCAACCTTTTTAATTGGCTTTTCGACAAACCGCACGGCTTTGTAAACAGATGTATTATTAACATCGATATGCGAGCCATTGCGTTCGATATAACCATACCCCGTATGGGGTGATGTTGGCTGTATTCCTATCGTTACAATCGCCGATGGAGTTTTATCGACCATGTCAAACGCAGACTCAAGAGATGCAACAAAAGTGTCATTTTTAAGTATTATATGATCTGAGTGTAAGCTGGCAATAACTGCATCCGGATCACGTTTAAGAATTAATGCTGTTGCACATGCAAGTGCGGGACCGGTGTTTTTTCTCACTGGTTCTGCAAGAATATTACTGTCCGGCAACGTGGGAACATATCTATGTACAAGATCTATACATTGTTTACTCGTCACCACAAATACTCTATCTAAACTTGTGTGAAGCAGTATCCTATCGATTGTTTGCTCAAAAAGTGTCTTATCACCAATTATTTTTTGGAACTGCTTTGGAATGTCTTCGCGTGAGCGAGGATAGAGTCGTGTTCCCGACCCTCCTGCAAGAATGATGATATAGCGATGATCATGTGCCATAATTAACTCCTTATGCATCTATCATACATCATCATACTATTTTGTAAATAGGCAGATATCTAGATTCTACACACATTTTTTGATATACTCTCAAAGCATATGGGCCGATAGCTCAGCGGTAGAGCACTTGCATGGCATGCAAGGGGTCCGGGGTTCAAATCCCCGTCGGTCCACCACTTGCATAACTACGTATAGTTTCTGTATACACTTTAACTAACTCGTGTGTCTGAACCTGAGTCGAATATCTTTTGACACTTTCGCATGCACTACGAACAAGCCGATCGTGAAATGCTTTATTTGTAAGTAACCTTTGTAATGCATTGCTCATTGATGTAACTGTTTGCATAACGAGTAAACCATTATATCCATTTTTAATTATATCAGTCGGTCCGAGCTTATTTACTGCAACAACTGCTGCTCCGGCTGCCATCGCCTCTGCGATGACAATACCTTGTGTATCGGTGTGCGAGGGGAAGGCAAATATATATGCTGCCCTAAAATAATGTCTGGCAATATCTGGCTTTACAAATCCCGGGAACAACACTTTCCCTGAAATGCCAAGAGTATGTGCAAGTGCTTCATACTCTTGTTGTTGTGGACCAGATCCGAGTAGTATCAACCGAGTATGTGTGTAGAATTTTTGTAGTTCAGCGTACGATCGAATCAATAGATCAACACTTTTTTCAGATGCAAGACGACCGACAAAAAGAACTATTTTAACATTCTTAGGTAGTCCATGTCGCGTATATATATAATCACCATCTGCCACGTCAAATGATTTAATGTTTATTCCTGTAGAAACGACGTTTACTTTTCTACGAATACCGTATGATCGCAGAATATGCGCCATAGCATGTGACGGTGTAATAAGTGCATTTACTGCATTACCATATCTTCTCGTGTGATTGATGAGATATTTCTGGATCATCCATCGTGTTGGAATAAACGAACCAAGCAGTGGGATATGATGCGTATATTCTGTAATCAATGTATGATATGTATGGACAACGGGAATAGAATATTTTTGTCCGGCGCGCAGTCCAAACCATCCCATTGCAAACATATGTTGTGTATGAATAATGTCAACTTTTTGTTTACGTAATAGTTCATATGATGATGCATCGGGACGGCTCATTACATAATCTTTAGTCCACGGGATCGATAGGGATGGGATACGATAGGTATCAGTAGGGTCACTATGTTTGTATTTGTTTTGAGGCGCTATGATAATAACATCATGCCCAAGTGCACACAGTTCATTTCTAAATGTATCAATAGAAATTACAACACCATTAACTGACGGGTGATATACTTCCGTAACGAGTGCTATCTTCATGTATCCCTCCATCATGCATAATAAGAGTATTGCCCGTCATAATACTTGGTTTTTGTAGATGCAAAATATCCAGAACTGTCGGTGCAACATCGGCGAGTGTCCCGCTGGTATTAAGCGAAGATGCTTGGATATTTTCTGGAGGGATGATGACAAATGGAACAGGGTTACATGTATGTTCCGGGTCAGGAGAACCATCGAGAGGACTGACCATCTGTTCTACATTCCCATGATCTGCAGTAATGATACTATACCATCCTTTTTTTTGCGATATGGATACGATCTCTCCAAGTAGTGAATCAATTATTTCAAGTGCACGAATAGTCGCTTTAAAATTACCTGTATGTCCCACCATGTCAGGATTAGCAAAATTCATAATAATACACTCGCAGCTCTTTTTTTTAAGAGAACGCACCGCTTTGCTGGCAATTGCACGAGCGCTCATCTGCGGAAACGTATCATAACTTGAAACTCGAGAAGAGGGGATGAGAACACGCTCTTCATGTATGTAGGGTACTTCTACACCACAGTTGAAAAAATAGGTAACATGGGCATACTTTTCTGATTCTGCTATATGAAGTTGGTGAATTCCATTTTTACTAAGATACTCCGACAAACCATCACGAACTGGTTCAAATTCAAAAGCAGGAACTGTACTTGATCCCATACCTGAATCTTTGCTAAATCCATAGGGGATAAAAGTAACAAGCATCGTATCAGGGTTGTGTGCAATGAGTGCTTGACTTACTTCTCGTGCTCGGTCGCTTCTAAAGTTGAAAAATATCACTGGATCACCATTTTCTATTTTTGTCGACACGCCTGCTCTGTCAACAATGACTGTTGGCGTGACAAACTCATCTGATTTTCCAAGCGCATAGGTATTTGATAATACTTTAAGCGGGCTGTTAGATACATCGCCAACATTTTCTGTCATACACACAATCGCCTTGTTTATTCGTTCGGGATGGTGGTCTCTATCCATCGCATAATACCGACCGCAGAGGGTTGCAATATGAATATGCGGATATACTGCGACTACAGAACTATACTTTTGTTTATACTCTGTCAATTTTTGGTCAAGGTCGCCAAGCAATACAACACCATTATCAGATGGTGTATCTCGACCATCCATAAATAAATGCAGTGCCACATCGGGCACTTGTTGTTGAATCGCCATTTCAATAAGCGCGATGAGGTGATTATATGCAGAATGAACTCCACCGTCAGATAACAGCCCAATGCAATGTATCGGTCTTTGTAACTGTTTTGCTCGGTCAAATGCGCTCATTAACTGTTTATTATTAAAGAAACTTCCATCAGCAATTGTATCATTAATACGTGATGAATCTTGCGCAATTACACGACCTGCGCCGAGCGTAATGTGCCCGACTTCTGAATTACCGATCTCATGACCGGGAAGTCCGACCGCTTTTCCTGATGCTTCTAACTGCGTGTGTGGATATGTTCTCATCCAACGTTCCCAATGGGGCATCTGCGCGCTAAACACAGCATTGCCACCCCACGGATGACCAACACCAAATCCATCAAGGATAATAAGTATAACTCGTTTTACGTCGTCATTATTCCACATAAACTTTGCCCCGTCATCTCCACTGGTTGTTGCAGACCTAATATTTCTATGACTGTTGGTGCAATATCAGCAAGAAGACCTGCTGGTTCCAAAGCAGCCAGAGCGATTCTTTGATCATCAGGTAGTGATACCCACTTCGTAAATGTATATTCGGGTCGTATATAGATAAACGGAACAGGATATGTCGAATGTTCTTTATCAATCATATGGTTTTCTGGATTTTTTAACTGTTCTGCATTGCCATGATCCGCTGTAATAAGTATATGTGTCGACTCACCACGGATAGTATCAATTATCTTTTTGAGTTCCGCATCAATTGTTTCAACACCCTGTATTGTCGCGGGTAAATCTCCGGTGTGACCGACCATATCTGCGTTCGCATAATTGATTACACTGAAAGCGGGTGTATCTTTTTTCCATGCTTCTATAAATTTGTGTGTTATTTTTTCTGCACTCATCTGGGGGGCACTGTCATACGTTGCAACTTTTAGTGACGGAACTACGATGCGAACTTCTTTATTAAATGGTTCTTCTCGTCCTGCGTTAAAAAAATAGGTGACATGCGCGTATTTTTCTGTTTCTGCAACATGAAGCTGCACGAGCCCTGCTTCGCTTACAACTTCTCCAAGCGGATGCGTAAGAGGATTTGACTGAGGATTATTGAGATTAACGACAGAAAAGAGGGGATGTGTCCCGAGACCATGTTCGTATTCTGTCATAGACGCAAAATATATATTTGGAATACAGTCATGTTCAACTCCTTCTATGTCTTTACTTAAAAACATTTTAGTTATCTGCAGTGCACGATCTGACCGAAAATTGGTGCAGATAATACCATCATTTTCCTTCATCGGACTTGGTTCACCGATGATAGTCGGTTCGATAAATTCATCGAATTTTCCACTATCGTAGTTCGCTTGTATCGCTTCTTCAATAGTTTGTGCCTTTTTTCCTATTCCATGTGCTATTGCTTGATATGCCAATAATGTTCTATCCCATCTTTTATCACGGTCCATCGCAAAATATCGTCCGCATACAGTTACAATTTTTCCTTTACCGATCTTAGTTAATTTTTCGTTGAACTCTTTGATAAATGTAAGAGCTGACTGCGGAGGGGAATCACGTCCATCGGTTATAAGATGAATGCAGGGGTCAAAACCTTGCGACGCAGCATAACTCACCGTTGCAAGAATATGGTCCATATGACCATGGACACCTGCATTTGAAAGTAATCCTATAATATGAAGTGAACTCGATGCCTTTTTGACATAATCGGTAATGTCACGAAGCACAGGATTATTTTTAAATGTACCGGTTTGAATCGACTGTGATATCTGCGTATAATCTGCAAGTACGACACGTCCACTCCCTATGGTAATGTGCCCGACCTCTGAATTACCCATTTCGCCCCATGGAAGACCGACTGATTCTCCCGATGCTTGCAGTGAAATATATGAAGCCTTTGACGCAAGTGTATCCATAGTTGGTGTTTTTGCGCTTAATATTGCATTGTCTGCACTGTCGGGTCGTAGCCCCCATCCATCTAAAATAATGAGAACGGCTGATGGTTGTGTTAGCGATGTGTCCATATTACATCTCCTTTTTAATTTGTTCGAGTCGCATATACTTTGCAATTCGTTCTTTTTGAGTCGGGGCGCCAGATTTAATACTCAATGCCCCAATGCCGACTCCCAGATCAGCTATAAACGTATCCGTTGTTTCGCCTGCTCTATGAGATACGATCATTTTAATATGTGCGCGGTGAGCGAGCCGAGCGGTTTTGAGTGTCTGGGATACCGACCCAATCTGATTTGGTTTAATAATAAGTGCGTTGCATGCACGTAGATCTATCGCTTTGTGTAATCGATCATAATTTGTTGTTGTCAGATCATCACCCACGATAAGTATTTTTGACCCGTACCTTTTTGTAATGTCTGACCACGAATCCCATTCTTCCTCCGATGCAGGATCTTCTATGGACATAAGAGATTGATTAGACGTAAGCGTATTAAGATCTTGAGATGAGATTGGAGAGTGCGTTGCAGCACAGTCGATTGAAAAAGTATGTGAATGAGCACTATCGTGAAAAACATGGAGAAACAATTCGAGCGCTTGATCGTTTGATTCGACGTCGATTGATATACCGCCCTCAACACCGGGTGTATACGTAATTTTTTTTGTATCGAGAATTTTTGTAAGTTGAGTGAGAAACTGTATACCAGAATCTACGGGTGCATTAAGTAAAAATTCCTGCCATGTGACACCCTGGAATGCACCATGTTTACCACCCTCTATCATAACCATCATCGGTGTTGGAATTGAGGGGCGAATTCCTGTAATTTCGCTTATATATTGCCACGTGGGGAGATTGTAACTCCGCGCGAGCGCATGCGTCGCTGCGATAGACACGGGCAAATGCGCATTCGCACCAATATGTATAGAATTAAAAGATGACAATGAACTGATAGCCGAATCGAATTCATCGATAGATGAAAATGTTTTTCCTTCAAATGCACCTCGAATATGTGTATCTATGGTATCCACTGCATCGACTGGATCTTGCGTTTTTATCTCGCTGCCCCCCACAGATTGTCCCGATGGTACTGCCCCTGCAAATAATGCACCCTTAGTGGTAACTATTTCTGCACGAACGGTATCTTTTCCTCGTGAATCTTTAATTATTGACCCCTTAACAGTTCTAATAGTTATACTCATAGACCCCTTTATATTTTTGTAGAAATATACATTTCATTGTAATCATCTTTCATCGGTTGCGCCGAAGGATCGCTATCATTGAGCAGGGCAACGTAGTATGAAATAAAATCGCACAGTACAATTGCTTGGAGAACTTCAGCAAGCATATTCGTACTCGGTTGGATAAATAAAGATTCATATGCAATCCCTTTGCGTTCAAAGTGTTGTATCAACACTGATTGGATATGTCTATCATGAGATTTGTCATATTTACTTTGTAATATAATATATATTATATTATCTCTCATTTTATTTGGAAAATGGACTCCATCGAGACCGGTAAGTACAAATTCATTGAGCGCTGATGCTATGGCAAATGATTTGCTGTTTTCATTATATTGTTGTGCAAATCGAACCGCAAGACCGTACCATACACCCCCCGCAAGTATATGGATTGACTTATTTTTAAGGCGTAGTGCAATCTGTTTTGCAATATTTTTTGATAGTACAACATCATGTTTTGTTTTATGTATACATCCTTTTAACAAAGTTATAGAATCATCAAGGGCTGATGTATCTTCTATGTATCCTAATTTAGAACCTATTGCATATAATGCGGTAAGAATAAACCCTATTGCATGACGAGAATGAGCTCCATAATGGATAGGAAACACGGGAGCATTATATTTGCGACATAACGCGCCCAAAGATCCGCCTCCGGTAATAGCACACAGTTTTGCACCTGATTTTGCCGCACGCTCAAAATTGGATACCGTTTCTATCGTTTCGCCAGAATATGAACTTGCGATAACAAGTGATTTACTTGTCAGCGAGTAGGGGAGTCCAATTTGATCCCATGCAACTATCGGTATCCCTATCTGTGTGTATAATCGTGAGGCAATGAGATTTGCTGTATACGATGACCCAGATCCAAGAAGAACACAATCGTGCGCCTGTATATACGGAGCTGGAATCGCAAACTCACGCAGTGTAGACTGAGCAGTTTCAACTTGATTTGCAAACTCCTCAATATTTTGCAACACTCCTTGACTATCTAATTTACTAAATTCAGTATACCTATCAAGATCCATATCCTCCTTAACAATTCTATTATATCCTATATGTGTATAATTTGGTGGACCGTGCCGGATTCGAACCGGCGACCTCTACAATGCGAACCTGCCTGCCGGCAGGCAGGTGTAGTGCCCCGCCTGCCAATGCCTTGGTGGACCAGGAGGGAATTGAACCCTCTACTTCCGCAACCTGCCCGACATGCCTGGTGGAGACAGTGGGATTCGAACCCACGACCTCAACAATGCGAATGTTGCGCTCTACCAACTGAGCTATGTCCCCAATCACGGCAGGCGGGTGCGAATGCGGCGTTCTACCGATGAACTACTGGCCCATAGCGGGCAGGTCTACCAACTTTACTATATCCCATACTTTATTTTTACCATATTTGAATGTAATATTAAAACGTGATAAAAATTATAAATATTGACAGCAATGCTCTAAGCCATGAGTTGATAGAAGAAGCGATAAATTGGTTAAAATCTGGAGGATTAATAGTTTATCCAACTGATACATCATATGGCTTGGGGGCGGTTTTTAATCATCATGATAGGGCATCAAATATCTATCTGCTAAAAGGTAGAGACGAGGGTAAAAAGTTGTCTGTTGTTATACCAAGTATCGAATGAGCAAAAGAAAATTTAGATGTAAATAAAGATCAAGAAGGTATCATTCGACAATATCTGCCGGGCAAGTATACTTTTATTTTAAACACAAAAAACAGTAATAATACATTGGGTATCAGAATCCCTGATAGTAGTTTTATTCAATTACTAACCCGGGAATTAAATCAACCTGTTACCGCCACTAGTGCTAATATCAGCGGGGAGAATGATTGTTTTATCCTCAGTGATTTGCATAAAGGAATATTTAAAAGAGCTAAACTTCTTAAAATCGACATCTATTTTTATAACGCCGGTAAACTTAAAATAGGGGAGCGCTCAACCATTGTTGACCTAACAAAAAACCCTCCCGTAGTTATACGGCAGGGGAGTGGGGAGTTTAAGAATTAAAGGTATTAATTAGGCTTAAAATCAAAATGAAACCGTCTCTCTGGGCTAAAGCCCAGAGTATCAGGCTTTCTGTGGCATACTTGATTGTTTCTCAATAAAAAATGCGCTTCGCTCGTGCTGGTTATTTTAGCGAACAACGTTCGCTTAAATCCTCAACATGAGTAGAAGCGCAATGGAGACAAGAGCCACAGCTCGTAGAGCGTAAATAATCCCGACCCTATCCTTATCGATAATCGCGGGAATAGTCGCGACTACTGCGGAGATCCATACGAGGCACCAGGTGCTTACGGACTCGCTATTGCTCTTCGCATGCCATAGATGGTAAAGCATCGGCATGTACCTGATAGTCAAAATCACCTGTGTAGCAAAGTTGGCCGCTACGCTTCGTTTGGTTACCCTCCAAAACACAATGACTGCTGCGCTCATGATGAAACACACTACTTCAAATCTATTAAAATGAAGTTGTGAATTTCCCGAGCAAACCATCGTCAACAAGATCATAGTCACTATGACCAAATCCGTTGCGTTGGCGATGTTGCCTCCGATGCTATGCTTTGGGCTTGACCAGTATGTCAGAAAGCTAAGCACAACAGGAACGAAGAATAACAACCACGTGGCAAAAACAGAGTGGATAACTCCACAAGATGTTAACCAGCTGCACCTGAGACCGACAAATAGCATCAGCCCTGCTGCTAAGAAAACAGTTATCTTTCGCAATTGTCAAGCTACCTCTAAAACAGATTTGGGAA
Organism: Candidatus Berkelbacteria bacterium CG06_land_8_20_14_3_00_43_10; assembly: GCA_002780235.1. Lineage (GTDB taxonomy): Bacteria > Patescibacteriota > UBA1384 > GWA2-35-9 > CG2-30-43-20 > CG2-30-43-20. The sequence continues at coordinate 18,770 of PEVO01000034.1, forward strand.
TCTAAGGAATGATTATACTCCATAAACCTGATACTGTCAATGAATAAATATATATCTTATACACCAAAAAACTATTACAGAATATTTTATTTAAATTGTAATTTGCAACGAGTTAAATGAGAATAAGCAAATTAATATATTATTTAATTGAGTTTTCTCTGGTCGGAATATTTGGCTAAAGTATTATTCTAAATTTTTAATCCTTAATCTATAATTTACGGTTGGTGCCGGGGGTGGGAGTCGAACCCACATATCCTTGCGGACACTGGATTTTGAGTCCAGCGCGTCTGCCATTCCGCCACCCCGGCTAAGTTAAATTCTATTATGAGTCTGCCATTCCCCGCCCGCCATCGCAAGCTCAGGCGTTGCGGGCGGGCGCCACCCCGGCATATCAGAACCAAATTATTCTGCATATATATGCTACAGTCACCCCAGCATACCTATTATCTAACAACACGTTATGGTAGAATAGTACCATATAAGGAATGTATTCGCAATGAAAGAAAAAGACGGTTTCCAACTACTTGAAGAAGATATTAAAAAACTTTTCCATCATCATAGACGCGCTCGATTTGATATCTGGGAGATTGCGTGGTCACTAATGAAGGGTGGTTTTTCGTTTGTTATATTATTTCTTTTCTTTTTTCTCGTTATTAACTTTCCCGCATATAAATTAAAATTTTCTTATTATTTTACACACAAAGAGCAATCGAACGTAAATCCCGAATCTAAAAACTCTCTGAAGGTTCTCGATCCAGTTGATGGTGGTCCAAGTTCAGACACAGCCCTGCAAGCGCTTGCTGACGCACGGTTAGCAGATCTCATTAAAAAAAATGTTGAGAATAATCATTTGGTAATTCCTAAAATTCATGTCAACGCCCCAGTAGTTTGGAGTATTCCAACAGATTCTGTATTAGAAAAATTAAGTGACGGCGTGGTACATTATACCGAAACTTCTCTTCCCGGAGAAAATGGGAATGTGTTTATAGCAGGTCATTCATCAAATTATTGGTGGGATAAAGGAAAGTATAATCAAGTATTCGCGCTTCTCGATACTATTGATGTTGGGGATAGAATATACGTTAATTATAATTTAGAACCCTATGTATACAAAGTAGAATCAACAAAAGTAGTCAGTCCGTCTCAAATCGAGGTTCTCAACCCTACAGATCATTCTGTAATCACACTTATGACATGTACACCAGTTGGAACAACAATAAGCCGCAGGATTGTCCAAGCACGTCAAATCTACCCGCAAGCAAAAGTATCTACTCAAAAGAAACCATCAAATATGCTCACTCTCCCTGCTATTCGATAGAAGTATGTCGTTGGATATACTCTATTATCCGATTTTAAACTTACTATATGCTTCTTCTTGTTTTATGAGAATACTCGTGCCGCTGTCAATAAAAATAATTCGAGATTGCTTATCCGTGGGAAGTTGTGTTATCGCCTGGACATTTTGACCAAGAAGATCCATGCTTTTAATCTCATTTCCTACTTGGAATACAATATGTCTCTTGTCAGGATAGAATACTGCTTGTACGACATCCCGCGATAATCGTGTAACTAATTGAGGCGATTTCTCATTTCTATATATCTCATTTCCAGAAATCAATATATCATTGTTCTGGGTATAATTATCAAGAAGCTGCATCTCCTTTACAGAAATTGTTTCAACGACTGGGTTGAGTCGAAGCAAAAGTACATCGCTCAGATCGGTTACGCGCCCAGAATCGACTTGGATTGTTTTGCTCCAATCATGATATTCCGGTTTATTGATTGTTATGTCATATGACCCAGGTAACATATTGCGTAATGCAACTGGCGTTGATGATGCCAAAAGCGATGCATCAACAAAAACCGATACATCGCGTGGTTGAGATTTTATTGTTATGATACCTGTTTTTTCGATACGAAACCATTTCCAATCGATATGATATCCCGATGCTGACAAAATAAGGTATACCGAGAGCATCCCAAACGAGATCAGAAGTACTGACCATAGTATAAAAAATTTAAGTTTAGTGTGCAGTTTTAACGCCATTATGCTTTACATATACCCATAAAGTATAGTACCATAATGTGAGTGAGGATACTATGAAATCAGAAAATAAATTTACGATACGCGGCGGAAAACCACTCCACGGTTCAATACAGTCTTCTGGAGCAAAAAATGCTGCGCTCAAGATGATTGCTGCTGCATGTCTTACTAAAGAAACGATAACGATTCATAACGTTCCCCATATACAAGATGTTCTGACCATGTTGGAGCTTCTTGCAGGTATGGGCGCCGATATATCGTGGAGTGATAGCACAACAGTATCAATTACATGCGATTCTATAAACCCCGATAATCTTGATCAAGCAAAAATTGGTAATCTACGAGGTTCGGTTGTGCTTATTGGACCACTGTGCGCACGATTTGGTTCACTTCGAATTCATGAACCTGGTGGTTGTGTTATTGGAGCCAGACCAATTACGACACACATTCATGCTCTTCACTCACTTGGGTATACATGTTCTAAACAAGGCAAATTTTATATATTCGAAAGTACAGAACCAAAAGGATCACGTATTTTGCTCGATGAAATTAGTGTTACAACAACAGAAAATGCGTTACTCGCTGCAACGTGTACACCAGGGATCACAGAGATTCATCTTGCTGCCACAGAACCAGAGATCGCAAATCTTATAGATTTACTCTGTGCAATGGGAGCAAACATTGAAGGAATAAATACAAGCATTATCCGAATTCGTGGCGCGACGTCACTCCACGGAGCATCAGCAACTGTTATCCCTGATCGTATCGAAATTGGAACCTTCGCTATTGCGCTCGCAGCGACGCATGGTAGTGGAACTATTACAAACGTTATCCCAAATCACCTTGATAATATATTAAATAAATTTGACAGAATGGGAATTCACTTTTCTTTTAAAAAACCTATTGGAGATACCCAAACTGGAGATGAATTGAACGACCTTATTATAGAATCGTCACATACATATACCTCAATTAACTTTGATACCCGTCCATACCCCGGGTTTTCTACCGACTTGCAATCGCAGATGGTTGTTCTTCTGACGCAGACTCAAGGAAAAAGTAGTATCTTTGAAACTCTCTTTGAAGGAAGGCTCGCCTACACAAAGTATCTCATAGAAATGGGTGCAGATATCACCATCGAGGGAAAACATTTAATTACTCTGCGTGGTCCATGCCAACTAAAAGGTGTACGCATCGAAACACCTGATCTGCGTGCAGGCGCAGCGCTTGTCTTGGCAGGATTAGTTGCTCACGGAGAAACAATCGTTACTCAAACGCAAAGTATTGACCGTGGTTACGAACAATTTGACGAAAAACTTAAACAACTTGGTGCCGATATTAAACGGGATTAAAGATAATGTTTATACGAAAAGTTGGTATAGATCTTGGGACAACAAATATACTCGTCTATGTACCCGGAAAAGGTATTATTATCAATGAACCATCCGTTGTTGTGCTCGATGCAACAACTAATAAAATTATGGCTATTGGTAAAGAAGCAAAAGAGATGCTCGGGAGAACTCCCGATTCATTACTCGCGCTTCATCCGCTACGCGATGGAGCAATCGCAAATTACCGCGTGACAGAGACAATGCTCAAGTATTTCTTAAATAAAGTTGGAGGACGAGTAAGACTCATCAAGCCAGATATCATGATTGCGGTCCCTGCCGGCGTTACGTCAACAGAACGTCGAGCAGTTGTTGACGCATCGCTTGCTGCTGGAGCTAAAAATGCGTATCTTATTAAAGAACCCGTAGCTGCCGCGCTTGGTGCAGGGATAGCCATCGGTTCATCAACGGGAAATATGATTATTGATATCGGTGGGGGAACATCGGAAGTTGCTGTTATTGCACTTGGCGATATTGTTGCATCAACATCGGTACGAGTTGCAGGACTCAAGATTGATACTGCGATCGCAAACTATATACGAAAAAAGTATAATCTTATAATTGGTGACCAAACTGCGGAAAATGTTAAAATTCAAATTGGTGCCGCCTCTCCTATTAAAAAAGAGCTTACCCTAGAAGTATCAGGATCAAATGCGGTTACTGGTTTACCAGAATCAGTTATTGTATCTACAAATGACGTTATCCATGCGGTACGCGATGTTTTACAAGATATTATCTCTGCGGTAAAAGACGTTCTACAAAAAACACCGCCAGAACTTGCATCCGATGTAATGGATAAAGGAATCGTCATGACGGGGGGTGGTTCACAGCTTCGTAATCTCGATCAATTAATGACAAAAGTTACAGGAGTTCCGTGCCAAACAGCAGAAGATCCCCAACTTGCAGTCGCAAAGGGTACGGGAATTGCAGTAGAACATTTAGTTGAATTTAAACGGTCGGTCCTATGGTCAAAATAACAAAACCTATTGTTGGTATTGTCTATGCAAACACCACATCTGTTACGCAACGTGGTCCTGATGTCTACGCACACGAAATTATTAGACGATTAACCCAAATGAACGGAGCGACATATGTAGTGTGGAGTCAAAGCGATCAACCAGGTACTATACGTCCGCACATTTCTCTTACATGGAAAAAAATTCGATCACATACATTATGGTCGCAAGCGAGACTTCCTTTTGAGCTTATTTTTGGCACACATACAAATGTAATATTTATTCCCAATCACGTCATTCCATTATTTGGATCAGGAACTTTTGTTGTGACTATACACGATTGTGCATATGAATTTTTTCCCGATTCATATTCAAAAAAAGAAATTGTGTATCAACGTTTTGCACTTAAATCTGCTCTCAAAAAGTCAAGATCAATCATTGTCCCATCTCTGACCACGAAAAATGATATTATATCGCTCTATAAAGGAAATCCTGATAAAATTCATGTTATCCCGCATGGGATAGATCCAGTATTTTTTGATGTAAAGAAAAATTTTGGACACGCCCTACTCGGTTATGGAATCTCCGAACCATACATTTTATACACTGGTCGCCTTGAATCAAGAAAAAATATACTTATACTTATCGAGGCATATATACTTCTAAGACAAGAGGAAAAGATACATCATAAACTTGTACTTGCAGGAAGTCCCGGGAATAAATATACTTTAATAGAAAAGGCACTCACACGTGTACCGGCAAATTTTAGAAGAGATATAATAGAAACAGGTCACGTAACCGGTGATACTCTAAAGGTACTCCTCGCGCATGCAGATATATTTGTGATGCCAAGTCTATATGAAGGGTTTGGCATATCGGTGCTTGAGGCGATGGCGGTCGGTATACCAACTATTGTCAATGATACTCCAAGCCTTAAAGAAGTTGTAGGAAACGGAGCGCTTGTCGTACCTATGAAAAAAGCATTCCCTTTAGCAGCTAAAATGTCATATTTAATTCATCACCCACTCGAAATGACTTCACTCCGAGTAAAAGCTAAGCGTCGAGCGCGGATGTTCACTTGGGAGAAGTCTGCATCGCAGACTTTTGATGTATTAATGAAAGCGATAGACAGATGAATATACTTGATGTAAAAATTGATTCTCTTTCTCACCGTGATGCGATAGATAAAGTTTCTCGTTGGATTCGTAAACCATATTCGTATACTCATATAGTTACCACACCAAATCCAGAGATAGTCATGGCTGCACAAACTAATAATGAATTAATGCAGGCGCTCAATAATACGGACCTCGCTCTACCCGATGGAAGAGGGTTGCAATGGGCTGCAAAGCGATATAAACAGCAGATTCGGCATAGAATTACAGGCGTCGATTTTATACATTCACTTGCATCAATAAGTCCACAAAAAAAATGGCGATGGTACCTTGTTGGCGGAGCGCCTGGGGTTGCAAAACAAGCTTCTAACAATCTTATTAAAAAGTTCCCGGGGATACATATAGTCAAAGCTGAAGATGGGGGGGCGATCACCTTGGATTCTATAGGCAATATTGACGCGTTAGTTGCACGTATTCGCTCATATAAACCAGATATTCTCTGCGTTGCATTTGGCGCACCAAAACAAGAGATCTTTATGCAGATATATAAACACAAACTCGGAGCAAAAGTTGCACTGGGTATTGGAGGGACGCTCGATTTTATCAGCGGTAAACGAAAACGTGCACCCAAAATTATACGCATTATTGGTTTAGAATGGTTATATCGTCTTGTTCGCGAGCCACGACGTATCGGAAGAATATATACTGCAATTATCCGATTTCCGTTGGCAGTTATGCGATCGCATAAATAATAAACGTATATTCTCTTGACCTACTATTTGAATAAGAGTACTATTATATATTGATTTATACTACGAAGCTTTAATCCATGAAAGTTGGTGTTGTACATGGCACTACCCGAAAACTGCCGAGCACTGAGAAGAGTGTATGTAGACGAACTGGCACGTAAAGGTTTACTCAAAGTAGAACATTTTCCTACCGGTGTCCTTGTCATAACACATTCAAAAACTATCGGGATCGCTACCAAAAACAAAGGGAAGCGGAAACCGTGGCGTACGATAAGAATGTGCCTCCGAAGAGGTTGGATACTCGTACCGCGAATGATGAGCATATTTACTCCAAAAACGATCAACGTATTTAGACAATTGGGCAAAGATTCTCCTCCAGCAACAAAGCTTATTCCCTATGGTGAGAATGGGTTCCTTGTACCAATTTACATGTGCTGCAATGGTTGGGAAGAGTTTACACGAATGTCGCATCACATTCTTGGTGAGGATGGATACGGTGTTGCACATGATTCGTTAGGGGAAATTGCCGAGCTTTTTTCACTTCTTGATCAACTTGAAGTACTGGAAGCGAAAGTTTATAATTGGCAGTTTTTAACCGAAAGCGAAAAGGTCTCCATTGATGTTGGTCTTATACGTATCGGCGTTCTTCTTAGTCACGTACTTGACCCGATGAAAACCCAAGCGCGGGATAGGTTTCTCAAGGGGATAAAAGACCGGCTTGATAGGATTAATCCGCTCATATCGCAAGCTCGCCAAAGAAGAGGAGAACGTTTTCTGGAAAGTAGAGTGGCTATCGTTGAACAGAAAATCGTTCCTATCATTAAAATTCGTGAATCGTTTACTCGAGCATATCACGCAAAGCAAGTGAGGACTTGGAAACGTATTCTCTCGTCGATCGGTACTCGAATTCGATCGCTTGAACAATATGGCAAAAAGGGGAGTGTGAAGCAGCTTGAAAATTGTGCGCAATCTATCGAAACTTTGGCTGGCGATATTCGCACAACATTCATTGTCCGTCCATATAGACATTGGGCACATCAATCGGCAGCGCGACTTGAAATAGCGTCACAAACACTGCTTCATGAAGGTAGTTGGCAAGAGGCTGTTAGGTTGCTTGAAAATGCACGTGTGTGCATGTCAAGTATTCCTCTTGAGTAACGTCGTTTTCTCTACCTCCAGGCACAGGCTACCCTATCAGACGGGTAGCCATCATTTTTTTTATGTATAAAAAGGGTATAATAATACTATGGCAACGGCAAAAGCATACTGGTTATACGGCTCTAATATATTTGGTAGTTATTTGAGCTATCGGCTTAACTTTTTTTTAGAACTGCTCGGTAATAGTTGTTTAACTTTTGCAACCCTCGCACTGTGGATCTCTGCGTTTGATTCCACATCATATATACGTTGATTTGACAAACCAACCATGATTACCTATGTATTGCTTGGTGGACTGATCAGCACCTTTATACTCAAAACTGCACAAGGTGATGGGTAAATAATGCAATAAAAGATGGTACATTAGCGCAGTGGCTCACCAAACCAATTTGGTACCCATTCTTTTGGCTTATTAACGATTTTGCACGTCGTGTTATCACGTTCATCTTAGGCGCTATACCCTTTATCGTTGTTGGACTTTTTATGCGCGATATTATTGTTCCACCGGCTTCATTTATTAGTCTGTGCGTGATGGTTATTTTTATATTATTTTCCGCTCTGTTGCATTACTACCTTTTAACCATCGTTGCGATAACTGCATTTTGGGCGCAACAAACATGGGGACCACGATTTCTTATCCGAGTAATTCTAGAAGTTGGTACCGGTGCTCTTGTACCGCTTACCTTTATCCCCGGATGGATCGGCACCGCTTTACGCTTCCTCCCTTTTAAATTTTTTGCCCAGATACCCATACAAATATATTTAGGTCAGCTTTCTCAAAATACAATCTTTTATTATTTTATTGAACTTATTTTGTGGCTATTTTTATTCGCTATATGCTCGCATATACTGTATAAACGTAGTCTACGTATATACGGCGCTGTAGGAGGATAATGAATATATTTAGACGATATATACGCATGACATGGATGCTCACCAAAATTGCATTAATGGTTGATTTGGCGTATCGACCGAGCTTTATCATGGCAGTTATAAGCAAAGTTATGCGTGTCGGTATGTTTTTAGTATTTTTTAACGCTGTGTTTAACTCTGTACCAATCATCTCGGGATGGACATACGAACAGACAGTCTTACTTGTTGCCGTCTATTCAACCGTAGAACTTATTACGAGTATCACTTTTCGTCGTAATTTAGCATACTATTTCCCCGAAACAATTCACGATGGGTCACTTGATCGAATTCTTCTGTTTCCAACCAATCCACTTTTCTGGGCATCTATTCGAGAGATTGATATGATGGATTTTACATCACTAGTTCCTGTTATCGCTCTTATCGTCTATGCGATTACTCTCAATGGAATAAGCTTACATGTAATGTCGGTCATTATTGTTTCGCTCCTTATATGTGCATCACTCGTTTCAATCTATGCGATAACATTAATTATATGTTCACTTTCCTTTTGGTCGCAAATTGGCGGGGGACCCGGTCGAATGGCAGAAGGCATTCTAAAGGCAGGACAGATACCTGCTTCTGTATATTCGGGAATGTTTCAAGTAATTTTTACATTTATCCTGCCCGTTGCTACCATCGCCACTGTTCCTACACAATTTTTACTCGATACGGTGACACCCACCCGAGTTCTCTATAGTATACTCTTATCCATCGTATATCTTAGCGTTGCAATGAAATTATGGAAAAGTGGGTTACAGCGCTATAATAGCGTAGGAGGATAATGGAAACCGTTATTATTGAATCAGACAAATTATGTAAACATTTTTGCATACCGGTACAAAAATCGGGCATTGGTAATGCATTAAAACAATTCGTTCATAAAGAACAAAAAACGGTACATGCCGTCAACGATGTATCGCTTCGTATTCACAAAGGAGAGTTCGTTGGATTTTTAGGACCAAACGGAGCGGGTAAAACAACAACGCTTAAAATGCTCACGGGTATTTTGTATCCAACACGCGGAACAGCGTGCGTTCTTGGATATACCCCACACGAACGTAACTACGATTTCTTACGCCGAATATAGTTTGTCAGCGGTCAAAAACAACTGCTTATGCCGGATCTCCCCCCACTTGATAGTTTTGCACTTCTTAAAGAGATTTATGATATTCCAAAAGTAGATTATGTAAAAAGACTCGATGAAATGGTTACGTTACTTGGTTTAGAGAAAATACTTACTACGCAAGTTCGCAGATTGTCGCTCGGTGAAAAGATGAAATCGGAGCTCGTCGCAGCACTGCTCCATAATCCAGAAGTTATATTTCTTGATGAACCAACGATCGGACTCGACGTTATATCTCAAAACAATATATGGAGATTTTTACGTGATCATAATGTGAAGAATAATTCCACAATTATTTTCACGTCTCATTATTTAGAAGATATCCAGCGATTGTGTAAACGCGTGATTATTATCAATTCAGGAGAAAAAATATATGATGGTGAATTAGATAAGCTTATACTCTCCGCAGGGAATTATAAAAATATACACTGCGTGTTTTCAAGTAAAGTAGAAACTAAAGATCTCAAAGAGTATGGGAAGGTTATAGAATATAATGATATGAGCGCGACACTACGCATTAAACAAGATACATTAAAGGTAATCATTCCAAAACTTCTCGGGGCGCTCCCTATCGCCGATCTCTCTATAACGTCTCCCGAAGCTAGAGATGTTATCGCTACCCTCTACGAAAAATCATTAAAATAGTGTATACTCGTCATATGAAAAATTCGTCGATAATAACTTTAGACGGAATATCAAAAGTGTTTAATGATGGTGATGTGCCTTTTTACGCACTTCGTGAGATACATGCCAATATTATGCAAGGTGATTTTGTGAGTATCGTTGGTCCATCGGGCAGCGGAAAGTCGACACTTATGAATATTATTGGACTGCTTGATACGCCAAGCTCCGGTGAGATGGTTATAGCTGGTAAACAGGTCACTCATAAAACACGAATTAATGCGCTTGCACGTATCCGTAAAGATACGATCGGGTTTGTGTTCCAGACATTTAATCTTTTGCCACGGATATCAGTACTCCAAAATGTGGAACTCCCCATGGTGTATGCAGGACGCTCCCAGCGCAAAAAACGTGCCGTCGAGCTCCTTACGCTTGTTGGTCTAGAAAAACGCATATCGTATAGACCAACTGAACTATCTGGGGGAGAGCGTCAGCGTGTTGCAATCGCGCGAGCGCTGGCAAATAATCCCGATATTATTCTTGCCGATGAACCGACAGGGAACCTCGATTCAAAATCAGGAGATACTATACTTTCACTGCTCAAAAAACTCAATAAAAAAGGTACGACGCTTATTATTGTAACTCATGACGAGCATATTGCTCGGCAAGCCAGTAAACAGATTAAGCTGAAAGATGGGGTACTGCAATGATACTTCTTAGTATTATCAAATTTGCCTTTGTATCACTTTGGGCAAATAAGTTCCGATCATTTCTGACTATGATTAGTATTATTATCGGTATATTTTCTGTAATTATTTTATCCGCTGCAGGTAATGGCGTTAAGGCAAAAGTGACCGAGTTTATCGGAAATCTTGGTCCCAATACGGTAATTGTCTTACCGATCCCATCACTTGACAACGGCGATGTAAAGAGTGGATTTTCTGCGCAACAATCGGCATCTGCCGTTTCATCGACAATTACAAATGGCGATATTGATGCTATAAATGAAGAAATCGCCAACATTAATGGGGTAAACGCGATCGTTATCCCGCCGGGAATTGTCACCTATAATGATAAAAAATATGCGCCATTTACCATAGGTGGTACACCCGGGCTTGCAGATGTACTTAAGGTTTCTCTTGCATCAGGACGATTTATCAATGAAAAAGATATTGACGATAAAAACCAAGTCGTCCTTATGGGTGAAGCAACAAAAAGTGCAATGGGCATTAATGATCTTGGAACAAAGATTAAAATTGGAAAAGAAGAATATGAGATCGTTGGTTTTCTCAACGGGTCATCCCAACAGATGTTTGGTTTTGACTTAAACAATCTTCTTTTTTTGCCCTATACAACAGCACAAACTATCGCAAGTAGAACAACGGTAGATCGACTGCTCGTCAGCGCACTAAGCAAAGACGATGTGAAATCTGTACGAGAATCAATAAAAAAATTATTTAAAGATCGTCACGGCGAAGATGATGTAAGTGTGTTAGAGCAAACAGATGCATTAAAGTTGTTTGATTCAATACTGGGAATTATCACACAATTTCTTTTACTCATTGCGTCTATATCGCTTCTTGTTGGTGGGATAGGGATCATGAATATTATGCTGGTATCGGTCACTGAACGCACTAAAGAGATCGGTATACGAAAGGCAGTTGGAGCAACAAACTTCTTGATATTGCTACAATTTCTTATTGAATCGATTCTCTTATCTGCTGTTGGCGCCGGGATCGCTATTGCGCTCACGTATGGTGTTGAGTTTGCAATAGACCAATATCTTAGCGATAAAGCGCCCGTTCATCTCATTATAGAGAATAGTACTATTTTACTTGCCGTATCTATCTCTGTCGGCATCGGTGTTATCTTTGGTTTGTTCCCCGCGGTGCGTGCCGCCAGCAAGAACCCGATAGAGGCACTGCGATACGAATAATGCGATTACTCTGGACTTTTAGTACACCATCGTATATATTTACTTAATTAAGGGTGAACATTGATCTGCAATAATGCCGAGGTGTTGGTATGACATCGATAATTATCGATTCGTCTGAAGTTTCATTTATACCAGAAAATATTGATATCGGAGATGTATACTTTTTGGGACACGATAGACCTAATCCCGGATACTGCATTTGCATCGTCACGCAGCGAATTAATGCGAGTTTAAAAGCGATGTTGTGTAAGGTATCCTCATGCGGACAATTGGAAACTGAGCATCTCCATAATGTCACGTTTTACAAATTAGCGTCATCACCAGAAAGTTCTGGACACATACAACGGATGGGCGTCCGTGATCGTCGATTCTTCCAAAAAGCAACTTATGTAGAATCACTTACGGAACCATTTGCGTGGAAATGCGCTGCATACCCATGCCTTTGCAAAGGAAATACGTTTATTTTTTTACCCCACGGCGAACCTAAACCCTGTGGAAACTCCAGATGTGAGTGGATAGATGTTTCGAATAAAGTGCGTGGGTATATTCTCGCAACCCATCAATTAGGCGTACGACCATAACTTTTACCAGTGTCGTGACGCCTTTTCTGTTGTATGTAATTAATGAAGTATACTTCTCTATGAATAGTTTTATTCGAGTTCAATAGTATATAGTACTATGGTATACACCATAGTACTGTTCTGACATATTCTAGATACATATATACATCGGTATACTAATCGTATAAGCACGTTGAAAAATTAAGTCTTCAGCTCATCAATTAGCTTTTGGGCTAGGGATCTTATTTTTCAACGGGTTCTGATAATGTAATTAGTTGCTTTCTGC
>PEVO01000040.1:0-8663 GCA_002780235.1 Candidatus Berkelbacteria bacterium CG06_land_8_20_14_3_00_43_10
ATAATTTCTTTACTTCGGGTAATCAAAATCGGAGGAAGTGTCGTTTTGCGTGTTGATTTACAAAGATAATCCAAAACAATAGATGGGTGATGCACACCGCACGTGATCGTATGTCCACGTTTAGCGTGGATATCAATACACTCTTGAATCTGATATTTTGGTCGACGATCTTCTTTATATCCAGGGTGCGTTGGATTATCAATAATAATATGTGTCGGATGTGCAGGGAACATACCGATGCCGACGCGCGTTGTAATATAAATACCCTTATCGGTGTGAATTTTTTGCCACATCTCCCAACGCTTTGATGCCGATTGACGGGAGTCATACATAGAGAAAGGAATATTGTGTATGAATCGCGAAAATTGATTAAGAATATCATAATCGGGAAAGAGGAATATAAGAGTTGATGTGTTTGAACTACACAGTGAACGGTAATAACGGAATCGCTCACATGTTGTGCCTTGAAATATGGTGCATACTCCTCGTGCATTTTGTGGGGTAGCATATGTGAGTGACACATTCAGTGATTTGAGCGTGGGAGGAAGAAAGTTAAACAAAACATCAGAGAGTGACGAAAGAGTCACTGACGCAAATTGAGAATATGCGTGCAGATGATACTCTGTTACAACCGGTCCGCTACTCACGATACGAATTAGCGGGAGGATACGCACATTTTTAGGAACAGATGAAGAAAATTTGACAATAATTGCACTAACGGGTCGGTTGTTAAGGGGTACTTCGACAAAACTACCTGCTTTCACATGCGCAAGTAATCTTTCTGGAATAGCATAGGTAAGAAGCGAAAGATGCGTAAGACGTCGGTTAACAATAACGTGTGCGTATTGCATAATATGTATTATATCAGGTATACTCAATATACTATATCAGAAGAAGCATAACGAACTATATATAGATAAATCACATGATCTTACTTATCGGACGACAAAATGTGGGAAAATCGACACTCTTTAACCGATGCATCGGAGAAAGAAAAGCGATAGTGTCATCAATTCCGGGAACTACCGTTGATCTACGGGAAGCACCTGTCAATTGGGATGGAAAATCATTTATTCTTACCGATGTGGCTGGTCTTCCCCTTGAGGAGGATGATCCACGATCTCACAGTATCGAACAAAAAATAATGCATGGGTCGCAAAAAGCAGATCATATACTATTTATGGTTGATGGGACACATGTTTGGACGCACGATGATGATCTTCTTTTGGGATGGATACGAACAACGGGGAAAAAGTATTCAGTTATTATCAATAAGGTTGATTCAAATAACAGATCACAGATCCAGGATATGGCAGAAATTGTTACGTTCAAAGCAGGTGATGCACAAAACATCTTTGAACTTTCGGCTCAACATGGTCGTGGCATTTCCGCATTACTCGATTATTGCATTGTGGTAAGTTCTGGAAAATATATTAAATCAGACAATACGATCGCGATTGTCGGGCGGCAAAATGTTGGCAAATCTACATTATTTAACAAACTTCTCAAATTTGAACGATCGGTTGTCTCACCACTTGCAGGGACAACACGAGATCCCATCGAAGATATATTTTCCGTTGGTGAATTTTCAGCGACTCTTATTGATACTGCAGGGGTACGCAGAAAAAACAAAGTAAGCGATGTTATCGAACATCAATCAGTTGGTGCAACCCATGCACATATTCGCTGCGCAGATGCAGTTGTGGTGCTTCTTGATATTACGCAGGGCCCATCACGCCAAGATGTTCAAATTATAGAATATGCTTCTGTGCACAATAAACCACTGTGTATCGTCGTTAACAAATGGGATATGGTCAAAGATGATACGTCAGATAAAAAAGTTTCAAACGACACACGTGCAAAGAATAACGTTGTGCATAGGTTTCCATTTCTCAAAAAATACCCAGTTTTTGCGATATCGGCGCTAACGGGGAGCCATGTCGAAGTACTTATTGCGTGGATGTTGCAAACACGGAGTACGAAGGGAGCTTCACGAGCCCAAAGTTAGCAAACGGATACATAACCATAAAAGTTCTTCCGACAATGTCACTCTTTTTTATTGGACCGATAGAGCGTGAGTCGCGCGAATTTGTTCTGTTATCTCCCATGACAAAATAATCGGTCGCCCCAAGCTTAATACTGTAGACCTCATCGGAACTCCCTAAAGAATTTTTTGTAACAGATAGATACGGTTCTTGAATAATGGTGCCATTGACCGATACAGACGTCGGCGTAACCTTGATCATATCGCCGGGTAGACCGATAACTCGTTTTATATAATCGCGTGATACATCATCGGGTGGGATAAAAACAATAATATCACCTCGTTTTGGATCTGATAGACGATATGAGAGCTTATCCACAAGCAGATATTCACCATTATGAAACGATGTTTCCATCGACTGACCATCAACAATGAATGTTTGAATAAGATATGTTTTTATAAGAAATGCAATAATAAAAACAGTCGCGAGTGTTTTTATAATCTCAAAAAAACCTTTAAGTATTTGTTTTTCTGTAAGTGATGTATCCATATATGCTCAATTATCACGAATGAAATAATATGTATTTCACGCTCCACTATCATCACAATCAAGTATATCGTATGTTAATGAATTTGACTACCATGCGTAATCGAACTAAAACGTTCAGAGAGCTTTAACTTTGTTCACGAGTGCTTCGAACTCTTTTGGTTCATGAGCGGCTAAATGTGCAAGAGTTTTTCTGTCAAGAGTAATAGCAAGCTTTGAAAGCCCATGCATAAATGCACGATATGATAGATCATGTGTGCGAGCTGCAGCGTTTATTCTAATAATCCATAATGATCGAAAATCACGTTTTTTTACGCGTCGGTCGCGGTAACTATATGTTTTTGCACGAATAAGCGCTTGCCTAGCAAGTCGAAAAATATTTTTTCGACCATGCTTAAAACCTTTTGTCTGTGCTAATAATTTTTTATGGCGACGTTTTGTAGTAACGCCTCGTTTTACTCGTGGCATAGGTGCTCCTTAACGGTAGGGGATAAGACGTTTTATGCGTTTTTGTAGACTGGATGTAATGATAAGAGGTGTCAGAGCATTTTTACGGGCTCGTTTTGATTTTCTGCGTGCAAGATGTTGAGATGCCATACGCAAACGAACAAGCTTACCTTGTTTGGTGACATTAATAATACGTTTACTTACTGTTTTAGATGTCTTTATCTTTGGCATGTGTTTGTTTTACTAATGTTGCGCTGATACGGTTTCCCATTTTATTTGGTTCTTGGTCAATCCGTGCTCCAACTTTTTCAACAAAACGGACAATCATAGCATATCCTCTCTCGGGGAAGATATTTTCTCGACCACGCAGGACAACCGTAACTCTCACTTTGTTGCCATCGTCGAGAAATGACTGTGATTTTTTTGCTTTTGTATCAAAGTCATGGTTATCAATTTTTAACCTAAGCCGAATCTCTTTTAATTCGCCAGTTTTTTGGTGTGCCTGTTGTTTAGCTTCACGTTTCTGAATTTCGTACTGATATTTTCCAGAATCAATAAGTTTAGTTACGGGAGGCACCGCTTTACCGCTCACCTCAACGAGATCGACTCCACTATCATACGCAAGGTACAACGCTTGGTCGCGACTCAAAACACCAAGTGATTGCCCATCCTGGTCAATCACAATCATCTCTTGAGACGATATCGCTTCGTTAATCTGCGGTTTGTCTATCTTTTTCTTCCTTTCCTTGCACAGATAGTGTATCACGCTTAACGATAAAATGCAAGAGATCAGGTATAACCGTTGCTTGAATAGGTGTTTTAGCGATAATCTCCCCTTCACAGAAAATAGATTGATGAGGGTTCGTCTCTAGCGTAAGAGTAGAACTAGTAAACGACGATGAATAAAGATCGGGGGTCGATTTTCCAAAAAGTTCCTGCGTCCATTTTTTAAAAGGAGATAATTGTTTATGTATGTTTGTCCACGTGAGTGTCAGCTTTGGATTGAGCGTTATGTGTGTCGCATCACTAATCAATTGATAGTCAGGAAACTGCGCAAACATTTGAAAAGGTTCTTTTGATTGTAGAGACAAGGGAGTTACAAAATATTTTTTTGGCGAGATCACTCCTACAGGTTGAACGCGGATATATCGTGATCGCAGTACTTCGCAAGCTTGTTCGAGTGAGGTAACATGACACAGCGTCGCGATAGTGCTGTTTTTATATTCACGAGGGATACATCCAAATACAATTCTATGATCAATAGATGACAGAGCACCTAAAAGACTTGATACAACTTTATTTGCAAACCTGTCCGACCCGACACTCACAATAGTTACATATCCTTTGGCGAGCGCAATTTCTATGAGTTCGTCGATAGACCGAGCAGGATTTGGTGTAACCATCTCTCCTGCAACGCCAAAACGAGTAACAAAGCGTTTACTCTGTTCCTGAAATATACGGTCGCTTCTTGATTTTGGCGGCTCAAGCAGATAGTAATACATGCTTTTATCTTGGAATCAGCACTCTCTATTCAAGCTCAAAATCAGTTTTTTCTTTTTCTATAGGTGCGATAGGTTCTGCAATTTCTTTACTTGTATCAAACTTAGATCCGCTTACATCAGTTTTTTCTTCACTTTTTGTATGTGTTTCCTTGGAATCAACCTGCATGCCACATTTACCGTTAAATTGTGCGCCCGCATTAATTATCAGTGTTGCAGCTGCAATTGAACCAGATACCTTACCCGAAGGGAGGATCTCAAGCTTCACTTTTGCTTCTATAGATCCTTTGACGGTCCCTCCAATTGTTACTGTTTCCCCAATAACAGGTCCTTTTACTGTTGCAGATTCGGTAATAAAGACTGACTTGCTCGATACTACATTTCCCTCGACTGTCCCATGGACAGTAATATCTTGTGTATCCTTAAGAGTCCCTTGGAGCCGAACGTTCGCACCAACGACCGTTCCTTCTCCATTTTCTGGTGTTCCTATGCGCATACGTATCCTTTCTTTATTTGATTATTACTACGTGTATTCTATTCGTATATTCTGCGAAACAATTTGTCAACCCCTTGTACCCGTCAGTAACATATTGGACTTATTGGGCACAAGAATTATTTGATGAAAATGATTATTAATATATTTATATAAAAGAAGGGCGTGCAAACCGCGACGCCCAAGACCGAGTAAAAACATGCTGTTACCCGCTCATCTGCGCAACAGCCAAATCAGCAATCTCATTTGCCTTAGCGGACGCAAGACCGGTGTATTGCTCTGGGTGGTGAAGCAGATAACGAATCTCCGGAGGAATATTCAAATAGATTTCTTCCAATCCCGGGTCCTCTTGTATCATTTCTTCAAGAACCTCTACTAGGGTTTTGCCGGTTTCAAGAGAGACAGGGGTTAAGGCATGGTTGACGAAACCATGCGCATCTCCATCAAATCCCGCTATTTGCATGGCAATATATAGAGGCTCCCCCAATACGATGGACTCAGCACGCTGGAAATTCCTTCGGCAGGATTCTTCGTCAATTTGCATTCGTTTCAAGAATGGCAAATTAGTTTGTTTATCCTTTCGTAGCAGAACATCCAATTGACCCTGGACAATGATCAGAATGATTGGAAAGTCGCGAGCGCCTCGGCTGCCGACCAAGTCACGCTGATGATCGGATATCAAACCCTCCTGAACAAGATGATATGCGCATTTGACTCTCAACCAGTCGCCCTCCAACCCTTCAAAGCTAATCGGGTTTCGTTTAGCTGCCATGGTCGATGATCCAGCTTGGGTTACACTGAAAGGTTCGCTAATCTCTGCGATTTCACTTCGCGTAAGATTTCGACAATCTCTACCAAACTGACCAAAGCATGCCGAGAGAAGGTGGATGGCATGTAGGAAATTGGTCAGATATTCTGGTGGTAGAATTTGGGTGCTGATGCGAGCCGGCTTAAGACCTAGCTTTGCCAAGACACGATTTTCAAAAGGCGTGTCTCCACATCGCTCACTTATCCCCAAACCAACTTGTGCATTGTAAGCCCCAACTGCTCCGGAAATTTTGCCGACCATTTGTTGGCAGTGGCGATCGGCTTCCTGAGTGCTAAACAGAATCCGACTCAAAATAGTTGCTAACCAAAAGCCGGCGGTAATTGGCAGAGCAGATTGCCCGTGCGTGCGCCCAATTTGCAAAACATCGCTGTTATTGCGGACAACATCTGCCAGCACCAAAATTAACTCGCGAAGAGAAGGTATGAGCGACTCTTTGTAGGCACGGACAAATTGCAAAGCTCGTCCGGTATCTAATGGGTCATAACTGGTCAAAATGACATGCAACCAGCGACCCAAACGTGGATCAACGCATTTGCGCGCTTCCACTCGCCATGCCTGGATATCGTGTTTGGTAACTTCCCGCTCTGTTTTGTCAATCACTGTAGTAGGAATACTCAAAATTGCTTCCACTACTTCTGGATTCAGTAGGGCGATTTTTTCAGGTGGGATAACGCCGATTTCCCCCAGCACTTGAAGGCTGGCAATCTCAACTTCACCCACTGTTCGGTAAAGGTTGTCGTAGCCGAAATACTTCACCATTTCTTTGGGTTGATAGCGTAGGTTTCCTGGCAAAAACAGATTACTTGTCGTCATGTCAAAGTGCCTCCTGTCAAATTATTCCCAGAACTCGGGCGAATGGATTATATCAATAAAGATATTGATAATGCAAGAATATGCACCCCTTTATTCATTTATATACGATAATGACTTTGAAAAAGCTCGTTCTATATGGAGTAATCGAAGCGAAAATAGTGCGGAGGACTTGATGTTTATACAAATATAGGTTATAATTCTAAAGATTTAAAACTATATAACGAATGTCAAATAACATTATTCACGTCAAGGGAGCGCGCGTACATAATCTTAAAAATGTAAGCGTATCAATTCCTAAAAATAAATTAGTTGTTATCACCGGTATCTCTGGCTCGGGTAAATCGAGTCTTGCTTTTGATACACTTTTTGCTGAAGGGCAACGACGTTATGTCGAAAGTATGTCGACATTTGCCCGTCAATTTCTCGGAGTGCTCGAAAAACCAGATATTGATGAGATTCAAAATCTCTCCCCAGCGCTTTCAATCGATCAAAAAACTGCGGCAGTATCTCCTCGTTCTACAGTCGGCACCATGAGTGAGATTTACGATTATATGCGACTGCTTTTTACATCAATCGGGGTACCCCATTGCATGCTCTGCACCAAGCCGATGGAGAAGGTTATCGACAGACAAGCGCAAAGTGCTGAAACCGCGTTTAACCATGATTGGGTATGTCGATCATGCCAATCGACGTTTCCTAAAATAACAATCAGTCTCTTTTCATTTAATAGTCCTGTTGGTGCGTGTCGACTCTGCCACGGACTGGGGGAGCGTTTAGAGGTAGATAGTAGCCTTATCATGCCCAATACGTCACTGACGATAGAAGAGGGCGCAATACGACCGTTGCAACGCATGAACTCAACGGGTGCATGGGTTAAAAAAACGTTAGAAGCTATGGCACAGAAATATTCATTTAAACTCGATGTACCCGTATCACACCTTTCAGCGCGTGCGCGAGACCTGATATTATTTGGCGATGGACAAGAATACGAAGGTGTCGTTGACTATCTGATGCGCAGATATGATGAAACTGATTCTGAATATCTGCGTCGTGAGATAGAGCACTATATGGTTAAACGGTTGTGCCCTGATTGTCAAGGTAAACGGTTACGAAGAGAATCATTAAGCGTGTATGTAGCCGGATATAACTGTATCGAGCTTGCATCGTTATCAATTATAGATATGAAAGAAAGAATCGAATCCTTATCGCACAAGAATTCGCCACTGACTTCAATCGATAAACAGGTATCAGATCAATTATTCAACGAAATTCTCAAACGGTTACAGTTTCTTATAGATGTAGGACTTCCGTATCTCACCCTCGATAGAAGTGCACAAACTCTCGCAGGCGGAGAAGCGCAACGCATACGTCTTGCAGGTCAGCTTGGGTCCGGGCTCGTCAATGTCATCTATATTCTCGATGAACCATCTATCGGCTTGCATCCACGTGATCATACTCGGTTACTGGGGAGTATTAAAGAATTACAAAAACACGGGAATACCGTTATTGTTGTCGAACACGATCTAGAAACAATGAAAGCGGCAGATTGGATCATTGATGTTGGACCGGGGGCAGGTGAGCATGGTGGAGAGATTGTTGGCGAGGGAACTATTGAGGATATTAAAAATGCACCACGATCGATCACGGGTGCGTATCTGCGGGGTGATAAAAAGATCGAAACAGCTACGAAGCACAGAAAAGGAAACGGTACTGCGCTAACTATCGTTGACGCAACACAGTTTAATCTTAAAAATATAACCGCGTGTATACCCCTGCAGATGTTTGTGGCGATAACAGGTGTATCTGGGTCGGGAAAATCAACTCTTATAAGTGATATTTTAGCTGCGCATCTGTCACATCATTTTTTTAGAGCAAAGACAACACCCGGGGCGCATACGAGAATCGATGGTGTTGAACATATAGATAAAGTGATCGTTGTCGACCAATCTCCGATAGGGAGAAACGTCCGTTCAAACCCTGCGACATACACCGGTGTGTTTACTCATCTACGTCAATTATACAGTGAGCTGCCCCGTGCGATCAAGAAAAAG
>PEVO01000040.1:8671-28732 GCA_002780235.1 Candidatus Berkelbacteria bacterium CG06_land_8_20_14_3_00_43_10
CGACCAGTTTTCGTTTAATTTGCGTGGTGGTCGGTGCGAAGTGTGTCGCGGCGAAGGTTTGTTAAAATTCGAGATGCACTTTATGCCTAACGTCTTTATCACATGCGAAGAATGTGCGGGGAAACGATACAACCAAGAAACGCTCGCAGTCACGTTTAAAGGTGCAACAATATCCGATGTTCTTTCGATGACCGTTGATCATGCTATAGAGTTTTTCACAGATTATCCCGATATCGTCAATAAACTTGCGGTGTTGTCACAAGTTGGGCTGGGATATCTTAGATTAGGTCAACCGGCAACAATGCTCTCGGGTGGGGAAGCACAACGCGTTAAACTCGCCAACGAACTTGCGCGACCATCAACAGGCAAAACGCTCTATATTCTTGATGAACCAACAACCGGTTTGCATTTTGATGATACGGCACGTTTACTCACGGTTTTACATAAATTGGTTGATAAAGGAAATTCAGTTCTTGTTGTCGAACATAATCTTGATATTATTAAAAATGCAGACTGGGTAATAGATCTTGGACCAGAAGGTGGCAAAGGTGGAGGATATATAGTAGCACAGGGGACACCAGAAACAATCGCTAAAGTAAAAGAAAGTCATACGGGTCGATATTTATCAGAAGTACTCTAAAAAGAAAGATGCCCGCCGCTCTATGAGCAGTGGGCATCTGTAGAAACTGCGGCTTATGCCGCAATCTTGTGCTCAAAGTAGATGAAATCAGCAGGGAGACTTTCTAGCGCATGTTCGTAAAACGTACATGCAGCTCGTCGTGATCGAAATAGTAGTGTCACCGATCCACCTTTACCACCAGCACCATTGACCTTATAGCCTATACATCCATGTTGTAGGGCAAGGTCAATTACCGATTGGTGGTGTTGTCCAACAAGGTCAGGGTGGAGCGTTTTTTGAACGTTCGTATTCTCAATCATTACTGACCCAAGTTCAACGAGATCTCCTTTACGGAGAGCTTTTCTTGCTCGCTTTGCCAACCCAATAAACCCTTTGAGACGTGCGTTTTCTGTGTCGTTCTCAAGCTCCTTAATCACCATTTCATGCGTTTCCGAGCTATTGTGTTGGCCAACAAACACAGTCATCAATCGTCGTTCGAGCATAGTCCAAATCCAACGGGCGACTTTGATTGGAAAGACTGTTGTCTTTTGCTTATCCCTAACTTTGTAGAAGTTGGCTCCACATGAATACGCGGCAGCAAACTGATCTTGCGTACCTGATTGTCCACCCATGACCTTTGTTTCTGCTATGAAGGCGAGCCAAGTAACTTCAGCGTTTGAATATTTCTTTTCAATGCCGGGCAATTGACACAGAATCTCTATCATCGCAACTGCGACTGCAGCGCTTGTACCTACTGATGCCCCGGGTTGGAAAGGCGATGAAAGTGTAAGTTCCCAGCAACCTTTGAGATTTTTCAGATTAAACAATGACATAACCGCTTGGAGTAAGTTGGTCGTGTCATAGTCTTCTTTGCGAATATCGCAATGGGTCAGCAGAGTATCGTAATCGATATCTGCTGCCTTAACAACAATCTTGTCCGGACACTTTTGTACCCTTCGTGCGATGATCTCTACGCCGCGGTAAGGTTTATTTACGGCGCCCCATTTACGCGACAGTACAGCAATGTTAAACAGTTCTCCTAACTTAGCAAACCAAGTATCAGTCCATCCGGCGATATCAATGATTCGCACTGCGACACATACGAAAAATGACTTTATTTTCAAGGCGCACCACCTCTAGTTGGAGTATGTTACTGATACACCATAAAGTATCAATTGGAATCAGTCAACCATTGAAATTATCAAAAAGGTATGGTAACATATCCTTGACCTTAAGAAATCGACTCTATGGCCCTGTCAAACGACAGGGAGGAAAGTCCAGGCATCGCAGTAGAGCGCAGTTGTTGTAAAACAACCGGACGTAAGTCTAGGGAAAGTGCAACAGAAATATACCGCTTCACCGCGTGTAGCGCAGTGAGTTAATAAAGCTAAAAGTCCGTAAAGTCAATAAAGTAATTCAATAAAATACTTTACAGACTTTATACTTTACAAACTTTATAAACTTGCCGCGCTATGCGTGGCGGGGTAAGGGTGAAATCGCGAGGTAAGAGCTCACGGTCGTGCATAGTAATATGCACGATAGGTAAACCCTGCGTGGTGCAAGTTGGGTGGGTCCGACCATCATCAACGCCGACTACTCGGTAGATGACCACGGATCCCAACGCGCTCCGTCGTAACAATCGGAGCTCCGTCATTGCTCTGCAATCGTCGGAGAAGATAGATCATAGGGTAAAACAGAACCTGGCTTATCGGCTTCTTAAGGTCAATTTTCAAATGAAAGGATTATATGAATGGTATTCAAACACTCTCGCTTCTCTCGCTTATTTTTGGAATAGTTATTCTTGCAAATCCCGCAATTCTTGCATATCTCATCGCTGCATTGTTTATTATTATCGGTATCAATGGGCTTGCTTTTGGTTCTCGCCTTTCAAAAATATGGAAAGTCAGAGTTAAAAGTTAGCCAACGTTATTTCTTGTTTTCTTTCGTTCGACCTCTTTGAGCACTTGTTTACGTAAACGTATATTTTTTGGTGTAATTTCCAAATATTCATCATCGCGCACCAGTTCTAACCCACGCTCTATAGTGAGTGCAAGCGGAGGTGTCAATATTATCGCATCATCATTACCTGATGAACGCATGTTCGTAAGATGTTTGCCTTTTATCGCATTAACAACCATATCATTACCTTTGGTAACACTTCCGATCACCATACCTTCATAGAGTTCTGTGCCAGGATTAATGTACAGTGTGCCTCTGGTTTCTAAGTTTGCCAAAGAATAGCCAAGCGCTTTTCCTGCGCACATCGATATCATCGATCCGGATTCACCTCTGCTAATATCGCCCGCATACGTTTTATACCCGATAAATCGTGCACACAAAATACCTTCTCCTCTGGTATCGATGACAAATTCACTGCGATATCCGAGTAATCCACGTGTAGGTATCTCAAAGAGCATACGCGTTTGCGATCC
Source organism: Candidatus Berkelbacteria bacterium CG06_land_8_20_14_3_00_43_10 (assembly GCA_002780235.1). GTDB lineage: Bacteria > Patescibacteriota > UBA1384 > GWA2-35-9 > CG2-30-43-20 > CG2-30-43-20. The sequence goes on from PEVO01000040.1 coordinate 11,723, forward strand.
TTCGTTCACCATATCCTTCATCAACCCTTTTCTTTTTGCTAATTTCTCAATTATCGAACCAGACATCGCCTGGGGGGCATCGATAGTTACTTCTTCATACGGTTCACTGCGGGTCCCGTCAATCTCTTTAAAGAGAACATGTGTTTGAGACACTTGGAGCTCATATCCTTCTCTGCGCAAATTTTCAAGCAATATAGCGATATGGAGTTCACCACGTCCGTATACGGTAAACGTATCGGTATCAAAATCAACTTTAAGTCCAACGTTTACTTCGAGCTCTTTTTTAAGACGATCGCGTAGTTGTGTACTTGTCACAAACTTTCCTTCTTTTCCGCCAAATGGGGAGCTGTTAACGAGAAAATGAAGTGACAGAGTCGGTTCATCAACATGAATTGCAGGGAGCGCCTCTTGGTCGGAACTATCGCACAGAGTATCTCCAATATTGATTGTAGGAAATCCGGCGACCATAACAATATCACCTGCGTACGCATGGGAGATCTCTTCTCGCTTTATTCCGCTAAATGAAAAGAGTTTTGTAATAGAACCTGTCGTATCTTTTCCATCTTGTTTAAGCGTCACGTTGCTCCCCGTACGAAGTGTCCCTTGATAAATACGCCCAATCGCCAGTCGTCCAAGGTAGTTATCATAGCCAAGATTAAACGGCTGGAAGAGAAGTGGTGCATCAGTATCAGCGGGTGCTGGGTGTACTTTAAGTAAAATTGTATCAAGGAGTGGTTCAAGACTGTCAGATGCATCATCGCAGTGAAGTTTAGCAATGCCTAATTTTCCGATTGCATAGACGATGGTAAAATCCAGCTGCTCGTCTCTGGCACCCAGATCATAAAAAAGTTCAAACACTCGTTCATAGGTGAGATCGGGGTTTGCGGCAGGTTTATCAATTTTATTGATGACGACAATAGGGCACAGTCCTAATTCCAGTGATTTTTTAAGAACAAACCGTGTTTGTGGCATCGGACCTTCTTGCGCGTCGACAACAAGTAAAACACTATCGATAGAACGCAGTACACGTTCAACCTCGCTACCAAAATCGGAGTGACCCGGCGTATCGACGATATTTATCTTAGTATCTCTGTACATAACAGATGTATTTTTTGAGTAAATGGTTATACCGCGTTCTTGTTCGAGAGCGTTTGAATCCATGCTCGCCGTTGCATCAGTCACCATTCCTGTTTGACGCATGATAGCATCGGTAAGCGTTGTTTTACCATGGTCAACGTGAGCGATTATAGCGATATTGCGAATTTCCATAATATCTCCAATTTAGCGAACAAAAGTGAGCGCTTTACCAGGGTTACCCGCGCGTCCGGTGCGCCCAATGCGATGCACATAATCGTCATAGCTCGCAGGAATATCAAAGTTGATGACATGGCTGACATGGGGAATATCAAGTCCACGTGCGGCGACATCGGTCGCAACCAAAATTCGTATTTCGTTGCGTTTAAACTGTTGGAGCGCTTTCTGGCGCGCATTCTGATTTTTATTACCATGAATTGCGGTCGATTTATGTCCACGAACATTCAGTGCATTTGATAGTTCTTGGACACCGTGTTTTGTTTCTCCAAAGATAAGAACTTTTTCAAAATCTGGCTGGGTCAGTAAATTATGCAAAACATCAATTTTTTGTCCTTGGTGAGCTACGTGGACAATATCTTGGGCAACATGTTCGAGTGTTTCTCGTGTTTTAACAGAAACTTTAACAGGGTTGGTCTGGAATTGTTTTGTGAGTTGTTCTATTTTGGGGGATAGTGTCGCAGAGAATAAAAGCGTCTGTCGTGGTGTGGGCATTAACGATAAAATCTCTTTCACATCATGGATAAATCCCATATCGAGCATACGATCTGCTTCATCAAGGACGACCGTTTTAAAATTGCCAAGATAGAGCACTTTTCGTTCGATAAGATCTTTTAATCTGCCAGGCGTACCAATAACAAAACTTGGGTTGTTGCGTAAATCACGCATCTGCGCCCTGATATTTGCCCCACCGATACATACGGCGCTTTTGATATATAGGTTATTGTTAAAAGAAAATAGTTCAGATTGAATCTGTTGCGCGAGCTCTCGAGTCGGGACCATTATCAATACCTTATCGGATTTATTACGGACTAGAGTATTCATGAGGGGGATAAGAAATGCTGCAGTTTTACCCGTTCCCGTATTTGCGATGCCGATAACATCTTTTCCGTCTAAAACGTGTGGTATCACCTGATCTTGGATAGGAGTAGGAGATATATATTTTTTATATTCGATATTTCGTTTAAGAATTGGATCGATCGCAAAGTCGGAAAATTGATGAATCGGTGAATACAAGTCTTCGCTCGTAACGCTTTGTGCACGGTTAACAAACCGATTAATATCGATACGCAAGCCGGGGTTCACATAGTTACGACGACCTTGGAATCGGGGTCGAGAATTTAATGACCGTTGCGGCGAGTTATTTTTTCTGAGCGTGTATGACACAATAAACCTTACTGCCAACACGAAGTCGGCGATTATTACTTCTGATGTGAGTATTGTCGATCTTTAATCTTGTTCCCCAAAATGGGGTGGAACGAAGATGCTAGAATCGACTACTCGAGAACCTTCATTCAGGTATTCGCTTGCGCGAGATACGATAGTCCAGAAGACTATTAGATTTAAGACAACGCTAATACTATAGCATAGATATGTATAAAAAGCAAGAGTTGCATTAATCTGTACCACTTATTCCGAATATAAATTTAAACCGAATCTTATTCTTTTTATCTATTTTAAAACCATTATTAGTCGAGATAAAAATTACAGTTTTAAACATCCAAAATCGCACATAATAGCCCGTTATATGTTTTGGTTTAATAAAACGGGGAACTCTTTGTTCTTTTCCATTATTTTCGTATTCTGTTGATAATAGGGTTCCATTGCCGATCCCGATTTCGGCATATATTCTCTTTTGTTCAATTCGTCGTTTCATTGTATTATAGTATCATATGAAAAAACAAATAACGACACATAGAATATTATGGACGTCATTTTTTGTCGATCTTTTGGATGTAGTAATGAATATTGGTGTTGCTATTTTAACGCATTCAGTTGTGATGCTATCCGAAGCGTTGCAGGGATTTGCTGATCTTCTGACATCGGGATTTTTACTCATTGGTTATTCACGATCGAAAAAACGTGCAGATGGTGAGTTCCAGTTTGGGTATGGTAAAGAGATCTATTTTTGGACATTACTATCAGTTTTGGCTATGTTTTTTGTAACGGCAACCCTATCAATTGTATTTGGTTATAATCGAATAATTAAGCCCGAACCAATTATAAATACTCCATTCATGTTTGCTGGTTTTGCTGTAGCGTTTGCTACAAACTCATATGCATGTCTTTTGAGTATAAAACGTCTGTGTAAGAATATGAATTCGAAAAATATATGGCAGAGTTTTAAGCGCTCAGCGCTGATAGAGGTTAAAACCGCATCGGTTCTAGATCTGATAGGCACTCTTTCTGCATTTTTTGGGATTATAGCATTCATCATATTAATGCTTACAGGTGATTATCGGTATGATGGGTATGGAGCGTTGATTATCGGTATTAATATCGCTTGCATGTCAGTCGTGCTTATGATAGAGCTACGTAGTTTTATCGCAGGCAAAAGTGTCAGTTCACAAACAATTAAAACCATTAAACAAGTCGCACTAGCAACACGCGGTGTAAGGGGGGTATCAGATATTCGGACAATGCATCAAGGGTCAGAAAAGTTTATGCTTAATATCGATATTACTGTCAACGATTCTTTGACGGCGCACGAAATAGGTGTAATTATTGACACCCTTAAAGTAAACCTTATGAGTGCAATTAAAAATATACGCTATATTCAGGTAGAACTCGACAATTAGTTATTTGATGCAGGCTCTGCGCTTTGTTTGTCATTTTTCTCGACAAACTTTTTTATTGCTTCGATGTTTTCTAGAACAAGTTTTGCTTTCTTTACGCCAAACTGAAATGGATACTGGTCTTCTTCGCTCTGCTTAATAACGATCATTGCGTTACCCTTAAACTCCGATTCTTCGACTATAGACATATGTTTCTCCTTTCAACCAAGTTCGCCAAAGGCGACCTGGCAGATCCCGCGTAGCTCGCACTGTAAGTAAAGGATGTAATCCCTTTTACATTAAGAGCGAAGTGGGACATATACATTATTACTGTAATTAATTATACCACACTCTTATTTCAAAATATTCTTATATATCTCTTGAACTATTTTGCTTAATACCTAATACTAACCCCTTAATACTTTTATCACAACGATGTCTCCCCGTCAAAATGTTCTTCTTCGTCTTCGCTGGTTGGTTTAGTCGGGTGAACAGTGCCATCTTTATGATTAGGCGGCGAGTAGACGGTATACAGTTTCATTTCCGTATCGCCAGTGTTTATGATGTTGTGTTTGACTCCGGCTGGAACAATTATCGCAAAACCATCGGTGATGGCGGTTTCCACGCCTTCGAGTATCGTTTTACCTGTGCCTTGGTCAATACGCAAAAACTGGTCAACATCGTGGACTTCTTCACCAATATCTTCACCCGGCTTTAAGCTCATTACCACGAGCTGACAATTTTTGGCAGTAAACAGAACTGTGCGGAAATTACTGTTTTCGACTGTTTCTTATTCAATATTGCCGACATATGTGTTCATGCATCTCCTATTTATTGAGCATCCAAATGGTATAGTTTAAAAAACCTGCGAAACTGACCCATATCACATATGGTATCAAAACCAAACCAGCGGTTTTTATTTACTTTGTAAGAATATATAATCGTTTTAATGATTGCGACCCATAATACTACAATTTCAATTAGCGCGATGTCGAGCCGGTGCCATCCAAAAAATATCCACGACCACGCAACGTTAAGAACCAATTGAATGTAGAATATGTTGACTGCGCTTGTTTTAAATTTATTTTTATTGGTCCACAGTAAGAAAAGCGAGATCGCCATCAGCAGATAAAGTAAAGTCCATACTGGTCCAAACAACCAGTTGGGCGGATTCCACGTCGGTTTTACAATCGTTGTATACCACGTGGGTATTTGACTAAAAGTCGCGATCGACCCAACCCCTGCTGCTACAAAACAAATCCCTACCGCACTAATAAATTTAGTAAATTTGTTCATAACCCCTCCTTTAAAACTATTTGAAACTATCGTATCTCTTATTTATCTTAACGGCAATATCTGACCTCGAGGGTCGACGTACGGTTACCCAGTATCAATGTACTAGATTATAAAAAGATTTAAATATATTTTTATGATGGTTGATGATCACTTTGAAAAGGGGATCTTCAATATCAGTTTTGCCTCTTCTGATGTGGTGGAGGCATCCAGTTGGAACGATCGCCAACCATTGAGCTCCCGGAATATCATTACCTAATTCTTTCTTATAATCACTCGCATCTTTTCTGTATTCTTCAAGTCGTTGGTTGATAACTTGCTTCCATAGTTCAGTAAATTTTTCGGATACGCCTAATTCTTTAAGCCAATTAGAATATTCGTTCATAAGATATAATTGAAGTTGGGCGAAAAACTGATATTTTGTTTGATCTTTGATAAATGTCTTTTTAAAACTTCCGGCAATTAATATTATCAGTGCTATGGGGTTAGTAATTAGTTCATTAAAGATTCTATCTCTCTCGGTTTTGCTAATACTTTGTTGGTGCGTAAGTTTTCTAAAAGACCAACTTCTATTAAGATGGTCAGCTTGCGAAGCAATAATTTTAGTAATCTTGGTGCTTATATTACCTGCATCTAAATTATTTTTCATACAACATTATTTTATCTGATATTTGTAATTGATTCAATTTTTAAAGGTAGTAGTATCTATGGTGTACACCATAGATACTACTACAAAACATTAAAAAGAGAGCGCCCCACAATAAAGCGGGACGCACATGTGTCCAGAGATGGACGGGGTAGATTTACAGTCTTTTTTCGTATTTGGGTATCAAGGTTTTAACCATAATCGCCTTACATGGATCAAGTTGGAGATGTTCGTACTCGGGTCTCCCAACATATGTTTGCCAGATCAGTTCTGCTGTGGGTCTGTGTGTTACACAGATGACGTGATCAAAAATATAGTACTGGGTCAGCATTTTTCTGATAGCATCTACATCCGTGCTTGTATCCGCAAGGAGAAGTTCAACTCCCAGTGAGATCCCCAGCTCTCTAACCATAATCTGTGTCGTTTCCCAAGCCCTTTTGCGTGGTGACACTAAGAGCACACGTGTACCATCTCGTGTGATGGCGTTGATTGCTCTGGTTGTTTCCAAAATCAAATCATCTTGTCCGGGTTTGATACCAGGATCATCTGCGTATTCTACACCGGGGATAGTTATCCCATGTCTCACCAAAATAATATTGCTCAAGATCACCTCGTATGAATAAGGATGTTCTGACTATAGCTCAGTAGATACTTTAATGCAAATGTAAAGAGACTACGGCGTTCGCTTGTATGTCCCCATGAGTTCGGTTTGATCTACTATAAAACCGTGCATAGCATTTTCACAATCAGATTTGTTTGCTTCAGATGACACATTGAGTATTGTATTTAGTGCATAGAGCTTAAAATGATAATGATGGTTACCTGCGGGCGGACACGGTCCGCCCCAGCTGGGTTTACCGTAACTTGTGGCACATTCTAAAGAACCGTGTGGAACAGAACCTTCGTCGATGATGTGCGTTTTCGGATTGATATTGCACAAAGTCCAGTGGACAAAAACATGACCAGCAAACGGCACGGCATCCGGGTCGTCGACGATAAGAACAAGAGATTTGGCGCCTGCAGGTACATCGGTTATCACAAGTGGGGGACTCACATTATCCCCATCACACGTAAAGCGATGTGGGATGGGTTGGTTGTGTTGAAATGCGGGGCTAGTAAGAATCATATGTTGATTATATCAGAATCAATCAAAATAGTATTTAATTAAATTATATGGTAAAATCTACTCAATTCCGGGGTCGTCTAGCGGTAGGACGCCTGCCTCTGGAGCAGGAAATCGATGGTTCGAATCCATCCCCCGGAGCCAAAAATGGATTTAAACACGAAAGGGGTCGGGAAAACAGTTGTTTCCCCGCATGGGGTGACAGCGAAGCGCAAGAGGGTGGAAACCCTATTAAAAGTTCGTAATTCCATCCCCCGGAGCCAAGTAAAAAACCCAACCAAAGTGTTGGGTTTTTTACTTGGCTCATTAATTTTTGCATAATCGATAAACTTAGTATAGAGTATGCGCATACTCTATACTACTGTAAAGGAGAGTGCACATTGCTAACACGAACCTATGTTATCGTCGGAGGAAGTGGGATCGTGGGAAGTCTCATCTCACAGTACTTGATTATGCGCGGGTATGATGTCTGTATTATAGACAATCGCCCACCCGCATTTTACGGGCATACACGTGCACGATTTTACTGTGTTGATCTTCTCAAGGATCCGCTGGATTCTATCATCCCTCATTATTTGCACGGAAAGCACATCGTCGTGCTTAACGCAGCAATGGTTAGGACACCAGAAAATGGTGGTCCGCCGACTGAAGCAGAATGGAATTGTAGATCGCACGATCTAAATCCATTGCTTGCGGACACTGTTATCAAAGCGTGTATATATCGCCGAGCACATGTAAAGGCACTATATTACATAAGCACGCTGTCAGTGTATGACATAGAGTATTATCGCCAAAATGGTATACTGATACCAGAAAATGTTGATCTTGGACGTTGCGCTTCAAGTGGGTATGGTATTGGGAAGCTCCAAGCTGAACGTATGCATATTGTTGCAGAATCGTCCGGTCTCTGTTCAACAGGCATTATTCGGTTGAGTACACCAAAAGATCGTTATGATGCTGATACTAATTGGTTTAAGACGGGTAAAGCGTATATTCTTACCAAAGAAGATTGCTCCCGAGGAGTTGAACGTGTTCTCACACAAAATATGCATCCAAAGGGGTGTGTGGTGTACCAGCTAGATTCTTTGAATCCGAGTATAGTCCAGATGGATAGTGTGCGTGCATTGGGCTATGTGCCCCAGTATCTATTGGGAGTGACTTGCAATAGGTTGCCTCCGTATTTTCATACGGGGGCACATTTTATTATTGAATAGAATGTGCAAATACGTTATTATTGTAATATGTTGAGATACATCAATAAAATAAAAATTATACATATATACTATGGAGCTTGGCTCATAGCTTTGACGGGGACACTCGTGAGTCTGTACTACAGCTTAATAATTAAACTACCCGTGTGTGATCTGTGTTGGTACCAGCGGATTCTTATGTATCCGTTAGCGTTGATAATTCCCGTCGGACTCGTCCGTCTCGACAAGAATCTTCCCTATTATGTATTACCCCTCACCATAGCCGGCGCAGTCATCGCATTGTACCAGTCACTGCTCCAGTGGGGGATTATTAAAGAAACACTCCAATGCACAAGCACTACATCGTGTGCGCTTGCACAGGTTTCATATTATGGATTTATTACGATCCCATTTCTTTCGCTACTTGCGTTTTGTGGTATAACACTTTGTATGGTGTTGGCGATACGAAAACGTACATAGCACTTCAATTTACTTCTTTATACGGAGCATGGGCGTGAGCAATGTAAGGATATACCCTGCCCAGAGAGTTCGGGAAGAAAATATATCGGCGTTATACTGTCTGCTAATTGCGTAATCTAATATTAACCCAACGATGACTATTACTAAACCATACGATAGCGCTTCGTAACCTGATTTAATGGCAAGATTACTTGCGAAGAAGTAGACTGCTATCGGTGCGATCAAAGCGCTTAGATAACGGACAACCTGAATATCAAACCATCCAAACTTAATAAGTACTGATATAACAACAAAAACAATAACCCACGTTGCGATACCATACCCTATTCCTTTACCTATATTCATTAAAATCACCTCCCCTCGATAGTATTTTTACTATACCATGTGCATAAATCGTTGTATACTGGAATAGAGAGTGAGGAGAGATCTATATGCGTATTATCTATTTTATCGCCGATTCAAGCCACAGTGGGGCACCAGTTCATGTCGCCGATTGCATTAAAGGACTTGCACGCTATCCCGGATACGATATACATCTTATTGCGCCGGCAGGGTGGCTGATAGAATCATCAAAACGCTACGCACATTGTCATACAATATCGATTGCATCAGTGTTAAGTAGTGGTGCGCAAAAATTGCTCGTTAATGCGTTTCAAAAATTATCCGTCGATAACAGCGATAAAACCGTTGTGCATATACACGGCGTTCGGGCAGGATTATTTTCCTATCTTTCATTACATAAATTCGGACCATTACATCGACCATATACTCTGGTGTATACGGAACATTTGTATACTAAAGATTATTCTCTTAAAAACCCTCTACGAGGAAAATTACAAAAGATGATGTTGCGCAGGTGGTTACGCATGGTCGATCATGTTATCGCCGTGTCTCATGCGGTAGAAAATTTTCTGCTCGATGTAATGCATATACCTGTATCGCGTATATCGGTTATTCATAACGGAGTAGTACTTCCTAAAAAGTATGCACATCCTGCAACATCTAACCCTATTATAGGGAGCATTGGGTCGTTAAATCATATAAAGGGGTATGAAGATCTTATTATCGCTATGCGCTTTGTACGTCAAAAAATACCAGGTGTTCAATGCGAAATAATCGGTACGGGTGCACTACAAAAAACCTTAAATAAACAAATTAAAAAATTGCGCCTCACCGATAGCGTTCACCTCATCGGTCAGCCACAATCAATAGATGACCACCTTAGTTCATGGCAGTTATTTGTGTCAACGAGTTATTCTGAAAGTTTTGGAATAGCAGTCGCTCAAGCCATGGCGCATAAATTACCCGTCATTGCATATAAAGTTGGTGGTTTGCCAGAACTTATCTCAAAAGAATCGGGACGATTTATTAAAAAAGGCGATACATTTGGGCTTGCCCTTACAATAGAAAATATGTTGAGAAATCCTGATACTCTGGGCAGTTTAGGAGAAGCGGGATTTGCACATATTCAGACATTTTTTACCGTTGATATAATGGTTGATGCGCTTCGTGCGCTGTATACACAACAAATACAGTTACACGCAACTACTTGACGGCACGGTTTTGTGCACTTATGATAGATATATAATTAATAAAGAGGAGGGAAATGAATACTAAAAATACTTTACACACTCTTGGCAGTGTAACGTTTGCATCAATGCTTGTTGTCAGCACAACCGTTTTTGCTCAAACAACAACTCGGTCAACTACAACGACGTCGCCGACAACGTCAACAGTACCTGCACCACCATCCGCGCCAACTGTTTCGTCAACACCAACGACATCGACAAAAACTACGACGGGCACAACAACGCCAAAGACATCGACAAGCACGGGGGCAACGTCTACGGGGATAACTACGACAACGCCATCGTCAACATCAACATTTGGAACAGATACGATCGGCATTGATTCATCTCCTGCAGAATATCCGGTTGTAGCAACAGAAACGACAGAGGATCCTCAAACAGAGTCAAGCCCATTAATACTCATGAGCACAGTTATTGGTGTCGTCGTTGTGCTCGCGTTAGTTGCGTTTATGATTATTGCTAAAAAGAAGAAAAAAGTTGCTCTTGCGCAGCAGCAAACGGTTGATATGAGCGCGCCGATTCCACAAGTAGTTCCCGATCAAACGACGACACAAGCTCCTGTTGATCCCATGGCAACACAGCAACCGTTAGCTCCAATTTCAGATTCACTACCTCCAGTTACATATCCAGTTGCACAACCTCCGACACCTCTTTCTAGCACTTCTCCAGCTCCAGTTACTGCTCCGGAATCAGTGCCTCCTCCGGTCACGGAACCGCCGGTTGTAGCTCCTCCAGTAACTCCAGCATCAGTTACGCTTCCGCCGACATCGACCCCTTCAACCGAACTACCCCCTGTATCTATTCCTTCCCAGACGCCTCCACCTCCGGTGCCACCTGCGCCATCCGTTTAAATGCTAAAAGGAACAATCAATATGAGCGACGAAAGTCGCTTTTATTGATTAAGTATAGATTATGTGATATGGTATCATGGAATCTAGTTCATTGATACTATCTGGAGGTGTTTGTTTTAGTGTTTAGAAATATGAAAGCGTTACAACCATTCAGGGCACATAAAAGAAATAGATCCCACAAGAAGAAACAGTACCGATGTATCGGATGCGGCGTAAATAACGTTTCCCCATCAACAAAATGCGTAAATCCATGGTGTTCCCGTAGAGCGTGTAGCCAATGTGCAAATGATCATGGCTTATGCAAAAAGTGCTCATCTCACAACATAACATTGGATGATCAATTTTATGAATCTGACGAGATGGATTAAAGTAGGAAAGCGGAATGTTCCGAACGGTGTCAGACTATGAAGTCTGACACTATTTGTATATATTAACGAAGTAATATGATATGAATAACACCCCATTTTGTCCAAATAAGGGCGGTAAATAGAATATTCACAAAAGGAAACACAACAAAGTTCTCAAACCATTGACCAGTGACAATACGAATTCCATCAAATGGTTTTGGCGGAATACCAAACATACGTTTAAAAGGGAAGAATAGGGGTACGCCCTGCACCGTTATCATGTCGGCGATGAGATGCGAACAATATGCGATCATAGCGCTTGTTAGTGCTGTGGGAACGTTCACCCCCCAATATGCAGGAAACAGGTAAAGAATATACCGCGCAATGCCGAAATAAATTAAAATACCCAGAATCGAATGAGAGATGTTTCTGTGTTTGATAAAGAGTTCAGTTATATACCCTGCGACTTTTCCCATTGGCACGCTGTTCCAAAACATACTGCTCGCTCTATCAAGATCAGGAATAAGTGCAGCAATATGGCAACTAACGATAACCGTTGCGAGTGTTGCAGGCGAATATATCGGTTGTAGTGTTAGTAGCAGATATGCTAACCCCGATGTAATGCCTATAATCTGATGTGTTTTTCCTGTCATATATGGTAGTATACCAGCAAGGAGTCACAATGATAACCTATGATGATTTTGCAAAAATAGATTTGAGGGTTGCGACTATAGAGTCGGCTGACGAAGTTGATGGGTCTGATAAACTCGTGCGACTGGGGCTGTCTTTGGGTGAAGAGAAACGACAGATCATTGCAGGAATCAAGAAAAAGTATACACCTGTTCAACTTATAGGAAAACAGATAATTATTGTAGCAAACCTAGAACCGCGCACATTGCTTGGGATAGAAAGTAACGGGATGCTTCTTGCAGCAAGCAGCCCAGATGGACCAGTGCTTCTTCAGCCAGATGTGCGTGTGGGCGACGGAGTGCAAATAAAATAACGGCTTTCGCCGTCGACAATATCTATTATACCACATTTAAGATGCATGTCAAGAGGCAGTCGATCGTTGATTTTCAGGTTACGGCATGCTATAGTGCATACATAAACATGATTTCATACTCAATCGTCAAAAAATCTAAAAGATCATCTGCGCGCGCAGGAATTATCCACACACCGCATGGTGATGTCGAAACGCCAGCTCTTGTTGGTGTAGCGACACAAGCAACGGTCAAAACGCTCACGAGTGATGAAGTTGTACAAACGGGTAGTTCACTTCTTATCGCGAACACATTCCATTTACATCTCAAACCGGGAGAAGATATCGTCAAGCGAAATGGCGGATTGCATGATTTTATGCACTGGGATAAAGCGCTCATGACAGATTCCGGTGGGTATCAAGTGTTTAGCTTAGGGTTTGGTCGCGACCATAATATCGGCAAGATTGTTAAAGAAGATACACCGCTGACGCTTTCGACCCATGCATCGTCAAAAAATGTAAAAATTACCTCCGATGGTGTGTATTTTAATTCACCAATCGATGGTAAAAAACTTTTTATCGGACCAAAAGAATCTATTGCTATACAGCAAAAACTAGGTGCAGATATCATCTTTGCGTTTGATGAATGCACGCCGCCTATCGCTGATAGGGCATATACACAAAAATCAATGGATCTGACACATACATGGGCGCATGTATGTGTGTCATCAAAAAAAAGCGATCAGTCACTCTTTAGCATAATTCAAGGAGGCAAATTTAAAGATCTCCGTATACAGAGCGCCAAAACCATCGCATCACTTCCCGTCGATGGGTTCGGTATCGGGGGAGAGCTTGGTTTTGATAAAAAAGAGATGTTTACTATGCTCGGGTGGGTGACGCACGAACTGCCAGAAAACAAACCACGCCATCTACTTGGTAACGGTCATATCGACGATCTCGAAACAATATTTTCTCGTGGGGTTGATACACTCGATTGCATTATTCCTACACACTACGCTCGTCACGGGGTGGCGTTTACGGCGCAAGGGAAGTTGGATATGTCGAAATCGCAGTATTTATCAAACAAAGATCCCCTCGACATTCTCTGTTCATGTATGGTGTGCCAAACATATTCAAAAAGTTACCTCTGCCATTTAATACGCGCTAAAGAGTTAACTGCATTACGACTTCTTTCTTTCCACAACTTATTTTATTTTAACGGGGTTGTGGCATCTATTCGGCAAAAAATACTCGATAACAAGATATGATACTCGTTCTCGAAAATATCCGCAGCAGTCATAATGTGGGGTCGATACTACGGACAGCAGATGCTGTTGGTGCAAGCGAAGTGTATCTGTGTGGTGTAACCCCAGCACCCATCGACAGGTTTGGGCTACCAAATACTCGGCTCATAAAAGTATCACTCGGAGCAGAAACGACTGTCACATGGGAACATTATATATCGACGAAGTCGGCTATTACTTTGCTTGCTAAGCAAGGGTTTACTCTCATCGCATTAGAGCAAAGTGACAATGCAATCGAATATACATCACAGAAATTGAGTCGCTTTTCATGGGAAAAATCCGCACTTATTCTTGGAGAAGAAGTCCACGGGCTTACCAGCGATATTTTATCTCGAGTAGATATGCATATCGAAATACCAATGTATGGCACAAAAGAATCATTAAATGTCGCCGTTGCCTGTGGCATTGCACTGTACCGATTAAAAGAGATAATGGAAAATTGATATACTTCTTGACAAGGGTGAACATGAATATATAATAGATACATAATGACAGATCATCAAACCATGCTTCTAGGATTAGTCCTTATCTACTCCACTCGAGGAGCGGTTTAAGTTTTTGTCAATTTTAGAACTAAGATATCCGCTCCCAAGCGGATTTTTTGGTTCTATGGACCTTATACAAGTTGAAGGATGGTGAAAATGGTATCCTTTGTAAATGATCCTAAAAAAGTCAATCATGAGGATTCTGATACAGTAAAACGTGAAGAGAGAGCTCAAAATAATCAAAGACCTCAACCGCGACCTGATGGAACTTACGAGATTGGCACATTCACACAGGGATCACTTGAACGCGGTGAACTAACACAGAAAGTATGTGCATGAAAGGAAAAAAGATAAAGAAAAGCAGTAAGAATACGCAGGAACGACAAAACATCGCAGAGATGCTCGATAATCTCCCGTGGCGTCAAAGAATTCGTGCGGATGAGAAGAAGCCTCTTGATGCAATCATCCAAAAACACGATAAGCAGAAGCAACCTTACAAACCAAGTCTTACCAATGGCAAACCGTTTTTGGAGGTGAATGCCGATGTTTTCTGGAGACGTAGGTCGGTGGCATTCTTATGCGGGCGTTTGCCGAGCAATGTATCACACACAAAATATACTACGCAATCGTAATAGGTCTGACCCCAATGAAACAGCTCGTTGACCCGTAAATTGCATCGGCTCGAAGAGCATGCTCGGCATCTTGAACGATTGCTTATCGCACATGATGCATAGAATCGTACCCGAACAAATTCCGGTGCCCCATGGTGGTTGCCGGTTTTCTTTTGTATTGACAATTAGATGATAACTGTTAATGATACATACAAACACAGACATGAATCTTTAGTCTTTGATTATTGAGGTATAGTGATGGATGAATTGAGATACACATTAACTCGTCTCTCGCCTGAAGTTATTCAGCTTGTACAAGCGCGGCGTACGTTTAACCCAGTAGAAATTACCGATCTTGCTCATTCAATTGCTCAATATGGGCTTATCGAACCGATCGGTGTTGTTGACTATTCAAGCGAACGACAGTTCAAACTTCTTGTCGCTGAACTCAATAAGGTTTGGTCAGTGAAGAAAGATCCTGCATCGTACAAACCGATAACAATAGGTAGGAAGAAGGTATGGAGGGTGCTGTTTTTTGGTGCATGTCGCGTGCGTGCAATGATCTGGTTGTCACAAAATGTTTGCCCAGTTTGCGCTGAGAACGACGACAAAGATCACGCACAGCAGGGTTGCATCCATCGCCATTTTCCCGATGGTTGTATGGATGCAAAACTGTACACTAATTTGACCCCCCAACAGTTTCTTGACCTTCAGTTCAATGAAAACACGTATCATCCGATTCTACCCGGAGAATTGGCAGAAGGAGTTTCTGCATACTATCGTTATCTTCTGCTTACGAATAGTGATGTATCAATCGCACAAGCAGCACGGCGTCTCGGTCGTAGCGAATCAACGGTTCGAAATGCACTACTTTTTGCAACGCTCCCTCAATACATTCGCACGAATGCACAAAATTCAGGCAAGTATGGAGTTGCGTTGGCGATAGCAGGATATCGGGATTATTCCGAGAAGAAAGATTCACATATTTCATCTCGAGAGCTCTGTGATATGTTCACTCATTTTCAGACTCGAGGAATGACATTAAGCCAGGTACGTGAATACATCAAAGATAAGCAAGATTCGATCCAACAGCTTGATCTACTGTCTATAATGGAAGAAGTGCAAATTCAATCGGGGGAGCAACTCAAACGGGATCTTTCTCGCAGAGCAACAGAGTTTTTGTACAAAGGGCTTGCGTTTTGGAGCAATATCCTTACTCTGTGCAGAACTCAAAGACTCTGTAAGAAATATACACCGCTATCAGAAGAAACATTACTTCGGTTGCTTAACATACACGCACAAGTCTTGCAAAGAGTTTTGCGACATCTGGCGCGAATAAAACCGAATCAAGTAGAACGAGCTACTTTCACCGATGGAGTCTTTGAAAAAACAATAGAGGTGACTCAACGCCTCCTTGATTATCCAGATTAGGTATATGGGTAATCATGTACCACAAGTGGATTTTGTGCATGTGCGCGAAATCCACTTTTTGTGTACAATAACCTTCATATGACAATTCCTGCTTTCCAGAAAACAATTTGGGATTATTATCACGCTCACCCACGACCGATGCCGTGGAGAGAAACGACGGATCCCTACCATATCTACGTTTCCGAAGTGATGCTACAACAAACGCAAGTAGATAGAGTACTATCAAAATATACTCAATTTGTCAGATTGTTTCCAAACTGGGGAGCACTTGCCGATGCACCGCTAACCGATGTACTGCGCGTGTGGCAAGGGCTCGGGTACAACAGACGTGCACTTCTTCTGCAAAAAAGTGCACGCATTATATCCGATACCTATTCTCAAAAACTCCCCAATGACCCTCAATTATTAGAACAACTGCCCGGTATCGGACATGCAACAGCGCGCTCTATTGTTGGATTTGCCTATAACAAACCAGTTGTATTTATAGAAACAAATATCAGAAGTGTGTTTATACACTTCTTTTTTAGTGATCGCAGCGATGTTGATGATACAGAGCTGTTGCCGCTTATCAAAAAATCGTGTCATCAAGAAAATGTGCGCGAGTGGTACTGGGCGCTGATGGACTATGGCGTTATGCTCAAAAAGAGTGGCAACCCATCAAAAAAAGTAAACAGTATGTCCGCCAATCAACGTTTATCGGGTCGGATAGACAAGTTCGTGGTGAGATACTCCGTGCACTTACCAAAGGTAAAATACTCGAAACTGAACTATTCAAAATGGTTTCTGTCCCCAAAGAACGATTCGATTCTATCCTC
>PEVO01000040.1:28760-31521 GCA_002780235.1 Candidatus Berkelbacteria bacterium CG06_land_8_20_14_3_00_43_10
CTAAATATAAAGAATATATCAAAATACCTGTATAACAGGTATAGAGGGCTTGACAAAAGCCCAAATCTATGCTATACTGTGGCGTCATCAGCAATGATGATGAATCTTTCATCCATGGAGGTGAATGTAGTGAAGGAAGTAAAGAAGTCCAGTGTCCGGTTCTTTGCCGGACTGGTCATCGGAGCCTTCTGTCTGGCTCTGGTGATCGGGATTCTGCAGTACGCGGAAGATTATTTTCTGAACCATGGGTTCAGAAGCGTACTGCGGAGCTCCTTCTTGATCGCGGCTATTTGGCTCGCGGTCTCTCTCCGATTGCGGAGTAGAAGGAGGCGTGTCCCATGAGGACCCTTGCCCTCGTTAGGGACTTGCAACGCATGTGCGTAGCGAGTCCCTTTTCTTTTGCCTAAAATAAGATATAATCACTCTATGCAAACAAAAGATCTCGTGCGGTTACAAAAGTATCTTGCGCAGCGCGGATTTGGTTCTCGGCGCAAATTAGAAATTATGATTGCCGGTGGCAATATTACGGTTAATGGTGTCAAAGCACATCTAGGGATTAAAGTTACCGGTGACGAAGATATTCGCATCAATGGCAAAACGATAGAAATAAAAGATGTTTCTCCTGTGGTCTATGCAGTTAATAAACCAGCTGGGGTAGTGTCAACGGTCAGTGACGAACATAAAAGAAAAACAGTCTGCGATCTCGTATCATCCGATCTTCGATTATTCCCTGTCGGTCGTCTTGATATCGATACATCCGGGCTCATTTTACTTACTAATGATGGCGATCTTGCACAACGTCTTACACACCCAAAATATGAGGTAGAAAAAGAATACATACTGACACTCGCCGAACCTTTATCCCCCCAGCAGATAGACCAGATAACATCCGGTATCGATGACGATAGAGATTCATTTCATGTTGACAAGGTAGAAATAACAGGAAAAACTTCATATAATCTCGTCCTCCACGAAGGTAAAAAACGCGAAATTAGGCGCATTATGGCGTACGTTGGCGCCGATCTCATCTCGCTTAAACGAATACGCATCGGGTCACTCCAACTCGGAACGCTTAAAGAAGGGGAATATAAAGAACTTTCTCAATCTGAATTAAATTTATTATCAAGATAGTGAGCGGTTAGCTATTTTTTTTAAAGCATCTCCAAACTTTTCAATATCCTCGTTTGTATTCCACAATCCTGCGCTTGCGCGGACGACACCGCTTGCATTGAGTTTTGATGTCATCGGTTGTGCGCAGAGATATCCACTGCGCACAGCGATATCATTCTCGCTTAGTGCGAGTGCGATAGTATCGGGGTGTATTCCATTAAAATTAAAACTCACAAGAGGAATATCGCCGTCTTGCGGACTGTAGAGTGTCGCACCAGATTGTTGAATCACACGAAATAACGCAGACGAAAGTTTATTGAGATGTTTCCAATTATTATCATCATGTAACAGTTCAAACGCCCGTCCAAGCCCAACGGCTCCCGATGCATTGGGCGTCCCCGCCTCAAACCGCCACGGTGCTGATTTTAACTTATATAAATCTGCGGTAACACTTTCTACCATCTCTCCACCGAGTAAAAAATGATCCAATCTTTGTGCAAGTTTTTTTTCTGTAATACATACAACCCCAATTCCATGCGGAGCATACATTTTATGACCAGAGAATACATATGCATCGGCTCCCAGTTCCCACGGGTGTACAGGCATATGTGCGACTGCTTGCGCACCGTCGATAACCACTGTCGCGCCAAACGTATGCGCGTAATCAGCAATCTCTTTGACTGGTTGCGTTGCGCCAAATACATTACTTACATGAGAGATGATCACTATTGATGTTTTTGAATCTATGACATTTTTGGCATCAGATAATCGGATTCTTCCATCATGAACGGGGATAATTTTGAATGATGCGCCAGTTTCCTTCGCAATCGTACGCCACACTAAAAGTGTAGAATGATGTTCGAGCTCGGAAATGATAATAGAATGATTAGGTTTAAGAAACGGTGCATAAGCCCGGGCGATACTATTCATCCCTTCTGTTGTATTGCGGACAAATACGCATTCGGTCGGTTTAATATGTAAGAAATTAGAGATCGAATGTCGTGCACGCTCATACGTATCGGTTGCAGAAATTGAAAGAGAATACAGCCCTCGATGTACATTTGCGTTTTTAGATGAGTACCACTTATCCACAACCTCAAGAACACCTGTAGGTATCTGCGCAGTTGCAGCTGCGTCCAGATATATCAGGTTAGGATGGGTATCAAAGATGGGGAAGTCATTTTTTGACAACATATACCTTTACAGTATACCTGTTTTTGCATCTCTTGACAAACCTTGTGTACTGGTACAGTATTATGTGTGAACCTGAAATTAAAAGCTATAGGGAGGAGGTGATTGTACATGGCATTCTCAGTTCAATCAAAAAAATCCGGACAGACATACTATCTTCACAGTCGAGTAGTTACACTCCGTGGTGGACGACAACAGAAGATTTTCTTCTTCGCACGTGAAGAAAAGGACGGCGTTCTCGATGCACTGCCCGATGGGTATGAAGTAATGGAAAACGACCGTACCGGATTACCAATGCTTCGTAAAGCTAAGTAACACATAATTACAGTTACCAAAGATTAACAAAACCCAGATAGAGATCTGGGTTTTGTGTGTATAACCCCGTGTCAAGTAACCAAACTACCTAACCCAAATCGACCTATTGGGTAATTAGAAAACCTAACCGAAACAGTATTCTCTA
>PEVO01000008.1 GCA_002780235.1 Candidatus Berkelbacteria bacterium CG06_land_8_20_14_3_00_43_10
TCCAAAACCAAAGTGCGGTCGGCAATGCGGAAGTTCGAACCAATCTTTTCAGAAAAGACTAACATCGCCGCCTCGGTGGGATCACCCGCGATTTTCCAAGCATTTGTCTTTTCTGAATGGCACTACCGATGGCCATAGGAACGCTCTATCTTTTTAGTCGGTATTTCGAAACAGATCTCGCCAAGGGATGGACTATTGCTCTCACAACCATGGCAGTGTTTCAATGGTTTAATGCTTGGAATTGCAGATCCGAAAGCAAATTTATTTTCCAGATGAATCCGTTTTCGAATAAGTTTTTGGTTGGCGCCACCGCGATAGTCATATTTATGCAACTTGCCGCGCTCCATACGCCGTTTCTGCAGAAAATCCTACACACCACACAGCTCTCACTTTCGGAATGGCTTATTATTATTTCAATTACTGGGTCAATCGTTCTGGTCGAAGAAATACGCAAATTCTTTTACCGAAGAAAGCTAATCTAAATGATAAAAACTTGCTCAAAATAATTAAAGAATATACCAGTAACAGACCAGGAATCAAAAAGGTGATTGGTGTTTTTTTCAATCTCTTTAGGTGGGTGCCAATCATCCCCCATTTTTTCACGAAAATCTTTAAACAGATAATACGCAATCTTTATACCTTACCTTATCCATATCTCCAAGTGAGTTGATTGTGCGTATTTGGTCAGCCATAGATTTTTCGGCGTAATGTCAAAATCTAGTTGCTAGCGCTAACCTGAAACGTGGTATAATTGAACCTTAAAATAAAAGTGTAATTACAGGGGATTGTAACAATAAGAATAAAAATGTCTGTATTGCGATTTATATTAGAGCTAAAATAATTGGTGTCATCCCGACTGTAACGGACATGCCCGCTTCTTTTTGTCATCCCAAACTTGATTTGGGATCCATGTCTGGATTCCCGATTGACTCGGGAATGACAAGGAGTAATGGATTCCTCGATGGAATTTATCCCGAGTATAACCGAGGGACTTGGAATGACACAAGAGGCGTGAAATAAAAAGAACATAATATGATTAACGAGATATTGGCTAAAAATAGCTAAAACAGACCCCCAAAATTGACATTACGCCGTTTTATTTCGTTTTCTTGAGTTCCGATCATACGTAAATCATACCATACTCTTTGAGTAGTATATCACTTCGTACTGATAATGGGTATAATATAATTTGAGGTGTGATATCGCAAAACTACTTGATTCAATTCGCCGTGATACAAATCCGTCACAGAAAAAACCTGTGCACGATGTGCGATTGCCTTCTGCCCCGCCAGTAAAACAACGGACAAAAGGGCAACAGTTTTTTCGCACGCATAAAAAAGGGATGCGATGGGTTGTGGGTGTTTCACTTTTTATAATAGTGGCGAGTATCGGCATCGGTATTCTCGCGCGACCACTGTTTGCTCTCGCAAAACTACCTCAAACCGGCACCTATCTTGTGCTTTTTCAAAATAACGCAGAACTGCGCGGCGGCGGCGGATTTTTGGGGAGTTTTGCAGTGGTGACACTCGAAGGGCGACATATCAAAAACTATTATTTTGAATCGAACATCTATAAAAAAGATAACGCGTTTACCAAAGAGAATAAAACCCCGCTCCCCGATTATTTTTATCAATTTATCGGAAAAGATATATCGCTTGCCATGCGCGATGCAAACTACCCCGCCGATTTTGCAACCGCCGCCCGTGAGGTAAGTAAGTATTATGCTCTCGAATATGGGTCGAGCGTAGATGGAATTATCGCCGTTAATGCGAGCGCGATAGCGGATATGCTTGGCGTCACCGGACCACTCGTCGTTGGTGAAAAAAATGTATCGGTGAGCAAAGATACTTTTTTTGACACCCTGCAGCGCGAAATCCAAGAAACGTATTTTAACAACGATACAAACAAGATGATAAACGAACCAAAATCAATTTTAAAAGATATGATCGATCCACTTATGAAACGGTTCAACGGTGTTTCGCCGCTATCGTTGTATCGGTATATTATGACGGAACTCGCAACAAAACAAATTCTTTTTTGGTTTCCCGATGCACCACGCCGTAGTGTTGTCGAACAGTATAATTGGGGTGGGCGCATCCAACCGTGGAGTGACGAGAGTGTGTTTATATCAAATACCAATGTTAATGGGCAAAAATCGAGCATGTCGGTTGATGAATCACTTACGCTTGCTGGGACTACGAAGTCAGATCCCCACAGAACGCTCACATTCACCCGTACACACAGTGGGGGAGATGCGTATCAGGCAAATCACATCAACAGAAATTATTCAAAGATATATCTGCCACTGGGAACGCAGATTCAATCGGTTAAACGTGATAATTCGATTCTTAACACACATGACTATACAATCGCGGATGAGTTTGACAGAACAGTAGTGAGCGTGTGGACGACGGTTGATGTTCACCAGACGATGACGACACAAATCAGTTACTCGCTCCCCCAAAGCGCTCTGCACGGAAAAATACTCTATCAAAAACAGCCAGGCGTCATTTCGCAAGGGCTTACTATTACCATTGGGACTATTCGTTTTAACTCAAAAAATGTGACCCGTGATGTTACAATCCAGTGAGCTCTAGAAATAATTGTTGTTTTGCTCTATACTCACCCTATGGCAAAAGTTGGCATTGACACACAAACAATACTTGGACAAAAGACCGGTTTTGGGTATTATGTCGATAATTTAGTAACCTCTTTAAAAAAAGTGGGAACAAAACATTCATACATACCGCTCGCTCCACAAAACGAGAAAGATTTTTCTACCCCTCAACGATTTTACTGGGATCAAGTAAGTATCCCACGACTTGCCAGTAAAAATACAATTGATATTTTGCATCAACCGGCATTTTCTGTCCCCATATTCTATGCCCATCCCGTTGTTGCAACGATACACGATCTTATCGCTATTCAATTTGGTGAAGATATCTCCTTTTGGTCACGCCAGTATTTTGGTCGTTTTATGCCGCTTACATATCGTTTTGCCGATCATATTATTGCAATATCAGAATATACAAAAAAAGATATTATTGATGTGCTTCATATCCCCAACGATAAAATTAGTGTTATATATTCCGCCCTCGATCATAAAGTTCAAAAACCTCAAGATACAAAAACAGTCAATACAATTCTCCACAGATTTGGCATACGAACGCCATTTTTGCTCTATGTTGGCACAATAAATCCACGGAAAAACCTTGTATTTCTCACGCAAGTTTTTGCACGTGTTCTTGCGCGCGAACCAAATCTCCAGCTCGTCATTGCGGGTAAAAAAGGATGGTATTACGATAGACTTATGGCAGAGATAACACGTTTGTCTTTGCACAAAAAAGTGATCATTACTGATTATATTACTGATGAAGAAAAAAATGTGCTCTACGGGAGTGCAACTATATTCACCTTCCCCTCTGTTTACGAAGGGTTTGGATTCCCCGTGCTTGAGGCATTAGCCTGTGGCATTCCTGTTATTGCGAGTGACAAATCGTCTATTCCAGAAATACAAGGTGATGCAGGAATATCGATCGATCCGACCGATGAGGACCTTTGGGTGAAAGAAATATGTCGACTTCTCCACGATACACACCTACAAAAAAAATATGCGGCGTCAGGGGTAAAACAAGCGACAAAGTTTTCGTGGGATACGACAGCAAAACGGACAATTGAAGTCTATGACCATGTTTTGAAACGGTATCATGATAAAGAAAAATCAAAGGATCGTCTATGATTATCGGCATTGATATTAGAGAGATCCGTCCCACAATGGCGGGGAAGGGTCGGCTTACCGACGAACTGGTAAGAGCGCTTCTTACGATCGATTCAAACAATACCTATTATTTATTTGGTTTTAATAAACCGGCGCTGGCTTATTCATCCCGTGTTCGATTTATTCAACTGCAAGGAAAGTATGGGTTATGGTTACTCGATTTACGAAAAAAAATTAAAAAGTATAAAGTAGATGTTTTTTTATCTCCCACGAGTTATCTTGTGGTGCTTTTTTCTCCCGTTCCTACCGTTATGATCGTGAGCGACCTTGCAGTTTTTATAGAAAAACACGCGCATCCAACACTCAAAGTTAAAGTGATCGAAAAAACAACATTTAAACTCGCAGCGCGCAAAGCGCGGTCCATTACGGCTGTATCGGAATATACAAAATATACGATCACTAAATATTTTGGCATATCACCATCAAAAATTACGGTAACCCCGCTTGCAGTCATGACTAAAAAAACTCTTGTGACGGGACAAAAAATTGTTGCAAAGCGCTACAAACTGCCGGCACGTTTTATTCTTTTTGTCGGAACGTTAGAGCCAAGAAAAAATATAGAAAATGTTATTGAGGCATATGCACATCTTCCGTCCGCCCTGCGAAGCGTTGTGCCACTTGTATTAGTTGGGCAGCGGGGCTGGAACACGCAGGGGATTGATGAAAAAATTAAAAAGTATCATCTCGAAAATACTATCCGCGAGATCGGTTTTGTGAGCGACGGCGATCTACCCGCATTTTATGAATGCGCAACGGTGTTTTGCTACCCCAGTTGGTTTGAAGGGTTTGGTCTGCCGGTGCTCGAAGCGATGTCGTATGGACTGCCAACGATAACATCAAATGTAACATCTCTACCGGAAGTTGCAGGTGACGGGGCGTTATGTGTTGACCCTGCAAAACCGCGTGCGATAGGCGATGCACTTAACCGTTTACTGACAGATGCAAAACTTCGTGATACGCTACGCACTAAAGGTAAAGCGCGTGTTAAACAGTTTTCATGGGAGGTAACAGCGCGCCAAACGCTTTCTGTGCTCGAATTGGTAGTGTTGAAAGCATCAAAAGATATACAAACAGAAATGTAAAACATACTTTATGCAAATATATTTAGCATTATTACTGGGTATCGTTGGGCTTATGTGTCTTTATTTTTTGCGCTCAAAGACGGCGCGCAACCCGTTTGCATTTCTTGTGCTCATCGCATTTTTCCTGCCGTTCGAGCGTATTCCAACCGTAGTCGTCAACGATTTTACGCTTAAAATTAATCATATTGTGGGGATTATATTTCTTGTTTTTTGGTTTTTAGACAGGGCAGTCCGTCGCAAAGAGAAATTTATTACAAATCCCATTGCGATCCCTTTACTCCTGCTTATCGGATCCCTCTTTCTTTCGCTGACGCACGCGCAGTTATTGTCGCGTGGCATTATCTTTACTGTCCAAATTCTTTTTACTATACTTCTTGCGATCGCAACAAATGATAGTATCATGAAAAAGTCACATATCGATGCGATAGAGCGTGTTATATTTGCCAGCGCATGGGTTGTCGTTATTTTTGCTCTCTGGCAGTTTATTGGTGATTTAATAGGGTTGCCATGGAGCCTTACCGGACTTGATGTGGGGTTTAGCAAAATTGTGTTTGGATTTCCGCGCGTGCAGGCGTTTAGCAAAGAACCGCTCTATCTTGCAAACTATCTTTTTATCCCCATGGGGTTTTTAATAGGATCGTTCTTTTCCGGAGAAAAAATTGCAACACATAAAAAATGGTTATTAGTAGGAATATGTGTTGTTATCTTACTGACTATGTCGCGTGGCGGGATTATTGGGTTTATTGCTGCAGGTGGCATCGGCACACTTATTTGGGCAAAAAAGATGTTCACGATAACTAACTTTTTTATTGTGACATTCGGGGCGATGGCAGTCATCGGCGCGGTGTATGGGGGGCTTACCTTATACGGCGATGGCGGGGTCCAGAGGTATGTGGAACATATTACAATCGGCGATATTGGGCAGGGCGAATCAACGGTGAGTCGGCTTGGCGCGGTCGATCAATCGATAGATATTTGGAAGGAACACCCAGTTATCGGCATCGGCATCGGTAACTTTGGTGGAACTCAAACCGGGTTTGATATGGATGACCCACGGACAAAAAATATCGTCAACAACGAATATTTTGAACTTCTTGCAGAAACGGGCATCATTGGTTTAGGTAGCTTTCTTGTGCTTATTGGTGTCGTGTTTGTGCGCAGTATCCGTGCTATTCATGCGACAACAAGTTTTCGGTATAGGTCGCTGACCATCGGTCTATCATTGGCTCTGTTTGGGATTCTCGTGCAATATAATTTCTTTTCGACGTTGTCTATTATGTATATTTGGGTGTTTATTGGAGTTGTATTGGCAGTCCAAACACTCGCACTAAAAGAGAGGACACAATGAAATTACGAATAATACACGGTGCACTTTTTTTCCTCGCACTTGTTTTGCCAATGTATCTTGTTCGATTTACCATCGGTGTGCCAACAACAGTGCTTGAAGTCGTGACGTGGGTGGTATTTGTCGGAATACTACTTAGCGCTCCGGATCGCATCAAGAAAGCGCTGATGGATCGCGATCATCTCATCACTATCGGTATTTTGCTTATTTTGCTTGGCGGGGTTGTAGGGTTGCGCGTCAGCCATCACGCCGTGCAAAGCGCAGGGCTGTTTAAAGGGTATCTTATCACGCCGCTTGTCGCAGGCTTGCTGGTTGTTTTAGGTGGGAAGAAAGGGAGAAAGATGGTCGAATGGGGCGCGATTTGTGCTGGTTTTATCGTGTCGCTGACGTCGCTTGGGCAATGGGTTTTGCATACCGGATTACCGGATGGACGCATCGTAGGCGTCTATGCGCTAGATACCGGTGCAAGCCCCAATTATCTTGCATTGTTTGTCGCGCCCGTGGCGATTCTTGCCTATGGTATGGCGCTATCGGCGTCGCGCACACGTATGCAGCGAACCATAGCGATTATTTTTGCTTTGAGTGTGAGTGCGAGCGTGGTGTTAAGCCAATCACGGGCGGGGATTGCGGTGATACTTTTTGCCCTCGTCTGGTTTGTATGGATGACTCTGCGTGCCCGGGCGGGTCTGCAAAAGCGTGTTGATGTATTATTCACGGGGATAGCAATTATATGTATTGCGATCGCAGTAGTAATGGGTATACCCCGTTTACTCGCAAATCCCCACAGTGGTCGCATCAGTTCGAGCAATAATATACGCTACGAAATTTGGAAAACAACTATCCAAAAAATAATTCCGGTATACCCCATAACCGGTGTTGGTTTTGGCGAGTTCCAAACGGTCTTTACTCAAATGACACGCACGCAGGTAAACTATCCAGAATATATCGCACCATGGGCACTAACACCGCACAACATCATCCTTGCGCTGTGGGTTGATACGGGACTCGTTGGTGTTATTGGATTTCTCATTGTCTGTGTTGGTGTCTGTAGACGGATTCCGCGGTCGAGTATTTGGTTTGCAGTTTTTGTGAGTATACTCCTGTTTGGGGTTGTCGATACACCTATTCTTAAAAACGACCTCGGCGCATTTTTCTGGATGATTGTTGGCGGGTCAACAGTGTGGTTTGCCAAAAAGGAAACAGTATGACCTACGCGAAGAAAGTTGCCAACAATACGATTATTCAACTCATCGGTCGGGGGATATCGACCTTTTTATCATTTTATATCGTTGCAATGCTCGCCCGCCGTTTAGGTGTCGAAGGGTTTGGGAGCTATTCTATTGTATTTGCATATCTTGGTCTTTTTGCCGTGCTTGCAGATTTTGGTTTTTTTTATCTATTAGTAAGAAAATTATCTGCAAACGAAGGTGACGATGTAGAGATTGCGAGCAATATAATCGCGATGCGCACTGTCGCAGCCGTTATTATTTTTGGATTATCGATAGGGATTGTTCAGTTTTTCCCTTATCCGCACGCTGTCAAACAAGCGATTGCGTTTGCAACATTATTTTTTACGCTGATCTCACTTCAGAATACCTTATTTGGCGTATTCCAAGCACGCTACCAAATGTACTGGGCGGTGGTGGGTGATGTGTCAAGCCGAGTGGTGACTATCATTGTATTATATCTCTTCTTTGGTTCATCGAGTAACCTTTTACTTATTATGGGAGCATATCTTGCGGGGAGCACTGTTGCAACACTCATTCTCATATTACGAGCACGTAGACTTGTGCCATTTACATTCGGAACTAATTTTACACTATGGCGGTCGATACTCAAAGAATCAATTCCCTTTGGGCTCGCTATCGTGTTTTCATATATGTATTTTAAGGTTGATGCGCTTATTTTATCCATTATGAAGGGTCCGTTTGATGTGGGTGTCTACTCGCCGGCAGTGAAGATATTAGAGGTAGTTCTCGTCATTCCATCTATGTTTATCGCAACAATCTTACCTATATATAGTAAGTATCATACGGATCGCGATCCACGTTTACCCGATACTGTCCAGAAAACGTTTGATCTGCTTTCGCTTGCTATGGTCGCGGTTGTTGGTGGGATATTTGCGACAGCACCGCAGATTATCCAACTTATCGCAGGTAACGAATTTATGACTGCATCATCGGTTGTTGTTGGATCTTTCAGCGCAACGGCGATAACGGCGCTATCTATTATTATATTTACCGCAGTATTTAGTTATCTTAATCCAACATTTAGCTATCTGCTTATCGCCGCAGGGAAACAATCGAAATTGTTACTCCCCAACATCATCCTCCTAGTTGTCAATGTTGGCGCAAATATTCTATTGATTCCACGATATTCATATGTAGCAACCGCACTAACAACGGTCATCACCGATTGTATCGCGCTCGGACTCATGTATTATCTTGCCAAGCGCGAGGTTGCATTTACACTTTCTCTTGGGAGACTTGTTCGTTGTGCGATCGCAGGAGTAATAATGGTTGTGATTGTGCGTATGCTCGCGCTTCCTTTACTTGCATCCATCGGTATCGGTGGGGTTATCTACCTTGGATGCGCCTACCTTTTTGGTGGCATGCGAGCTGAAATGGTAACATTATTGCGGAGAAAATCGGTGTGAAAATATGCATTGATGCAACACGGTTTGTGATCGAAAACGCGGGGATCGCGCGCTATATAAAAAATATCGTCGCATTCCTTGCGCATGTTACGGCGCCCGGTGATGAACTGTGTTTTATCGTCACCTTTATGCGCCACTATGCACGCAAGGACGAAAAAATTGCATGGTTAAAAAAGTATGGCTCTGTCCATGTTCATATAATTCCGGGAAAATGGAAAGAGTATTTCTGGGAAAAAAATGGGCAGGAATTTACTTTAAACGATGGTTTAGCGGATGTGATGTTCTTTTTGCGCCCAGTTATTTTGAACTGCCAGTGTTTACTGCGTTACCGTCTGTCGTTGTTATCTATGATCTCACCACAGCGCGATTTCCCAAGCAACGAAGTGAACAGCTCTCTGCACGACTCACGCGTCTCACGCGCCAGGCAGCTAATAGAGCAGATGCGGTATGTGCTATTTCAAAGCAAACAAAAGATGATCTGGTTACTTACTGCTCAATTGACCCTGCAAAAATTACCGTAACGCTTCTTGCCTGCGATCCGGCGTTTACTCATACACAAACTAAACGAACGAACACTCTTTTGACGGTAGGCACACTTGAACCCATGAAAAATCTTATTACAATAATAAAAGCGTTTCAAAAACTTCCCGACAATCTATTAAAAACATGGAGATTACTGATAGTAGGCGGAAAGGGATGGAACGATGAAGAAATTCTATCTATTATCTCCAATAATAGGGCAACGCAATCTACCCAACTGCTTGGATTTATCCCTGATACTCACCTTGCCCAATTGTATGCTCGGGCTGGACTTTTTGTCTATATTCCTCTCTTTGAGGGGTTTGGTCTCCCTGTTCTTGAGGCGATGACGTGTGGTGCGCCCGTGATTACGAGCAATGTTTCGTCACTACCAGAAGTTGGTGGGGATGCGTGTGCATATCTTAAGGATATATACGATGACACCAAACTTGCTACAATGTTTATACAGTATATGACGGACAAAACAAAAAGAGATACACTATCAAAGAAGGGGCTACAACGTGCACGCACCTCTAGTTGGGACAAAACTGCACGTGCAACATATTCCCTGATACGCAAAACCCATAAGGAACATGTATGAATACTCATAAAAAACGTTTAGTTATTATCTCACAAACAATTCGGCGTGATTTGCAGGCGCCACTGCGACTGTTTAAACATATCGACATTGTGCATCTGTATGAAAACGCAAGTTACGGCGATATGAAAAAAGAAGATTTTAATGTTCCACGTACACTCCAGTTCCAAGGTGTGCGAGATCTCTACAATAACTTAGTCACACTCAAACCAACGATCGTGCAAGTCCCCGAACCATGGGCGAATAAAACAGCATTTACATCTGCGGTAGTGGTGCTCTGGTATGCGCGCCACTTCCATCCACGCATTATAATGCCGGTGTTTGAAAACAGACCACTTAACGACAAGTTGCCAAAATATAAAAGAGTATTGGTCGCGTTACTTATGTCAAAACTCAATAACTATGTTGATACCTATATTGTGCTTAATATCGGCGCGCGAAAGTTACTCGAAAATCTCACAATACCGCAGCCAAAGATTAAAAAGTTGCTGTGGGGATCGTGGGGAATTAATGTAAACGAGTTTACAAAAATAAATCATACTCCAGTTACCAATTACCAGTCTCCAGTTACTCCTCATACCATCATATTTCTTGGTCGGGTTTCAAAAGCAAAGGGGATACCGATGCTTGTTGATGCGTTCACAGAAATTCGTGCAACTTTCCCCGATGTTACACTCACCATTGCTGGACCGGCGGGCGATGCGATTGATGATATCAAACATACAGGAATTACCTCTATAGGACCGCTTAAAAATACGGACGTGCCAGAGTATCTGCGTTCTGGCACGGTGTTAGTTATGCCATCGCAAACGACAAAAGAGTGGGAAGAACAAGTTGGTATGGTGGGTCTCCAATCGCTCGCATGCGGAACGCCGGTTATTACAACCAATTCGGGAGCAATACCTGAATACTTTAAAAATGGCAAAGGAGCGGTTGTCATCGATGAAAAAGATACCGATGGTCTAGTCACTGCTCTTAAAAGATTTTTGAATGATATGAGGTATCGCGATGAGCAATCACGTAAAGGTCGGGACTATATAGAAAAAAACTTTGATGTCAGAAAGCACATCAAACAAATTGAAACGTTTCTAATAGAACTTGGAGAATAAGAGTAATAATGACGTTCTAAGATCTATTAACTCTTAGCTTGAACATAGTTCTTAATAATCTCTTGGTAGGCGGAGTAAGCCGGCTTAATACTGCCGGGGATGTAGTTTCTCTTTGCATCAACTTTTTGTCCGACCAAACCCCAGCTTGTGTCGGGTGTTCGTTTCCCCTGCGCTTCGGAGTGTGAATCGAATAATTTGAATGCGATAAACGCATCAACTTTTCCTGATTTAATAATATTTGCGGATAATGTATTAAAATACTCGGCTTGTTTTTTACCTGTTGGATCGTCAAAATCACCATGTGACTCGTTTGCCTCGGTTATCCAAAATGGCTTTTTGTATTTGGCAAAATACGTTGGCAGATCAAGCACGCTCCCATCGTCGAGCACTTTATGCGTTGGGTCGTCTCCCATATCGGAAAACCAGTTCCACCCGATAATATCAAACGCAACCTTGTCTTTATACATCCGGTCGATAATCGCCGTCGAGATCCAGTTTGCGGTAATCACACGTTTGGCATTTTTGTCACCATCGTGTATACCTGTCGACAAGCCCTGTAGATACGTTTTAAGTTTTTGGTATTTCGCTTCATCGTAATCATTATCTTTGGTGCCGGGGTGAGATGGTTTAATGACAACGCCCGATACTTCATTTGTTAATTGATAATACCCAACTCGTCCTTTATACCGAGTAGCAACTTTTTTGCCCCAATCATATCCCACTTGATAGGTGAGTTGTGTCATAAGGTCGGGCAGTGGCGGCTCTAAAACCAGAAGAAGTTCAAGTTTGTTCTTTTGGGCAAGGTTGACAACGGCGTCGTTCGCTTCTTGTGAATCGGGGTATGTTTCATAATTAGCACGCAGGAGAGAAACGCCGAGATCTTTAATATACTTTTCCTGCATATCAAGAAGTGGCTGGGTAAATGTTTCGGGTCCTTTTTTAAACGCATATGCAGATGTGTAGACCCCCCATATAATGCCTGATGATTTTTGAGCATCATTTTTAACCCAAGGAAGTGTAATGACGCCTCGATACGCCAACAGAGCTCCCGTGAAGATGAAACAGAGGATAATAAAAAGAAAAATCTTTTTAATCATATATATAGTATGCAATGGATCGGCTTTAATTGCAATCATATATATTAAAAAGGAGGAGGTATTGAGTATTAAGTATTAAGTATTAGGTATACGGCATGCGATACCGGGTAGTACACACGGAGAATATTTGCAAAATCTAAGGAATATGGTAGAGTGATCATATATATTTGTCATATGATGGCGTGTGAGTAAC
>PEVO01000009.1:0-6342 GCA_002780235.1 Candidatus Berkelbacteria bacterium CG06_land_8_20_14_3_00_43_10
GGTATAATAGATACATACGTTAGGAAACGATCTTTTGACAACAAGGAGGGGCAAGGAGGATACTCATATTTTGTAAGGAGGGATGTGGATACAGGTGCGTCGCAAGACTTATTTTGTATCCACTTCTGTCCTTACCAATTCCTTGATGGTTTATTCTATCGGGGACCCTTCAACCAAATCGCCAAAATGGCGAACGAACCTTTCAACGTAAGGACACACGTGGATATCTTTCATAGGGTATATTTACTCTCGGTGCATCGATGCAGATCACAGAGGGTAGAACACATACCCACGCGATATCTGCACCGAGAACCAGAGTCAGACCGGTCGGAGATGTATTTATTTTTAATTGCACTCCTCAAGACCTTCCTCTGGTTCTTTTTGTGTTGCTAAAGCAACGCAACCCTGCGTAGCGCTGACAGTGCGAAGTGGGGTATACAATGGTTACGGTGTTTCTGTGAGGGATAAGAGCTTCCATAAGGGTAAGGGGGAGTTTTTATTATTTTCTATTAAGGATAAGAGCTTCCATAAGGGTAAGGTGGAGGTTTTTCGATAACCTCCCCCTTACCCTTACCAACCCATCCCCCTCTAACGACTTTTACATGAGCAGAAATAATCCTCTTCTTTCAGGAAAAATACAACTCCTCTCCGTCTTGGGCGGATAGTCAAACATGTATTTTTACGTGAAGCGAAGATCCTTATTTCTTTCCTGAAAAAGAAAATACAAAATAGATCTTTCTCGTACATCTCATTCTATTTGATAATAAACAAATTTTTCGACTTTTAGACTTTACGGACTTTCAGCTTTATGGACTTTATAGACTTTCGACATACATACTACCTAATCCCTCACAGCACTCTAGCACTCTAGCACTCAACATGATACGATTACTTCCTATGGATCTCCTTAAAGACCTCAACAAAGAACAGCAGCGCGCTGTAACCACAACCGAGGGTCCCGTTTTGGTTTTGGCGGGGGCAGGCAGTGGTAAAACGCGCGCTTTGACGCACCGTATTGCGTATTTACTATGCGATCGCAACATTTCCCCCTATTCGATCTGCGCTATTACATTTACCAATAAAGCGGCACAAGAGATGATAGAACGAGTGAATCATCTTTTAAACTCTAAACCCCAAACTCTAAACTCTAAACAAACGCAAAGCTTTAAACTCAAAACTTCGAACTTAGACCTTGCTTCGAGTTTAGAATTTAGAACTTTGGGTTTTATCTTGCCTTGGATGGGCACCTTTCATAAAGTTGCAGGGCAGATACTACGCCGGGAATTAAACAATAGTTCGCTCCCGTATTCATCAAACTTTGTCATCTATGATGCGGATGATCAAAAGTATCTTGTGCGCAAAATTCTTAAAGATTTTGGCAGAGATCCTAAAAAATACAACCCCGCTGGCGTATTGCACTTTATATCGGGCGCCAAAAACGAACTCATGACCCCCGACCAGTACCGACCATTTGCAAAAGGTGCGTTCCAGATAGTCGTTGCCGATGTCTACAGCGAATATCAAAAACGGTTGGTGAGTGCAAACGCAGTGGATTTTGACGATATTATTATGCTCACCGTAACTCTATTTAAGACACACCCAGACGTTATAGAAAAGTATCAAACGCTGTTTCGCTACATCCTCATCGATGAATACCAAGATACCAACCATGCGCAGTATACATTGGTCGAGCTCTTGGCAAAAAAATGGAAAAACATCTGCGTCGTGGGAGACGATTTTCAGGCGATATACGGGTGGAGGGGGG
Organism: Candidatus Berkelbacteria bacterium CG06_land_8_20_14_3_00_43_10; assembly: GCA_002780235.1. Classification (GTDB taxonomy): domain Bacteria; phylum Patescibacteriota; class UBA1384; order GWA2-35-9; family CG2-30-43-20; genus CG2-30-43-20. The sequence goes on from PEVO01000009.1 coordinate 1,766, forward strand.
CTAACTTCCAAAACATTTTAGATTTTGAGAAAGATTATCCGGGCGCTGTCGTTATCAAACTCGAACAAAACTACCGCTCTACAGACCAAATACTCCACGCCGCGCAATCGGTGATACATAATAATCGCACGCGAACCGACAAAACACTCTGGACAGAGAAAAAATCAGATATTCCGGTGACCGTGGTAGAGGTTGATAGTGAAGTTGAAGAAGCGCAGTTTGTTGGGCAAGAGATTGCGGCGCTTGCACACCACTTCCCTTCGCTGACGAGTTTTGCGGTCTTATATCGCACCAATGCGCAATCGCGCGCGCTGGAAGAAGAATTGTTGCACCGTGAGATGCCCTATAAAATTGTAGGGGGGATACGGTTTTACGAACGAAAAGAGATAAAAGATATTATTGCGTATCTGCGGCTCATCATCAACAAAAATGACACATTGTCGATGGAGCGAATTATCAATGTCCCCACGCGCGGCATTGGACAAAAAACAATCGAGCACTTTTATACTTTAAAGTATGAAAGTGGCGGTGAAACTGTTATTCCACCAAAAATTGCTGATTTTTTTGAGATGATTGATGTGCTGCGCGGTGAGGTAGCAACAAAAACACCGGCACAGATGATCGAATCGGTGCTACTCAAAACAGGGTATAAAAAGTGGTTGCTCGATGGCACACTGGAGGGCGAAAGCAGATTTGAAAACGTCAAAGAACTCATTACTGTTGCGGCGGGGCACGAAACGCTCGATTCGCTACTGGAAAGCGTTGCACTGGTGCAAGATCAAGATAGTTACGATGGAACATCGGATGCAGTCACGCTTATGACACTTCACAGCGCAAAAGGTTTGGAGTTCCCCGTCGTCTTTATCGTAGGTATGGAAGAGGGGGTGTTCCCGCACAGCAGGAGTCTACTTGATAATCATGAGTTGGAAGAGGAGCGCAGATTATGTTATGTTGGCATAACCCGCGCTAAAGAACGGTTGTATCTGTTGCATTCGCGTGCACGCAGACTGTGGGGGAACATGCAGGTGAACTTGCGCAGTCGGTTTATCGATGAGATACCGGCGGAGGTGAAGGAAGAGATTTAGGAAGTGCTCGAGTGCTATAGTGTTTACCCCGAGTAAGATCGAGGGGCTCAAAGTGCTGGGAGAAACATCAAATAACAAATAACAACAAAATATTACGGAAGTGCTACAGAATAAAGGAAGAGATAACAAAAGTGCTTGAGTGCTCAAGTTCTAGAGAACATACAATAAATACCTTTGACACAGAGAGAGAGATTTGATAGTCTATCAAGTATGCATAAAGAAGAAAAGTCAAATATCAAATGTAAAAAATCAAAAATCAACAGGAGTATTCAAACATTCGTTTCTTTTATATTTGTAGCATGCGCAGTCTTGGGTCTCGGTCGTTTAGGAGAAGCAAAAGGACAGGTTAGCGATGATTCTAGAGGCGTTGTTCTTGGTGCGCACGTTGCACGGTCGTCGCAAGAAAAAGACACGCTACTTCCGGTAGAAACATATTTTGGCAACCCCGCATATGCATCAACAGAAGAACAACTCAAAGCGCTCCAAGTCACCGTTAATCCAGAAGATAAAACTGCGGTTTTTCCCGACCCACTCCTGCGCATCGGCACGGTTATCCGCATTACGCGCGCAACACCCGTAACCGTGGTGGATGGGAAAACATCAATGCTGTATCGAACGTGGACAACAACGGTCAAAGCGCTGTTTGATGAAAAAAAGATTGATGTTGGCAGTGATGACAGCGTGTCGGTAAAAGGTGATGCGACACTTACTCTACAGATGACTATCACCATAACGCGGGTTCAGATCACACACGTGACCACACGTGAACCGATCGACTATAAAACAGTCAATAAAGACGACCCTACATTGGAAAAAGGGGTAACTAAAACGCAACAACAAGGCAAAAAAGGTGTGCGCACAAAAGTGTTTGAAGTGCGCAGAGAAAATGGCACAGAAGTGTCGCGCACTCTCAAAGACAACACGGTCACGCAAGAACCGGTAGAGGCGATTATCATACATGGGACAAAAGTGGTGTTGCTCGGTGAGGGGATAGCGACATGGTTTGGCGCGCCGTCTTTGAGCGCAGCACATAATTCTTTGCCACGGGGGACAAAAGTGCTTGTGACAAATGTAGAAAATGGAAAATCTGTGACAGTCACCATTATCGGTGGGGGAATACAAGGGCGTGCCATCATCGATCTTAGCCCCGATGCGTTTAAACAGCTTGCGCCGCTTGGCGATGGGATTATGCAGGTGCGGTTGACAAAACCATGAAAATACTAATTAATACGAATATCAAAACGAATCAACGCGAATATATTCGTATATTATTCGTAAGTATTCGTGTTTATTAGCGTCATTATGAAACCAAAGAAATCCTTAGGGCAAAACTTTTTAACCGACACCAGCGTGTTGGCTACAATCATCGAAACCGCCAACTTAATGGGTGATGAAGTTGTCGTCGAAGTCGGCGGTGGCGATGGTGCGCTCACGCGCGCCTTGAATAGCAAAGTCATGAGTAGCCAAGGAGCAAAGAAGGGGCAAATTTTAGCTCTCGAGCTAGATTACCGTTTGATCGAGAAATTACGTGGAGAGTTTAAGAACTCAAAATCAGTTAAAATAATTCATCAAGATGCGATGATATTCGATTGGGAAGGTTTACCACAAGGATATGTTGTTGTGGCAAATATTCCGTATCAGATAACCTCGCCGCTTATCAACCTATGGACAACACGGCTTACCAATCAGCCGGCATCGATGACACTCATGGTGCAAAAAGAAGTCGCCGAGCGTCTAACCGCGCAGCCGGGGTCATCTGACCGCGGACTCACGACAATACTTGTCGAATTATATGGTGAGGTGCACTATATTCAAACCGTGCCTGCAAAAGCATTTTACCCAGTTCCCAAAGTTGATAGCGCGATAATCAATATTAAGCGACGGGATCTCCTCGGGAGTGGCGACCTTGGCTCTCCCGAGGTGGAGGAGGAGCGTCGGACAATCATTAAAATAGCTGAAAGGTCCTTCGACTTCGCTCAGGACAAATTTTGCAATAAAGAAGCAATTATTAAAGTTGCAAAATTTGGCTTTTCCAGCAAACGCAGAACGTTGGAGAACAGCTTATCGGGGTCACTGCGACTTCCCAAGTCAACAGTTCATGCTATACTAGTAGAGGCAAAAATATCTGTAAGCCTGCGTGCAGAGGATCTGTCTATTCAAAATTGGATACAACTTACCGAGATACTACAATGCCAAATTCACAAAACAAACCAGTAGAAAAAAAGAGCCTTCTGGAAACATTAGATACATCTGTCGATGGTGAAGTTGCCGAAATTGGGCATGTTCTCGAACAAGGGCAGAAAAAAGCAACAGATGGCGTCAAAAAGGTGACGCACATTATCGGTCCTGGTGTCATAACCGGTTTTTCCGACGATGACCCATCGGGGATCGGCACGTATGCGATCTCTGGTGCGCAGTATGGTTTAGGGCAAGGGTGGCTCACACTGTTCCAGCTCCCGTTTATGATAGCGGTGCAAGAGATGTGCGCACGTATCGGTATTGTCACCGGTAAGGGACTAGCGGGGAATATCAAACATCATTTTTCGGTCAAATGGTTGTATGGGTTGGTGCTTCTCCTTGTGGTGGCAAATGTTTTTAACATTGGCGCCGATATCTCTGCGATGGGGGCGTCGCTTGCCATGATCGCGGGTGGTAGTTCTGCGCTCTGGGCAATAGTGACAACGCTCTTTATTATTATTCTTGAGATATTTATTTCATACAAAGTATACGCAAACTTACTCAAATGGCTCACGGTATTTTTTCTCGCATACGTAGTAACAGCATTTATTATTCCGCAAGATTGGGGGCAGATAGTGAGATCTTTGGTTGTTCCCCATATGGAGTATTCAAAATTATTTTTGATTACCGCGGTTGGATTTTTAGGAACCACCATTTCACCCTATCTCTTTTTTTGGCAAGCATCGGAAGAGGTCGAGGAACAAGTAAGTAGTGGGAAGCGTAAGGAAATTGGTGATAACGTTCGTTTTAACCATCCCAAAGAGATTAAAAAAATGCGATGGGATACGGTTGTGGGCATGGTGTTATCGCAACTCGTTGCATTTTTTATTGTGGTGACGACCGCATCAACATTGCACAATAATGGTATTACCCAGATCACATCGGCTCAAGATGTGGCGCAAGCGCTGGTGCCACTTGCGGGGCAATTTGCAGGTCTTGTGTTTGCAATTGGTATTATCGGCGCAGGGTTGATGGGTATCCCCGTGCTTGCCGGGTCGGGTGCGTATGTGCTATCGGAAGTGTTCGGGTGGCGACAAGGGTTGTTCCATAAGTTTAAAGAAGCAATAGGGTTTTATAGCGTTATTATCGTATCAACATTAGTTGGTCTGGGAATAAACTTTGCAGGGATCGACCCGATACAAGGTTTATTATATGCAGCGGTCGTCAACGGTGTTGTTGCCGTTCCGCTTATCGCCTTTATCCTGCTTATATCAAACAAAAAAGAGATTATGGGCACAAAAAAGAACACCATTT
>PEVO01000009.1:6383-12192 GCA_002780235.1 Candidatus Berkelbacteria bacterium CG06_land_8_20_14_3_00_43_10
CTTGCGGTGATAATGATGTTTTGGAGTATGGCAGGATAGGTAGAAGGTAGTAGGTATTAGGCGTAGAGAAAGAAAGATATATGGCAGAAACATCAAAAATACAAAGATTTACTGATTTGGTGGCATGGCAGATAGGTCACGAGCTCGTTCTGGAGGTTTACAAACATACGCGGTTATTTCCCAAGGAGGAATTGTTTGGACTAACCATGCAGATCAGGAGAGCGGTCGTATCTGTTACATCTAATATCGCCGAAGGTTTTAGTCGAAACTCAAAAAAGGAAAAACTACAGTTTTACTACATTTCACTTGGATCGCTTACTGAAGTGCAAAATCAAATTATTATTGCGGTTGATCTACACTATATTAGTAATAAAGACTTTGATGGTATAGTGCTATTAATCACTCGAGAAAGTAAACTCATTAACGGACTTATTAAATCGCTTAATACCTAATACCGTATACCTGATACCATAGTATAATACATAATTCATACTTCATAATACAAAATCTATGCTTTACATCGTTGCCACACCGTTGGGAAATCTCGCCGACATCACGTATCGTGCCGTTCAGATACTCGGATCAGTCGATTATATTGTTGCAGAAGATAGCAGAAGAACCGGACTTCTCACTCACCATTATTCCATTCATTGTCAACTTATTACACTTCACGAACACTCAAAAGACGATAAAATTGACTGGTTCATCGGTGAGCTGAAAAGTGGTAAGCATGCAGCGCTGGTAACCGATGCAGGAACGCCGGGGATCGCCGACCCGGGTGGGCGGGTTGTAGAAAAAGCGGTTGCGGCGGGCATTGATGTGAGCCCGATACCCGGTCCATCGAGTTTGGCGGCGATACTGTCGGTAACCGGGTGGTTAAACGAACCAGTCTTGTTTTTGGGGTATCTGCCCAAGAAAAAAGGACGAAAAACACTTCTCGGAAAGTTGAAAGGTGAAAGTATAAAAGATACAACCAAAGTTAAAATTGCAAAATCAGAGCGACGGGATCTCCTCGGGAGTGGCGACAGACTCTCGCGAGGTGGAGGAGGAGTAGTTTGGAAAACATTAGTTTTTTTTGAATCACCTCATCGCATTAACAAAACACTACAAGAATTAAATCAGTATCTTGGTGCTGACTGTCGTGTTGTCATCGGGCGGGAACTTACTAAGCAGTTTGAGGAGATTATACGGGGGACGTTAGGAGAATTATCGGAAAGAAAATGTGTAGAAAAAGGTGAATTTGTGGTTGCGATACATACGAACTAATTATTATACGGGACAAAGGGTTCATATCATTACTCTCTTAAGGACAGGGTGACCTTCTTGCGACCCACCTACGCTCTTGGTATTTCACTCGGATTATTCATCCGTGTTTCATCCAAGATGCTACGGATGGGCACGTGCGCCTGCCCACCTTTGGCGGGTTCCTCCTATCCTTAAGAATCCAACCCCCTAGCTCGCTTGTTTGAGGATAGATCATTATATATTTTTCTTTCTATAGACACTCTGAAATTTATCCCGCCTCATCGGCGGGTATGCAGTTTCAGCCTCTATGAAGTGAAAAAAATATATGAGATTTCTCAAACGCTTAATGCTTAATACTTAATACCTAATACTTAATACCTCGCGCGGATTGACAGCATTTGTCGAGAATTGTATTCTTATTGTAAGATGTGGGAACATACCCACTGACGGTCTCTGACAAATCGACAAAGAAAGGAGGAAATGCAATGATAGCTCTTGCTCGAGCTCCGGTGGCACAGATGATCGACACCTAACGCAAAGTGAATCGGCCGTAAGGCAACAATCCAAGGGGTAGTGGGCGTCGTTGCCCGCTACCAGGCAATCATCTTTTGTTTGATATGCCGGTTCAGAGAAGTCAGACTGCCGTGGACCTGAACTGACGCGACATATTACTCTGCTTGTCTGAAACGGCTCCCTTTTTCTCGCAAAGGTATTGACTTTTACGGGGAGATATGATAGTATTTCACTATCAAACGCACCCCGACAATCTGACTACGATGTGAAGGGGGCGTAAATCTCATGAGGAGGTGGTAACATTGAAGCGGACATACCGTTCATGTGAACCCCAAGAGAAGACGTATATCAATTACGACGTGATCGCGGCCCCCGACCAGCACGGCCATGACGACGGCGCACCGTAGCGCCAACGCAGTAACATGCCTGCCACGTTACCTTTGAAGCACATGTGTGGTTTTACATTGCCCCATGCGTGTGCGTAAAGGTAGATGCGTGAGACTGCATATCACGATCTGCCTATGCAATGTAGTCGACATGCCTCGCATGTCGGCGCAACAAACCCCGAGGTTTTGTGTTGCTACCTCGCTGGCGGTTAGACACAGGGACATAACCTGTTGTCTCTAATGCAGCACCCGGAGGACGAGCCCGAAAAGTCGGGTCGCTTCTCCAAGTTGCCTGAGATGTATAGTAATTGGTGTTGACATCACCGTGAGGCATCGTCCTCAAACTATCTACATCTCACCAAGGCAGACCGCTTGCCCGCAATGGTACCCTAACAATTCATATGGGTTACCGACGTGGTAAACACGGCTGTCACGCGACTCTCTGTCGTAGTCAGTATCAGTGGAACCACTGCAATGTCCCGTTTGGTTTGTATTTCTCAACGGGTGCCATTGCGGCGCAGCGGATTATCTCGCGATATGTGTCGCAAAAAGAAAGGAAGGGATGTACCCTTGAACAAAACATAGGCGTTCCGCATTGCGGAGCGCCTTGATTTTTATATGGAGCAATATTATGTAACGAGTAATGAGTGATAAATAACTAGTTGACTAGTTAACCAATTCTCTAATTCACCAACTGCCCAAACTTTTCTATCGTCGTGTTGCCATGTATCCGCACGCGGGTGAGCGTGAGCCGATCGTTGTAGGTATGGGTATTCCCCGGGTCAACGGTTGTCGCGGTGAGATATCCTGCACCGTTAACTGCAGTGACCACCTCGTCGGTATACTTTCCCGATGGATAACAAAAGTGATTAACCGTATGTCCAAGCAACTGTTCTAATTTTTTCTTACTTTCTATTATTTCCGTAGCCGCTCGTTTGCTCGTTTGCTTTGATAAGTCAACATGATACTGGGTATGCGACCCGATAGTTACCACACCGCTTTTATCGAGCTCGGTAATTGCGCGTTCGTCCATGTAGCCCGCTTTTGCGATAAAACCCGTCACAACATACGATGTTGCAACCATGCCGTTATCACGTAGTAACGGATACGCGGTCGTATACATATCGTCATATCCATCATCAAAAGTCAGGATGATGGGTTTTTGCGGGAGATCCCGCGACCCAGTGAGCGCGAGCACAAGATCATCGAGCGAAACTGTAGTAAATCCATGAGATTTAAGATAGGTAAGTTGATCTTTAAAATTATCGTGGCTCACCGACAAATCGTCGCCAAGTGTATCGTTTGGATCGGGATTGTTGCGAATATAATGATACATAAGGATGGGGACAGAAACAGAAGTGTCTACCCCGAGTGGAGTCGAGGGGTTTAAGTGCTGGAGTGCTTGAGTGCTGGGAGACTCTGGAGATGCTGGAGTGCTGGGGGAAGGAGAAGAAGTGCTCACAGTGCTGGGCGAGGCGGGGGAAGATCCAGAAGTGTTTACCCCGAGTGGCTTGTCCCGAGTTACATCGAAGGAAGTCGAGGGGCTGTTTCGCAAAGTGCCACCCACCCATACGAGGAGTGTGAAAAAACCAACCAAACCAATTAACCGCCACAGTTTTTTTATTGACACGTGTTCTCCTTACCGATACTATAGAAATACCTAGTATCCTCTCACTATTATGTCAAAGAAACTACCAAAACAAAAGGCACACAACAAATCAAGCGATACTACGCATGATACTACCACTTCGCAGGAGCATATTCATCCGCTATGGAAGCGTATTCTCATCCGATGTTGTTTTGGGATCGGCACGGGAATTATTGTATTTTTGATGCTCTTTGGCATCGCTAACATTGTATTTGCGCATTCTATCTACCCACGTGTAGTCGTGGGGTCGCGCAGTGTCGGGCAGATGACCCCTGCGAGTGCACAGCAAAAAATAGCTGGCGATGTCGATGCATTTGCCAAACAAAAACTTGTTATTACGACGTCAAGTGGTGCCTCATTTTCCGTTACACCCAAAGAACTCGGTTTTGAGCCCGATGTTCAATCAACTATTGCGGATGCGTATACGGTGGGGAGACAAACACAGTGGCTTGCGTCGTTATATGATCTTGCAGGGTTGTTTGTCCAAGCCAATCGTGTCCCCATCACGGGTGCGTATACACAAAAATCAGTTGACGAGTATGTCGGAGCGCTTGCAAAACAAATAGATATTCAAGAAAAAGACGCGACGCTCACTATCGATAACGGGACTATCAAGCCAGTCGATGGGGCAGTCGGCTATAGGATTGATAGAATAAAACTCCAGGAAGATATTATCAATGCGCTCACAACACTTACGAGCAAAGCACTGACAACAACAAACATCGCACAACAACCAAAAGTATTTGTCGATGGCACAGAGAGTGCAAAAATAAAAGCCCGTGAGATGATGGCGCGGACCATAACGCTTACATACAAAGAGAAAAAATATACCGTTGATGGCGACCAAATAGCACAGTGGATCGTGTTTCGCGCCGGGCTCGACAAGGCGCCAAGTGGTAGTGGCGTCAATTTAGAAGCGCAACTTAATATAGAAAAAGTGAAAGCGTATGTGGTGACGGTTGCAAAACAGATAGACCAAGATCCCATTGACGCAAAACTGACGATAGAGGGTGGGAAGGTGACGGTGTTTTCTCAATCACGTGACGGGATAAAAGTTGATCAAGATGCACTTTCTGTAGCTTTGCAAAAAGCGATTGCGGGCGAGACCGATCTGGCGGTTACGATCCCCGCAAAGGTAACCTCATCACAAGTTTCATCTGATAAAATTAATGAACTGGGGATAAACGAACTCATTGGCGAAGCGACCACGAGTTTTATTCGCAGTACAGAAAACCGCGTGCATAATATTCAAACGGGGTCAAAATATCTCAACGGTCAACTTATCAAACCGGGAGCGATATATTCGGTCATAGAATCTCTCGGTGCGATAGACGGGTCAACGGGGTATCTGCCAGAACTGGTCATAAAAGAAAATAAAACCATTCCCGAGTTCGGCGGCGGTTTGTGCCAAGTGTCGACAACGCTTTTTCGCGCGGCTCTAAACGCAGGTTTACCCATCACGGAACGACAAAACCACTCGTGGCGGATATCATACTACGAACCGCCCGTTGGGTTAGATGCGACTATCTATTTTCCCAAACCAGATTTAAAAATTCAAAATGATACGCCGGGATGGATACTCATTCAAAATAGCGTCGATGTAGAAAAAAGCACAATTACCTTTCAATTCTATGGGACAAAAGATGGTCGCACATCAAAAATTACCGGTCCTACACTGTTATATTCGATCCCTGCTCCCGACGGCGAATATGCCGATGACCCCACGCTCCCCGCAGGAGAAGAAAAACGTATCCAAGCGCCACATCCGGGTGGCAAAGCGACCGCAACATACCAGGTATTCGATAAAAATGGAAAACTAAAAAATGAACAAACGTTTGTATCGCTCTATAAAGCATCCGCTGCACAATATCTGCGCGGGACAGGACCGGCGCAGGAAGCGCCGACAGAGGAGTAAAATACTAAATTTGGGCGTAATGTCAAATTTGGGATGCTGGTGTTAACCTGAAACATGATATAATTGAACCTTAAAAATAAATAAAAACTCAAAGGAGCCGAG
>PEVO01000015.1:0-2597 GCA_002780235.1 Candidatus Berkelbacteria bacterium CG06_land_8_20_14_3_00_43_10
CCCCCATCAAGCGCTAAACTATTTGACTCCCAAAGAGTATTATGAGAGAACATTATCAAACTAAAAAGTGTCCTCGATGTATTGGACCAGTCCAAACCCTTGCATTTTCTATCTTTTTATGCTATACTTTATATGTAAGCTTTCTCAATCTTCATGATCTCCGCTACGCTCGCGTAAGGAGCCACAAAAGTAAGTGAGAAGAGGTCGCCTTACGTAGCGTGTGTCCATAAGGACACAACACATAGGAACAGTATGGCTAATAAGCTTTATGTAGGAAACCTCCCGTATTCAACTACGGAAGATATCCTTAAAGAAATGTTTGCCGCAGCGGGAACAGTTTCATCGGCAACGGTGATCAGTGACCGCATGTCTGGTCGTTCAAAAGGTTTTGGTTTTGTAGAAATGTCTACAGACGAAGAAGCCCAAAAAGCGATCGAATCTTTCAATGGCAAGGACCTTGACGGACGACAGATTGTCGTTAACGAGGCACGACCCATGGAAGAACGCCCTCGCCGTGATTTTAACGGTGGCGGTAACCGCGGCGGAAGCTACTAAGCTTCCCTCTATCTTAATCTCTTAAGATACCGAAAATCCACATCGAAAGGTGTGGATTTTGGTGGTATGTCGGCACTGGGCGTAATAGCAATAAATAGATGCTGGGGTTAACCTGATGTGTGATATGATTGAACCTTAAAAATAAATCATAATTACAGGAGATCGTAACAGTGAGTAAAAAAATGCATATATTATTGTCATCCCGACTGAAATGGAGGGATCCCTTTATTAAAAATAACCAAGGGATTCCTCGACGGAGTTTACCCTGAGCTTGCCGAATGGGCTCGGAATGACTATAAAGATTGATATGTCGATATATTAAATTAGCATCTATATTTTGACATTACGCCAAATATCATCGAAATGAGCCCACTGTCCCTTATAGAACAAATCTTGACACAAACCATCATTACCTATATACTATTTATATTATGCAACATAGACTTTCCCCAACAAACTGGTATTCAAATATCGCCACCACAATGGCATCTGTTTGGCTGGGGAGATTGTAACGTATTTAGTTCTCATATATTGATTATTCGATACCCTCAGCGAGACAGAAGCTGAGATTTTTGTTTAGACTCTTTTACAATCTTTTCTTGGAGCGAATATGTGTTATTTTTAGGCGAAAAATGTGAAGTGCGAAGAAAGGTAGTATGCACTACCTTGATGAGCAATGAACTTTTTGTAGCCAATAAGAACGCGTATGCAGCTACCAGATATAGGTTGTAATAGAGTCTTAGGCTCGCATACAAATCGGCTTTATCTCGAGAATCTTGATAATTCGAAAGGAAAAGGAAATGAATCTGAATGTGCAGGAACAGCCATAGCTGGTTACGCTTAAAGGGTTTCTTGTCCAGTTGCGACCACTCGATAAAAGAACGGATCTGGATATTTGTCTCAAATGGATGAACGACCCAGAGATAACGCAGTTTCTCATCGTTGATATTCCAACATCACGTGACGAGGAGGAAGCATGGTTTGATAAGCAAAAAGATCGCGCGAATGGAAAGATATTTGCCATCGTAACTCTTGATGGCAACCGCCACATAGGCAACATTGGATTGCACACCATTGACCATAAACATGGCACTGCAACCACAGGGACTGTTATCGGCGAGAAGGACTACTGGGGAAAAGGATATGGCACTGATGCTAAAATGGTGCTCATGAACTATGCTTTCAATGTGCTCAATCTCCGTCGACTCACCAGCGAAGTTATCGCCTTTAATGGCAGAAGCGCCAACTATGCCCAAAAATGCGGGTATGTGTTAGAGGGAACACTCCGCCAACACGTGTATGTCAACGGGGCATATCATGATGCATTTGTCTTTGGTGCGCTCAAAGAAGAATAGCGACCACTCTGGGAAAGTTACAACCAATAAACTAATTGACCAATCAACAAATTACGCTAACTTCGCCCCGTCGAGCCCGGGGCGATTTTTCTTGACAAATTATGTAAATAAATATACTCTTTCGTTACAAAGGGTTTGCCCTTTGACAACTTAAGGAGGTGTTGGGTATGCCCACACCGCACACCATAGACCTTACTCCATATAGTAAGGAAGAAGAGTTATTTGTCCTTGGTAACATGGCAAAGATAGTTGATCAGATGTCCCGAAGTATGACATTCCTGAAGTTTGGTAATTGGTTTAGACTGCGACGTGGCTACCATGATTCAGATGGACATGAGCACACTTCTGGTACGAGCCCCCTGCTCACGCCAGATTTGCCCGCTCCAACCACCATGCTTGGGTCAATGATCAATTCTCCCCTGCACGTTGAAGGTGTTTTCGGGTACCTCATAGATCAGAAACAGAATCTTGATGCCAAAAAAGAATATCCTCTTTCAGTCTGGGGCTACAGTAGAAAGGAGAGGTGGGTTATAGGGAAAGTTCAGATGGTAGTGACGCGAGATTGTAACCCGAGCAGTACGTCTCCTTGGGGTACATCTCCTTGGTACTATGAAAGTTGCACAAGTATTTCGATGTCACGAGCCCATCTCACCGAAGTGATAGATGTGTTTAGTGCAGAGCATGTCA
>PEVO01000015.1:2624-10500 GCA_002780235.1 Candidatus Berkelbacteria bacterium CG06_land_8_20_14_3_00_43_10
CGTTGTGGGAGGGCTACCAACAGCGCTTCAACGAAGTGTCTAAAGCGATGGATCGCTTTCAAGTTGTCCGTTCTGACCAATACCGCCTCGACTACTCCCAGATACGACCAGTAACGGTCGTTACGCGACTCTGCTGTGTCTATTTTCAAGAGTGGATGAAGATCGTTCGCCCAAGGGGAGACGAGGTCGAAGTTGTCGTCAACGCATACGACTGGCAAAAAGTATGCGTGATCTGTTGCACACGGAACGACAAACAACAACAGATTTGTCGCAACTGCAAATCAGAACAGTTTGCCGAGTAGAAGTTCACTTTCCCCGGATGGGTCGGGCACATCAAACAGGTGCCTGACCCCGCCGGGGTTCTTTTTTATTTTGCACCGCAAAATAACCCTGAGCGAGGTCGAAGGGTATTCCATTGATACCCCCCGTCATTGCGAGCGTAAGCGCGGCAATCTTTGACAGATTGCTTCGGTCATTTATTACTCCCTCGCAATGACGTAGGAGTCTAGATTCCCGATGTCGGATTGCATCCGACTCGAGAATGACGACTTTTCTTTTTCTGGAAGTATGAAATTATTTGTGCTCTGATAGAACAAGATGTCTGACGAACGGAGAGAGGAGTTCTTGTTTTATCGAAAGTTATCTTCCTTCAATCCTGCCTGACGGCAGATATAACGGAAGGTGCCGACAGGGATCTCTTTTTTATTAGCGGGAACAATTACGGTGTAAACCCGATCTATTTCCTTCCGGTATTTAATATGGCTCCCTTTTTGTGAGACAAAATAAAAGCCCTGCCTGTGCAGAACCTTTTCTATCTATTTTGACGAGGGTAATTTAGGCATACGCCAACTGTCGTTTGACGACAGTTGGGCGCTCTATATGCGTTATATCACCCGTAGGTTGGTCCTCAAAGTAAAGTTCTAATGCTTCTTGCAAATTAGCCAGCGCCTCAACTCTGCTTTCTCCAAAACTGGATACATCGACATTCAAACACTGCGCAACATAGTGCTTGTCTTCCTTCCAAACCACATTTTGAAAAACTGTTTTTTGCATAGTTCTATACTATCAACTTACTGGTCATTGTCAATCTTTCACACGTTAATCAGTTTTTCTGCATAATACATAATACTTACTACTTAATACCGACCCCCAAGCTCTTGCATTTCTCCTGCCCAAGTGGTATATTCTTGATGCACCTTGACATCGTTGACTCACGGTAAGAAAGATGTGAAAGAAATGATATTTTTCATTGATCCTATTTTGGCTTGGATCAAAGAACAGCTGGCTGATCCAGAGATTGCGGTGATTGTTTTCGAGGCGAGAGCACAGGTAAGGGTAAAAACACGTTGCGAACTTGCTGACGGTGAACCCGGAAACTATTTGTGTATGGCTTTAAACCCAAAAGGTGTTTTTGAAAGTGCACAAAACCTCGCTGGAAACAACCTCGAAGGTCGGTATGAACGGAGATTTGGTAACACTATCGTCAGAATCAACACGACGGTAACATATCAAGAAAACCCAGACGCCCCGGTGATACAAATCATCAAGCCGGTCGGTTCTGCGCTTGATGATTTCCGAGCTCCAATCAAAACGAAATTACCTCAATCCATACCAACGGATTCGCCGGAAACTCGCAAACACCCATTGCTTCGTTTATTCCGAAGGAGGTAATTTCTTTCCAGAGTGAAACATTCCCCAACGAAAGGAGGTGGAAGGAATGGGATATTTGAGCAGACAACCAACAAGTAATGAACCGCCGCCACAAAAATAATCAAATCCGTGGCTTGATACAAATAGCTTGATGGATGAAAAGGCGATCCTACTGACCGGGAGCGGGAAAAGATGCACAAAGTGTCGTCGAGCGACGAGCAATCGATTCCTCAACCCTGCGCAACTCTGTCCTGATTGCACAGAACAAAACCCTGCCGCATAATGTCAAACCAGTAACACCTCCGAGGAGTCCCCCGCCACCTCGGAGGTGTTTATTTTTTCTTTTTCTGGAAGCGAAGAAGCGATTTCGCTTCACAAAAAGGTGATGTTTGACGAACTACCCCGTTTTAGGAAGATCGTATGTTCTTTTTACTTCATAGAGACCGAAACTGCATACCCGCCTATGTGGCGAGGATAAATTTCGGAGTGTCTATAGAAAGAAAAGAACATAATGATCGCTCCTAAAACAAGCGGGCTAGGGGGTTGGATTATTAAGGATAGGGGGAACGCTTCGCAAGTAGGTCACCCTATCCTTAATAGAAATAGTTGTGTTATTATCTTTACACAATGCAAAGCAATCAAAACCCATCTCCATCTGGTATCTTCTGCGCTATTTTAAGGGCTATTGGGGAGCGATAACTGCCACCATGCTCTTTATGATGGCGTCAAAAGTCGCCACCAGCTTTGACCCGATCTATCTTAAGAAAATTATTGATACTGTCAGCACTGGTAGCACTATAAGCACTCTAAGCACTTTTCTCATCATTTACTTTGCCCTCAAACTCATCACCGCCCTGTTTGAATACCTTCGCGATCTGATCTTCGCCCCAGCGGAGATGGGCATTGCCCGCACGCTGTCGGTTGAGCTTTTCTCCCATCTTTTGTCGCTCCCCATCAAATATCACCACGACCAGAAGATCGGCGGGCTTTCGCGGAAAATCACCCGTGGCGGGCGGGCGGTGCAGTTTATCCTGGATTTTATGGTCATCAACATCCTGCCGACCGCCTTTGAGTTAATCTTTGTGACGATCTTGCTGTTCAAACTCTACGCCCCCGTCTACGCCCTCATCACCTTTGTCACCATCGTCCTCTACACTTGGTTTACCATCTGGGCGACGGAGAAACGGCAGAAGTTCCGCATGGGGATGCTCCAAGCCGACGACGAGGTGGCGGGGTTAGAAGTTGACGCCCTCACCAACATCGAAACGGTTAAATACTTTAACAGCGAAGCATCCCAGATGGAACGCTACCACCCATCGGTCAACAAGCGCTACGACCTGTCCGTTTCCTCTAACAAACTCTTTGCCCTCATCTCCGGTGTCCAAGCGATCATCTTGCTCGTTGGGCTTGGCTTGATTTTATATCTTGCCATCCGCCAGACGCTCGTCGGCATCTTGACCATCGGAGATCTTGTTCTTCTTACTACCTACATTATGCGCTTGTCCGCCCCAATCGGGGTGCTCGGTTTTATCTACCGTTCGATTAAAGACAGTTTGGTGGACTTGGATGGGATGGCAAAGGTGTTAAACGAACCGCTCGGCATCAGTGAACCCAAACACCCCAAACTCCCTAAAAACCCCAAAGGCAAGATTGTTTTTAAAAACGTCAGTTTTGGCTATAACGACAAACGACAGATATTAAAAGATATTAGTTTGACAGTAAAGCCTGGGCAGAAGGTCGCTTTTGTCGGACCAAGCGGGGTCGGCAAATCAACGATCGTCAAACTGTTGTTTCGATTATATGAAGCGACAACGGGTGAGATTACAATCGACGGTGTCTCAATCACCGAGCTTGGCAAAGATGGGCGCCGGGCGCTGATGGCGATCGTCCCGCAGGATCCGGCGCTCTTTAACGCCACCATCGGCGATAATATCCGCTTTGCTTTATCCCGAGCGCAGTCGAGGGACAGTCATTTTTCAACACAAAAAGAGATAGAAAATGCTGCTAAACTGGCATCGCTTGATACCTTTATCGCCTCGCTTCCTGATAAATATGATACGACCGTTGGGGAGCGGGGAGTTAAACTCTCCGGTGGCGAAAAGCAACGGGTCGCTATCGCCCGCGCCGTCATCCGCAACCCCAAGATCTTGGTATTTGACGAGGCGACCAGTTCGCTCGACAGCAAAAGCGAAAAAACAATTCTTGGCACGCTTAACATCGCGTCCAAAGGGCGCACCACCGTCGCCATCGCCCACCGCTTGTCGACCATCGCCGATTACGATGTCATCTATGTTGTAGACAAAGGAGTTATCGCCGAACATGGCACCCACGCAGAACTCTTACGAAGTGAAGGACTCTACTCCAAGCTGTGGCGGATACAGGCGAAGAAGAGATAACTATTGACTCCATACGCAATACTATCTATTGTGTATGGTGAGCTTATCTTAATCTGGTAGAAGGGAGGTCGGTAAAATGGATAAGCAGTTGTATGTACCTCCAAAGGTTGTCCGCAAGGGGCAGGCACCTGAATCGGTTGAAGCCGGTTGTTGTTTGCGCTCATGTGGTGGCAGCCCGCGCGCTCCAACGGGGGACGACCGTCTGGCAGAGGTCAAGTCAAGTATCGATGCCAAGCTCCGGTCTGCACTGTAACGCGCGTTGAGGGAGGGTAACCCCATTACCCTCCCTCAGTTCTTTAACAATCTGAAAGGAGCATGTGACATGCGTGTCCGTATTCGAAAAGAAGCGCAATCATACCTCGTCTATTTTCTCGATTGTAATCGCCTTGTCGTTGTCAACGAACTTGGTGCACTCATAGCACACGCACTGTTTAATGAAAATGCATCGATTGTAGACATTGCACATCGTATTGCAATCCAATATCAGGTTGACCAAGAACGTGCGTTACACGATGTTCACACGTTTGTATCTAACGTAATGTAAGAACTTTCTTTAGACGGATACAAAACAATTGAGCAAGAACAACATACAGTCCCGACAGGCGTTGAGCTACAGATAAACACAGACTGTAACCTCAGATGTGCGCATTGTTTCCAAGAAAACTACAGCGTAGAAAATGTGATGTCCCATGCGAGAGCTGCCGAGATAATCTCTGCCCTGTCTCACGCCGGCGTTTTTGAATTAAGCATCATAGGCGGTGAGCCGTTCCGGCATCCGGATATTATGGCTATTCTTGCTCATGCACAAACCTGTTTGCTGTCAACGACCATTACCACTAATGGAATCCTTGTGACTAATGACATTATCCACGAACTCTCAACTATGCCATGGCTATCGATATTTGTAAGTCTCGATGGTATCGGCAAGGTTCACGACACAATACGCGGCAAAGGAACATTTGCACAAACAGATCAAGTAATTCTATCGCTTGTTAGCGCAGGCGTCCCTGTAGATGTGCTGTGCACACTTAATGCTTACAACGCACTACACTATCGCGAGGTAATCGGCTACTGTCAAGAACTCGGCATTCCATGTGATTTTAACCTCTTTAAGCCATTCAAAGAGTCTCACCGGTCGTTGATACTACCACCGAACGATTTCTTTGAAATTATAATCGGACTCACTCGGCTCAAGGAAAATGGTGTGAGTGTCGGTGTGGGAAATGCTGCCATATCAAGTGAACTCATGGGGCTTGCACCACGCAATGAATGCACGGCTTCACTTGCGGGTCTGGTCATTGACTCACAGGGTAAAATGGTTACGTGTCCAGGGTTAGTCACTTCTGGATTCTACACTGCGGATGAATTACCCGACTTTGACGAGGACTGGGTGCACACATGGTTGACGCACCCAACGTTCACCTCATTTCGCGAAAGAGGTTTGTATGGATGCCAAGTCAGATCACATCTTTTGTGCGGTGATTGCACTGCCCCCGACCCTTATGGGATAGATGCATTTCGCATCTACTACAACAAGCGGTTACCACAACGTAGGTAACCGCTTCATTTATATTTACAAATAAAACGGGGTTATGAGTGGAACACCCTAACCCCGTATCATCGTTTTGATAAGTCGTTCGTTCAACTGCACAATATCCGTTACATATGTATCCCAACTTGGGATAATTGCCAACTGACCATTGCGTAACTCATAGAGAAAATCTGGTTGTATCGCATCGATAAACAACCTGTCATGAGAGACAAAAACGATCGTTCCAGAAAAGTCCTTGAGAACAGTGACTAACGCATGTAATGCATCGATGTCAAGATGGTTTGTTGGCTCATCTAAGATAAGCACATTCACCGACCGCGCAACAAAAAGTGCCATTATCAACCGTGCTCGTTCTCCGGGACTCATCGTCCCTGTTACCCTAAATGCATCTTCTTTCGTAAAATGAAACTTGTGGAGAAGGTGGAAGATGCGCTCGTCATCAGCCGGAGAACTTTTTTTGAAAATAGAGATCACTGTCTCATCCCGAGGAAGGTTAGCATGCTCCTGCATGAGGTTCCCGATGATAAGTGATTCACCAACATGCACGTGTCCGCTTTTGGCAGGTAGTTCGCCCATCAACGCTTTGAGTAATGTCGATTTTCCACTACCGTTGAGTCCCAATATTCCTAACCGTTTACCATAATAAACTGAAAGGGTAATCGGTCCAATAGAGAACGAATCATTATACCCAACATATGCTTCGTAAGAGAGAGGGCTTGCTTCGCTGGGTTGTCTGTTGGTTCAAGCGCTATAACAAGAGGTTCTCGTATCTTTGAAGGTTCAACACGCTTGATACGTGATCGAGCTTTTTCAAGTGATTTTGCAGTAGTGCCAATACGTGCCGACCGATCCCGTTGATAACCACGGAGATATTTATCGTTATCACCCGTCACTTGCTTTCCTCCAGAGATCGCCCACGACTTTTTCTCCTTCGCACTATGCTCTAACCGTGAAATCTCTTCTTCCTGCTCTTCAAGCCGTTTTTCTTCTTGGTTACGAATTATCTCTTTATGCGCTCGATATTGCGTATAGTTCCCTTTAAATTCGCTCAATTCGCGCGAATACCAATCAATCTCAAACACTTTCGATACAATGCGGTCAACAAACACTTGGTCGTGAGATACCAAGAGACATGATGCTTGAGATGCTTTGATGTAGGACTCAAGCCACATAATCGCGGGAAGATCAAGATTGTTTGTCGGCTCATCGAGTAGGAGAATATCTGCTCCTTTGAGCAAAACTCCAATGAGCGCAACTTTTGTTTTCTGACCTCCGCTGAGTTGACTCACTGGTCGTGAGTCTTTTATAGTATCAAGCCCAAACCCATGCATCATGATATTGACTTTACGATCAAAATCGTATCCCTCAAGGCGCAGATACTGCTCTTGTGCACAATCAAACAGACGTGCTGATTCAGAATCATCCATACGCTGGCTACACTTTTCCATTTTAGATTCAAGCTCTGCTATCCCTGTTGAATGACGCAGATAGTCCTTTATCGTTCGATGTTCGTTGGATGTATCTATTTCTTGTGGAAGGTAACCGATACAACACCCGGGAGAGAGTTCAACTTTCCCGCCGTCGGGCTTAGTAACACCCGCAATGATTGAAAGCAACGTCGATTTACCGGAACCGTTTGGTCCGATAAGCGCAACTTTGACACCATCACCCAATACTAACGAAATGTTAGAAAGGATTGTGGTGCCATATGATTGTGAAATGCCAGTGACATGTAACATATGATCTCATCCTTTCCTATTAACATTAGCATAATTTGTGTATAACTTCGATTAGCGCGTTGTTAAACAACAGTGTCCATGCATGCTGTTTCTTCTTATCATGACGTCGGCTACACGTCAAGATTAGTCTGCCTATTACTGAAAAACCAACCCTGTCACATATCCTGCCAGTGCAGCGCCCATACCGATTAACACCATCTGCAAACCGCTTTTAAGTGGGCTGCCGATAATTGCTTTTGCTTTGTAAATTCCTACGAGGAGAAGCGCGAGAGCAGATAAAATAACCGATGCGATGGTCGCTGCGCGAATCGACATAAAAAAGAACGGCGCAAGCGGGATAAACGACCCGATGAGCGCCGAGATAAAGACGACAAAACTCCCCGTGTATATATCCTTATCCTTAACTTCTTCTAAACCCAACTCTTCGCGCATCATCATCTCTAACCACGCTTTTTCATCGACGGTCACATGTTCGACCACGTCGTCGAGAATTTTACCACTCAACCCTTTTTTGGCAAAGATATGGCGGATCTCTTCTT
>PEVO01000015.1:10513-17136 GCA_002780235.1 Candidatus Berkelbacteria bacterium CG06_land_8_20_14_3_00_43_10
GCTTTCGGCAAACGTTGCTGCCAAACCACCGGCGATGATGATTTTAATATCACCCGATGCTGCGCTAATGCCGAGTATGACCCCCAAAACATTGACCAACCCATCTTGCCCACCAAGGATGATATCGGCGAGTTCCGATTTTTTACCCCTACGTGATAATTCATTTCTGTGCATTTGGATATAGTGTATCATATTTTAGGTATTCGGTAGTAGGTAGTAGGTATAAGGTATTAGGCGGGATGCGTTTGAGGAAGATCGTATTTATTTTTGGCTTTGTATAAGTTTGTTCCCTTTTTCAGGAAATACAAAATTCTTTTTGCTTAACGAAAAATATATGTTTGACCCCGCCTTGGCGGGGGAGTTATATTTTTCCTGAAAGAAAAGAAGTTTATATACTCCTGTAAAAGTCGTTGGAGAGGGATGGGTTGGTAAGGGTAAGGGGGAGGTTATCGAAAAATCTTCCCCTTACCCTTACATAAAATAGTTTTATATATGGTAATATAAAATTACAATGAATCTCAAAGATACAACCATCATCATCACCGGTGCCACGCGCGTGGGGCAGGCAGGAGACCGTTGGGGGGATCGCCAAAGCAGTTATATTCTTACTGGAATCGGACTTTGTCACCGGTGTGAGTTTACCAGTCGACGGGGGGATAATTTTAGGGTAAAGTAATTGCGAAGGATTAATAATTTCTAATTGCTCTAATCAATGTCCAATGACTTAATGACCAATTTAGAAATTTGGGCTTGGGATTTGGGAATTCTTTAGGTTAATTAGAAATTAGAAATTAGGTTGATTCTCCATCACGCCTTCGGCGGGATACTCCCCTACGCCGCCATATCCCACTCTTCATCCTCATCAACAACTACTCTGCGTCGCTGATTTTTTGGCTTTGGATCTTGGTAATATCCCAAACGATACAGCGCATGCCAGAGCGCCATATCTTGGCGTTCAAGGTCTTGGACAATATCAAACAAAGTTCTATCGCCAATTTCTATAGGGATGGGTGCACCCAAGTTCAAATCGGACAAAACCTGCCGTTGTTCATGGGTTGGACGCGCAACCGTATCATCAATACGGTGTTCGGGGATACTCTTGCAAAACCTCTGTATCCGCTCACGGCGGGCACGCAACCGCGTTGTCAGGTGAGCATGCGATTCATCGGGGTGATTCTCTTCTTCGACCGTGATGATTTGAGATGCTTTTTCTATAACATCTTCTAACTCAGGGATAAGTCGCTCCGCGTTGCGAATCTCGCTTATCGCACCTTCGTTAAACTTCCAGATCGCATCGCGCACTGCTTCCGCAGGTAAACCATGCAAACCGACATGCTCGATAATCTCTTCTCGCTGTGCGTCCGTAATGCGTTTGAGTGGGGCAGGAGAAACCGATAGACACCCAATTACTTCCGTGCGAATTTGCTCAACCAAATCTGGCGCAAGTTCCTGCTGTTGTCCGTTATCGCGGAAATGTGGCATAGGGAACAACGTCGTGAGCGTCGACCGTATCTGCGCAATCTCGCCACGAGAACGACGGAGGAGTTCCATTAAATCTGCCGATGATTGCACATCTTCTTTTTTAAGATACGTGTTGACTTTATCGATCCCACGCATCAAGTTGCTCGTAAAGTCAGACACCACGTCGTGGGCGCTTTGTGATTCTCGTTTCCCTTCAAAATACAGTGGTGCGTTGACGATTTCCTGATATTTATCATCTGTTTCGGAATTCTTTGATGTATGAATACGAAACTCGGAGAGCGCTTGTTCATCGCGCGGGTCGATAATGTTTCTACTCAAAAGATGTCCTATATCTGCATCGTCGTATGCGACAACTCTCTCTTGCCCTTCGTGGCGCACAATGGTATACCCCAGTGTTTTTTGACTAAAGTTATCAACCTCCAACTTCCCCGATTCTTTTGCCACATACTTAGTAACATTGACCGATGCATCGCGCGATTTGTCGTACTTCCCGTTTTGGCGCACACCAAGAAGATAATGCTGACAACTAAACGCAAACTCTTCTCTGTGCTTATCGCCCAACAGTTGTTCTATGGCTTTTCTCTCGTTTAACTTTACCGAATATCCACGGACCATGCGCGCAATATCATTTTCGGTTCTTGACTGGTAATATTTGCGAATACCAAGACTCAATGCCAAATCTCGTTCCACGTATTTTTTACCGTTAACCATAATCGTATAATCACTTGTCGGGTCAAGCAGGAGTGATTTTACATCATCTTTGCTTATCCCATAGGCGAGTCGGCGTGTGATAATCTCTTTGCGCTTTTCTTCTTGCTGGATCTTTTCACTATACCCTTGCGCTTCTTTGAGTAGACTCTGCGCTTTTTCACATCCCGGTTCATGTTGAGCGCTGTCAATACGTAACTTATTCTGCCACGTTTCTAACTCTGCAATCGTGTCATCTATGCCAAACGCAAGTTTGTTTACAAGCATCTGCTCCGTTGCTTTTGCGTGATCATCATCTTTAATAAGATTAGACGTGTGAGTGTCCATAGATAGCTCACCGCGTTGCCCTGTTTTATCGGTAAGATCTTGGTCTGCTTTCTCTGCCCTAAATTCTGCGCTCACAAACCCGACACCGATAATTGCGCCATTTTTATCTCGGACAAACCCCCGTGGTCCGCTGTGCCACATATCGGGTCGGTTACCTGTGAGAAAACCTTGTTTACGAATTAAATCTTCAAACCACATATCTTGTTCGTAGCCAATAAGCCCTGACTTTGTTTTTACATTTCCTTGTGCATCCGTATCGTATTCACCACCTTTTTTGAGATCTTTATAGACGGGAGCATTGGTAACTTTTTTGCCAAAAGTCGTAAGATATATATCTATAAATTCATCAGATATCTCACCAACTAGAGATATCGTCATGAGATACGCCCGCGCCTCAAATATATTTTTTGTTTTTTTACAGTGATACGTAAACTCGCGTTTTCTATCATCACTTGTCAGCGCGCTGTTCGCCCGTATCTCCTCTGAGCGTTTTTTGAGGAGCCCCGTCATGGTGCGCTCCCATGCATACGGATCACCACGCAAAAATGACACAACGTATTTATGCCAACCCGTTACAAGTAAAGGGAATTTCTTGTCGACCCATTCTTGAAACTGCTCAGCATTTTCTCTGGTTTGATGCTCGTATCCCGCTTGCTTCATCTCCAACCATCTTTGTCCCGACATAAACCACGACATAATATTAAACTCTTCCATAATATCCACGGGTCTGCCATTATTACCTTCACGCCGGGCAAGTTCTTGCCTGCGCGCCATTGCTATTGCTGCTTGGAGATCGGGGTTATCTGCATCAGAAAACGTTCTACCCTCTCGTTCATTGCGCATCTGGTCTATCTCTTCTTGTTGTTCTGGGGTTACGTCGTGGCGCTCTTGCTGCTCGTCTGCCCCATGTTCACGCTCCTGCGCATTTTCAACAGTATCGCCATACTGGTCGCGATCTGTTTGTTCCCTTGTTGTTTGATTTCCCGGTGTGTTTGTCATAACGGTTTATTATAGCAAATTAATGTAAAAAATCAAATGTAAAATGTAAAAAATGCTTTGTATATGTATGCTTTTCTTAATTATTGTGTCATAGCGAGGAAGTTTATCCCGATCCTTTATCAAGAATTGCGATCCGCTTGTCGTCGCGAGGACGCAGTCCGTGGCGATCTTACCAGATTGCTTCGCGGAGCTTGCCGAGGGGCTCGCAATGACCATAAATCATTTTCCTCTTGTCCCCACCCTTAATACCTACTACCTAATACTTAATACTTACTTCTGCATCCCCGCCGCCCTTGCATGCCATTCCAGCGTCAACCCTATCTGTGCCCGCATCAACAGTTCTATCGCTTGGGTTCTATTAAACAGATGCACTGTTTGTTCGGGTGCATAGGGCAACTGTTCCAGCGCCGTGATCTCTTGGGGCAACAGATATCTGACCGCGTTGTTCGCAATAAGCGATTGTCGCAGTTGTTGCACATAGTCGATCGCTTGTTGGTAAGTTGTTTGTGACATAGTTGGTTTTAAGCTGATATGTCTGCAAGTGCAATACTGTTATTTGGTTTTCCCGATGCGCCCGGGCAAGAATTAAGAAAAGACAGGTGCCGCCATAAAGTGTTTAACTCCATAATTTTTGGGCTTACATACATCGCAACGTTCTTATTGGTAAACCCTATCTCACGCTCTAAAATCTCACGGGACTTTAAATAATTCTCTGCCCGGATCGCTTTATTTATAGACAGAAGTGTTGTGGGATATAACGATAACCCCGCGCTTACAATGGTGTCTTTCACCTGACGGACCAATTGTGCATAATCAGCAGCCAGGGAGGTTGTATCGAGCATCTGTAGCATTGCGAAAATATCTCCCAACGCCAATAAGTCGTATTCGTTAACAGCGCGCTCGATGAAAGTGCGGTTGGACTCTGAGATGCGCGATAGGTTGAGACTTGAGTTCAAATTACTGTCCATAGTTATGGTCTTGGTGGTTTAATAACCTCATTTGTAATAGCAGTAATCGGTGAAGCAGCACCTTTATCTTCGAGCGTTTGACACATCGCCGGGTTATTGCGAATTCGTCGCAGTAAATCGTTTTGCTCACCACCGTTATATTCTATTTTTGTTCCGCCAACCGTGATATCACCTAAATCTAGGTGAGTAGCCGTCGCATTCGTGCTTCGGTTAATTCTATCTCTCTCTTCAACAAGTTCTCTATTTGTATATGTAACACCTTTTATATCAGTTGAAGTTGCCCCGCTCGCACGCATTTCATTTATTTTCTCGGTAATTTTCCCTTCGACCGCTGACTTATGTGTATCATCGATTCGCCCAACCTTTCCAAGTTCTTTTGCACTATTTTTCATAACATTTTCAAAGTTGACCCATGCATCAATAACCCGTTGTTGGTCATCTATAGGTTTCTTTTTTTCTGCGTATGCAGCTTTTTCTTCTGCGGTTGCGGTATCAGCTGGTTTATCTCCCGGATTTGTCGTATGCATCAACCACGGCTTGGTATACATAACCGCATTGTTCCAGCGCTTGGCAAAGTTGGGGTCTTTGTCGCGGGGATCTTTCCCATCTTTATTATATTTTGAGTTTTTAATATACGCTTCCAGCGCACCCATTGCATCCTCTCCTTTTTGCGCCATCATCTCTATCATCGTCAGCGCATCTTCTGGGTTTTTAATGCTCCCATCTTCGATCCGTTGGATTCTATCTGCACCCGTCCCTGTCGCAAACTGCTCACTATCGATGCGTTCTTGTTGCGCTTTTTTACGCAGTTGTTCTGCACGCTGTTTATTGCCGCCTGGTCCAAGCCCCACAAATGTACCTGCATTTGCTGCTCTGTTGGTTGCCGTTCCTTGTCCCCACCGCAACTTTGCGCCTTCTTTCATCGCATCTAGACCCATAACTCCATATGCCTGCGACCATTGCTTTCCTTTATTTTTCCCAAATGGAACATTAGATTGTCCCCACGCATTGAGCCCCGCGTTTACGCTACTACCGACAGCTTTTTTTGCCACAGGGAGGGCTTTACTTTGTGCATATTTACTCATCGTTGCGGTAACTTGCCCCCCCATCTTAAACGGTGTCTGGATGGCAAGATACAGCATGACCAAAGACAGTAGATAGGTGCCAAAGTTTGCCTCGCCGTTTGCTATGCTGGATTGAGAAAATGCAATAGCAAGCCATAAAAAGAATATCGCAACGGGCGCCATAAACACCCATTGGGTAAACTGCTTCCACCATGTTTTTAAAAACCCTTGCACCGGGCTCCACATAATAGTGAGCCACGCAAGCGGGGCGATGATAGTAAGCACGGTGATAAGATAAAACCGCGCGTAGAGCAAAAAAGAAAGCACAAGAATGAGCAGCGTGGGGATAGCGATCATAATGAGGGCGAGGGCAAGTAGACCAAGGAATATTGCCCCGGCAGACGCTGGGACTACAAACGCAAAAGTGAACAAACCGATAAGTGCAACTGCAGTAACTTCACCACCAGTTGGTTCAAGCGCTTTAAGCCCACCAGTAAAGAATGTATTACTGATATTTGTCGCCATCCCAGACGCACCTTGTCCGCTCGACGCCGCATTATACATCCCCGCACCCATCACCTGCGCAAAATCGGTAAAGTTCTGCACAATAACTAAACTAAAATGCGATAAGATGATGCCGATGATGAGCGGTAATATCGCTTTTTTTATCCCATACGTGTCGTAACTAATATGCAAAATCGTGGCAAAGGCGATGGCGAGCAAAAAGAGCACCACAAATGTATCGGCGATACGCAAAATCGTAGACCATAGTGCTTTGACCGTTTTACTATCACGCAAAAAGAGGTTGAGCGGTTGGCGCTGGTCTGCACCAAGTTGCAACCCACCCGTTGGTGCGGATAATGAGGATACTGTATCGGGTGTTGCCTTAGGAGTAGCAGGGTTAGTTGGTTTTGCCGGTGTGGTTGTCGGCGCACCCGTTGCCGGTTTGGGTGACGCCGTGGGTGCAGTTGCAGGTTTTGCTGGTGTCTGCGCAAACACAAAAGTCGTGGAGAGCGCAAAAACCCCCACCAACAGTGTATTAATAAAAAATCTTCTTTTCCATACTTTTGACTTT
>PEVO01000015.1:17147-17289 GCA_002780235.1 Candidatus Berkelbacteria bacterium CG06_land_8_20_14_3_00_43_10
TTTTGACATTTTACTTCCGTATTTTATAAATATAGATTCTTTTTCCCCTTACTTTCGACTTTACGACTATACGACTTTATGGACTTTATGGACTTTTGACTTATTCATCATGTTAGCCCCAACGCCGGCACAAAAAATGTGG
>PEVO01000015.1:17296-17456 GCA_002780235.1 Candidatus Berkelbacteria bacterium CG06_land_8_20_14_3_00_43_10
CCATGCTGCAATCGCTGTTGCTGCCGAAGCGATTAAGTTTGTTGCCGCACAGATCGGTTTCATAAGAAAGTTGTCTTTAAACCAGCTTAGTAACTCGCCTGTTGTCAGCGGACATTCTTCACCTTTGTCGACAAAGCCACCTGGATCATCGCTACCCCCA
>PEVO01000015.1:17510-22620 GCA_002780235.1 Candidatus Berkelbacteria bacterium CG06_land_8_20_14_3_00_43_10
CCGCTATTCCCGCTTGATTCTATTGCAGCCCCTGTAATTGCCCCTTTATCGTTCACGATTATAGTAAACTGTATTATTTGAGAACTAATTCCAAGAGCTTTAGTAGTATTGTTATTACCGTATTTCATTGATGACATAAAGTTATTGGTTCCGACTTTTAGTTTTGTAAATATTAAATCACCCTCAACGTATGTTCTATCAAACGGGAATGGCCTATCGCAAAAATATGTATTACGATTTACCCCGCCAAGGTTTGGATATAGTTCATGCGATTCTACACTTTTATTGTTTATATTCGACCCTTCTTTGAGGTGAATATTAACATAGCACATCGTTGTCGGAGGATTTTTGCTTACCCCACCGCTTACCGACTTAGTGTCAAAAATAGTCCCACCCCACTGAGTCCTAAACTTAATTTTCATAGTATATGTGCCATTCGTACTCTTTGTCGCTGTTCCAACTTGTCGAGGATATGTTAGACCAAGCGTTGGTTCAATATCCGCCGCATTTGCAATTCTTTGCGGAATGACAAACGATGACAATAGTATCGCGCCAACGCTGTAGTTTACAACAACAAAAACCGTCATCCACTTAAAAAGCGTATGGATGGTCGACTTTTTGAGTCTCAAACGATACATCATTCCCCTCCTGTAATAACTCTCGTTGACTGTTACATTTTTCTGTCATTGCGATCCCGCCTTTGGCGGGAGAAGCAATCCGATTGTCGTTGCGAGGAGTTATACGACGAAGCAATCTATCAAGATCGCCGCGCTTCGCCCGCGATGACATTATTATTGCCTGATTATTCTTTTTAATATGGTCTCTTCCTACATAGTAGTATACCACAAAAAAAAGAGCGACCAAACAGCTCCATAGCCATTCGGTCGCAATCTGTTTATTTTCCCTTGTGCGGTCTACCGCTTCTGTGCGGTTCCGCACATCTGATCCGTAAACCGCATCCTCCCCGTCGAGTCCTTGCTAATACCGGCGAGGTAGCAAAAGTCAAGGAATTTCCCCGTTTCTCCTTGACTTGCGGAGCCTTGGAATGCCTCGGTGCCATTGTTAAAGAGAGCAAGGAACTTCCCGCCCTCAACGATCTCGTATGTCGTGTTGACCACCGGCTCATCCGCTGGCCAAACGGTCACGGTCATGTCATCATTGAACTGGAACTTGAAGGGCATAGTTGCAAATCCTTGCTGAATCCCTCCCATCCACGTCCCGACATAGTCGTTGATTGCATCCGACGGAACTTCCGCCCCCACGTTTTCGCCGTCACCATCTTGCGGTTCTTGGGATTGTGCCTGATCCTTCCACACTTTGTTTTCCTCGATCAGGCTCACCGTGGCGAGCACGATGAGGAAAGTTGCCAAGCCACCAATCACCCGCCCCAACACTTTTCCCGAACTCCTTGTACCAACTTGCATTAAGTGCACCAACCTTTCCCAAAAGATTCAGATGAACATAGTATAGTCTGTTATCGTCACCACGTCAAGTGTTTTGACTTTTTTTTGCTTCTGCGATAGACTTTACCTGTTATGCACGACGATATAGTTCCCGCATACGACCACCTAAAGCACGAGTCAGCGCTCTATTTGATGTGGGAAAAAAATCATGCCTTCCAGCCTAATTTTTCAAACTCTAAATCCCAAACTCCCCGCCTGCCATCGACTTGGCATGTCGGGCAGGTAAACTCTAAACAAATTCCTAATAATAAAGCTCAAAGCTTAAAACGAGATGACCATAGTTTAGAATTTAGAACTTCGAGTTTAGGACTTCCATACTTTAGTATGGTGATGCCTCCCCCCAACGCCAACGGGAGCTTACACATCGGGCACGCGGTTTTTGTAACTTTGGAAGATATTATGGTGCGCTACCACCGCATGAAGGGCGATCTAACGCTATGGTTACCGGGTGCAGATCACGCGGGTTTCGAAACGCAGGTTGTTTACCAAAAAAAGTTAGAAAAAGACCCATCCTTCGCCAAGGCTAAGGAGGGCAAGAGGTCACGTGAAGAAACCTTTCAAGATATACTTGCCTTTACTCTCGCCAACAAAGAAAATATGGAAAATCAGCTCCGTCGGCTGGGTGCGAGTTGCGATTGGACGCGGGCAAAGTTTACGCTCGATGATGATATTATAAAAATCGTCTATCAGACCTTTAAAGAACTCTACGATGACGGCTTAGTCTACCGCGATTCTAAAATCATCAACTGGTGCACCAAGCACCAAACCACGCTGTCCGATTTAGAGATTACCCATGAGGATCGTGCGAGCGAGTTGTATGAGATTAAATATGACGATATAACCGTCGCAACAACGCGCCCAGAAACGATGTTTGGCGATGTTGCAGTCGCGGTAAACCCTGCCGACAAGCGCTTTAAACATTTGATCGGCACAACTGTCATCCAACCGCTCACAAACCGAGAACTGCCCGTTATTGCCGATGAACTGGTGGATAGGGAGTTTGGCACCGGCGCGCTCAAAATTACGCCTGCCCACGACGGGACCGACTATGATATCGGCAAAAAACATAGTTTGGCGATGGACCATACCGCATTTGATTTTTTTGGCAAGTTGGGTGGCAACTGGGTGCCTATAAAATATCATAATTTAAAAGGAGAAGAAGCGCGCAAAAAAGTTATAGATGACTTAGAAAAGCTTGGACTCCTAACCCGAAAACCGTATAAAAACTCTGTTGCCGTCTGCTACAAATGCCATAAAACGATAGAGCCGATGGTTCTGCCGCAGTGGTTCATCGCGATGACGAAGAAAACTAAAAGCGAAAAACTAAAAGCGAAAAACTATGGAGTGGCTTCGCCACAATCAAGAAATGAGGGAAAGAGTCTGCAAGAATTGGGGATCGAGGCGGTTAAAAGTGGAGAGGTAAAGTTTGTTACTAAAAAGTTTGAAAAGATCTATCTGCACTGGTTAGAAAATCTACGCGATTGGAATATCAGCCGACAGATTGTGTGGGGAATTAGAATTCCAGCGTGGTACTGTGAGAATTATCTCAAAAGTCAAATGTCAAATGTCAAAAGTGCAGATGAAAAATCAAAAATAGGCGACGGGATCTCCTCGGAAGTGGCGACGTGCCCCGTGGGGCCTCGGCAAAATGAGGTAGACTCTTCCGAGGTGGAGGAGGAGCAAAAAACCTGCCAGCCAATTATCACCGCTGGCGAAACGCCGGACAAATGCCCCACGTGCGGTTCAACACAATTGACACAAGACCCAGATGTCTTTGACACTTGGTTTTCTTCCGGTCAATGGACGTTCGCGCCACTCATGACAACAAATAGCAACCACCCCGAGTTAAAGGAGCGATCACGTGATTTTGAAACATTCTACCCAACCACTGTCATGGAAACTGGGCATGATATTTTATTCTTTTGGGTCGCACGCATGATCATGCTTGGCAAATACAAAACCGGTAAAGCGCCGTTTAAATATGTCTATTTACATGGTTTAGTGCGCGATAAAGATCGCCAAAAGATGAGTAAAAGCAAAGGCAATGTGGTGGATCCGCTTGGCGTTATCGACCAATACGGCGCCGATGCCCTGCGCATGGCGCTAGTATTTGGCGTATCCGCCGGCAACGATATTGTCATCAGCGAAGAGAAGATTAAGGGGATGAGGAACTTTAGCAATAAAGTGTGGAATATCGCAAGATTTGTGATATCAAATCTAGAAACTCTAAACTCTAAATCAGAAGTTCTAAACAAATCACAAATTCAAAATTCAAAATTACAAACTGATGCAGATAAAGTGATATTACAAAAACTGGAACAGACGGAGAAGTCAGTCAAAAAAGATATCGAGAACTTCCGTTTTCACGAAGCGGCACAGACCCTCTACCAATTCATCTGGCACGATTTTGCGGATATCTACATCGAAGTAAGCAAAAAACAGTTAGAGGATAAAGATTTATCCCTTAATACTTACTTCATACTTCTTAATACTGTAAAAGTTTCATTGAAACTTTTACATCCTTTCATGCCCTTTGTGACCGAAGCGGTCTGGCAGGAGATGGTTGCAAGAAAATTAGTCAGCGATAAGATGTTAATTACTTCTAATTCGTGATTATTAGGAATAATATTAGTGTTTGATTAGTGATTTTATATGCTCATTACTAAACTTCCCAAAACCATCAATCCGGCAATGCCCAAAGTTACATCGCCCGGGGCAAAGCGACAGTTTTTAACAAAACCAAGTAGCTGGGCAAAAATTGGCGTCATAATAAGTGTTGTGATTGTTCTTTTTGTGGTGAACCGATCGCCACAAAACGCTCCCGCAAAGGACCAAGCGCACCCTGCGGTTGAGCCGCAACCTGTTGCACCCACACCTGTCCAAGAAACACAAAAAGATACACAGGGTGTCATTGCTGGTGTCGAATCGGTGCGCGATGCCAAACCACCACCACAACCAAAAGAAGAGATCAAAACTGAACCGCAGCAACCGCCACAGCCAAGCAAAGCGCAGGTCGCGATGCAGGCAATTCTTGGTGATGAACAAGAGTTAGAACCGCTCCTTGTGCTCGGCAAAAAGTATCTTGATGAAGAGAGGTTAGACAGCGCCGAGTTAGCATTTATCCGCGCAACAGAAGTTGCGCCACAGTATCGCGATGCGTGGTATCTTGTCGGTTTTACCGCGCTCAAAGAGTTCCAAAAAGATCCTATTATCAAATCTCCCGATTACGCTGTCTCAAAACTCGACCTTGCGATAATCTACCTCAAACGCGCGCAAACGCTCGACCCGCTCGCCCAAAACGTTAAAGATCTCCTCAAAACCGCACAGGACATCCAGGCACAGGGGTAGTAACGGATTTCTAAAGAGCATCAGCCCGCACTTCTTCTCACGGTGTGGTGACACCATCTTTCTCTACCTGATTACTATCTATCCGCTAGCGGATAGATAGTGCATATTATTTCTGTCAAATAAAACCCCCGCCGTGTTCCAGGCGCTTAATACCTACTACTTGATACTTAATACTACTCATTCACAGCCCCAAATTCTGGTCAACATCGATGTTTTTGTTGACATACCCGCGTATTAGATAATTAAGAAATCTTACTTTAGGGTCTTTCTAATTAGCTCTAATTTCTTGTTAATTTGTT
>PEVO01000003.1:0-147 GCA_002780235.1 Candidatus Berkelbacteria bacterium CG06_land_8_20_14_3_00_43_10
CCAAATGACGATAATAATGCCTGCGAGATACAGATTAAAGATATTAAAGATAAGTGATCCAAGTGTGGACCACACGTTAAAGGGAATAAGTGCAACTTGGGAATACCCGGCGACAAATGAACTCCATGGACGTATATACCCAATAAA
>PEVO01000003.1:274-11777 GCA_002780235.1 Candidatus Berkelbacteria bacterium CG06_land_8_20_14_3_00_43_10
AAATACGCAACCGTTGCGCCGACAACATGTCCCAGCGTAAGAATAAAGAGCATCAATACATAGGGGATAATGTTGCGATTTATGAGATCTTGCCCAATAAGATATCCGATTTCGGTTGGTAACGGGATGCCGATGTTTTCTACAAACATGCTCATAAATACCCCGACAACTCCCAGAGATGCAAAAAGATGATACACAGAAATAGCAATCTGTTCGATCATAACGTTTCTCCCAAGTCCACAAGGAATAGCTCATTTTTACGAATCAGAGATCGCATGAGATTACCAAGTATCGGCACACGTAGTTGGCTGGTATATTCTTCAACCGCTTCTTTTTTTTGAGTTACTTGATCTGGTGTGAGCATATATCGTAGCCACTGTGTATCGACACTTACCAAGCGAATAGGAGGGAGGAGATACATATCAGGGCGATACTTTTTTGATTGGGGAAAGCGCGGTTCGTGAATCAAATATTGATAGTTTATTGTAACACGATTGGTCTGCGTTGACACAATATCATGGACAGTTTTCCCAACCATGGCATGGTCGGGGTGTTCGTCATACATATATGAATAGATAAGAAAATCTGGTTTCAGCGTATCTATCTGTTTTTGCACATCACGGGTAAGATCATCTGGAGATGTTGTAGTAAGTTTCCCGTCTTGATAATTAAGATAGATGAGATTGCGCGACGGGACACCAAGTCGCGATGTTGCATTTTGGAATTCACTATAGCGTGCATCCTTAAGATGACGTTTATCGCCATCGGTGACAAGAACGATATATACCGACGCGCCATTATATATACTTTTCGCGATATATCCGCCAGCGCCAAGCGTTTCATCATCGGGATGAGGAGAAAACACAACAACCGTTTGATTTTTCTGAGGGAGTGTCACGTCGTTTAAAAAATAGATAGTGCCTTGAGGCATTATGGTATTATTACTTAAAAAAACAAATCCAAAAAATAGTAGTAATCCTGCGATCGCAGAAAGTATAAAGGTTCGTATATTGATTTTACGATCGGGCGCAAAGTGTTTCATATATTGTTTGTATTGTATCAAAACTTTTGTCAATTTGATGCGATGACACTTTTTCGAGTGAATGTTTTCGCATCGCGTGCATGCGGGTAGAGTCGCCAAGTATTTTTGTTATAAAAGTCCCACACGACGTGGCATCTCCCGGTTCGAAAAGATAACCGTTTTCTCCATGAGTAACAAGTTCGGGCAACGCCCCTGCACGCGCTGCAACTATCGGTAAACCCGATGCCATCGCTTCGAGTGTGACGATACTTTGTGTTTCTATGGGGGATGGATGCACAAAAACTGACGCTATTTGATAGAGTATAGGCAGGTCATCGCTCGCATTATCAATCCACCCAAGCCACTCTATGGCATGGTCAATATTAAGTGCGCGCGCGAGTGCATGCAACTGTTTATTCTCACCGCCATCGCCCGCAATGATAAAATGTGCTTGTGTATGTTTAAGCACAAAAGGAATAGAACGAATAAACACATCTATTTGTTTGTCTATATCGAGTCTTCCCACATATAACACGCACGGACTTCGTGGAATATGATATTTAAGCAAAAAATTCGATGGGTTTGACCAACTATAGAATCGATCAATGTCGACACCGTTTGATATTGCATACAGAGGTGTGGTGATCCCCCACGAGGATAGTGTCTGTAACACGGTTTGCGTCGGGCAGATTACCGCGTCGCATGCGTTGTAAAACCGTGTCAGGTATTTTCGAAGAAGCGTATGAATAAGTGGGTGAATAATTTTTAATACTTTTATGTATGACGTTACGTAATCGAGATTAAAATGATTATGTGCGACGATAGGGACGTGGTGTCGACGCGCCGTTTTTTTGAGTATCGAACAGATCGATGTCGGGTCTTGTATGTGCACGATATCTGGTTTTATCTTTATATATTCGCGCACAATTTCTTGTTGTGCCATAAATGCGACGCGAAAGGTTTTTCTAAATGGATTGGGAATTGATTGGAACCGAATTACGCTTAAGTCTTTAAAGCGCGTATCTGTATACGTTTTATATGTTTCGCTTGGGGCAAATACAAAAACCTGATGTCCCGCTTTGGCGAAGTGGTGTGCCAGATTTTCTGTTACAATGGCAACGCCAGAGATATTCGGGGAAAATGATTCTGATCCGATAATAATTTTCATATGATAGACTTTTATAGTAGCATAGTTTATACATACTTTGGAGGGACTAATGATATATTTTGGTATTGACCCAGGGACAGCACGGTGCGGATGGGGTGTTATCATTAAAGAGGGGAGCACACTTTCGTGTGTTGCATATGGCTGTTTAGAGCCCCAAAAGGATGTTATCCCGGGAGACCGTTTACTCGAAATTTATACTCAACTAGGCAAGTTAATCAAAAAATACAATCCTGATGGTATAGGTGTTGAAAAATTATTTTTTTCAAATAATGCAAAAACAGTTATGTCTATCGCAGAAGTGCGCGGGGTGATACTTCTTTTAGTTCGTCAGCACAAACACATTGTATTAGAATATACGCCATATCAGATAAAGCAAGCAGTTACAGGGTATGGCAATGCAGATAAAACCCAAGTTCAAAAAATGGTAAAAATAATTTTAAATCTTCAAGAAATTCCCAAACCCGATGATGCTGCCGATGGCTTAGCTTGTGCTATCACTGCCTCTCAAACTAGGCAACTTAGGTCACAATATAAGTAATATGAAATGGATAAAATCTTAAATAAATACCTCAAAACAATAATTAAAGCGAGACTCTACAGCTCGGAAAATAATCTGAAATTCTATTTGATTTTTTTATTTAAGGATATAGAATTTTACAATAAAAATGTATTAGATATCGGTGGTGGTTCCGGGATATTTAGTTTTTATGCAGCCAGTAGGGGAGCCAGAAAAGTCATTTGTCTTGAACCAATAGCGGAGGGCTCTAAGGATAATATGGAAGAAAAGTTTAGGCAAGTAAGAGTTGCTTTAGGGCTGTCCGGGAAAGTTAAATTTGTAAAGTCAACGCTACAATTTTATAACGCTGGGCGACAAAAATTTGATGTAATAATTTCACATAATTCCATTAATCACTTAGATGAAAAAACGTGTATAAACTTAAGCCGTAGTAGTTATGCCAGAAAAAAATATCAGAAAATATTTTTGAAGTTACACAGTTTAGTGAACGATAATGCACAGCTTGTTTTCATAGCTAATTCTAAATATAATATTTTTGCATTTTTACATATAAAAAATCCATTTGTGCCCGCCATTGAGTGGGATAAACATCAATCGCCATATTTTTGGGCATCATTACTGGAAAAGGTTGGATTCAAAATGGTTAATATCAGGTGGAGCACATTTAACCGTTTATACTTTTTAGGGCGATTGTTATTGGGAAATAGATTTGCATCGTATTTTTTGAGTAGCCATTTCTGCTTAACAATGAAAAAGTAATAAGCTTATTTTACTTTTTCTGTTATCTGCTTTATAGTCAAAATATGATTAGTTGGATAAAGGGTAAAATTATCGACCTAGTTCCCGGCTCAGTTATTTTAGAGAACCAAGGGATTGGCTATAAAATATTTGTGTCTGTTTCGGATATCAAAAAGGGGAGCAGTATTGAACTTTTTATCTATCAATACCTCAAAGAAGATAGAAATGAACTATTTGGTTTTAAAACAAAAGACGAAATGATGGTCTTTAAACTGTTACTTCAAGTTTCGGGGGTTGGACCAAAACTTGCTTTGGTTATTATCTCCCATTTACCTGTCGGTGATATACAAAGCGCAATTGTTGGCGAAAACCCTGCGTTATTCCAATCGTTACCCGGAGTTGGACCAAAACTTGCGGCAAAGATCGTTGTCGAACTTAAAAATAAATTATCATCTGAATCGATAGATATATCACATTTTTCAAAACACAACGATGTAGTAGACGGGCTTATGCGACTTGGGTATTCACAGGGTGAGATAGGAGGCATTTTATCAAAGATACCAGAAGATGTGACCGAGCAGAGTGAACAAATTCGTCTTGCGCTACAGCTTTTGTCCCATAAAAATAACCTTCGCTAGTTGACACAAATGTATGTGTGTAGGACAATAGATATGAAAGGGAGGGTCGTGTGAAACATAGAAATCGTCTCTCTATATATATAGTGGGTTTTATGTGCGCATTCGCATTTGTGAGTGTTGTGCATGCACAGTCATCTGCGGCAACAAATGATGGGACGACATCGGTTCCGTCATTGCCCGATAACGATTCTACTCTTGTTGATCCGGCAACGGCAGACTTTTCGAGTGATGTGCTGTCGGAAGATTTTACTACCGATGGGTCGGGCGATGGGACAACCACATCGACGGATACAACGGATACGATAGAAGATACGACAACCGACGCAATAGATTCTTCGGCAACATCAACAGCAACATCAACCACAACCACAACCGTAACTCCAACAACAACGACAGTTACCGATACACCTGCAGGACCAGTTGGAGAAAGTGTGTTTTGGGTAGCATTCTTTGGAATTATTTTGGTATTACTCCGTGCTCGGGGGTTGTTCCAGAAGAAAAGCAGTGGTGCTTCTGATGTCTACTAGAGAAAAGGTCCTTATCGGGATTATCGTTCTTTTGCTCGTTGTGGGGACAGGGAGTATCGCATGGTTATTTCTTTCTGGTCGCGCGCGGTCTAACGCCGATGTTACTGTCTCGCCCGCGCCCGCGCAAACGAGCACAACGACCCAAAAAACAACCGATACAACACAAACCACTACTACAGATAGTGTAAAATCAGCAACGCCTGATGTTAAACTTTCACTCGTGCCTGGGTTTAATCTTATTGCGATCCCCTATATCCTTTCTCCATCAGATGGGAAAAGCGTTTTCTACCAACTCGATTCAAAAGAAGCGTATTATATAGACTCTCAAGGGAAATGGATCTCGCTCTTTGATAGTGGCACGGTATCACCCGGATCTGGTTATTGGGTAAAAGCAACCAACGCACAATCGTATACAATACCTGTTGCTACAAAGGCGATACCAATAGATGCACCGTTTACCATTACACTTAAAAAAGGGTGGAACGCTATCGGCAACCCGTTCCCACAAGATGTGGTCTGGAACCCGGTTATCAAAACAAGCAAAGGGACTACGGATTTTGCAAAAGCTGTAGAAGCAAAAATTATTACAGTTGCCTATGTATCTGACCCCGTCACCAGAGAATACACAACGGTAAACGCCAAAGATACAATCAAAAAGTTTGCCGGCATGCTTATCCAATCAGGGGGCGATGTCGATCTCATCCTATCGCCATAAGAGGAGACAGAAATGTCACTTCACAAAAAATCGCAATCATTTCTTGGAATACTGTCAGTCGTTGCACTTTCTGTTTTTGGGACGGGGCTGTATGTCTTGCAACAAGGGTCAATCGCGTCGCAGGCAGATGTGGTGACTGATAACGAGGCGCAACCGAGTGTATCTCTCGCCGTTTCATCCGCTCAACTTAATGTAGGTGCGTCTGGATTGTTAACTATCTCTGGTAATAACTTTTCGACCGTTCCGGTCACCGGAGGAACGCTGGCGATTGCATTTCCGCCTAACCTTATTGCGGTTACTACGGTAACTACAGACGGTGGGGTGTTAGATACCCCCTATTCTCAAACTATCGATAATGCAACGGGTCTTGTAATCCTTACCTTTCTCCCCCCAGCAGGAGTGACCACAGATGGCTCAATTGCAAAAATTGGCTACACTGCGCTCCAGCCTGGATCGGTGACTTTCAGTCTCATTACGGGTCAACCTGAACCAAACGACACAACGGGGTTTACCACGCTGTCTGATGTCCGCGTTCCCCCGCTCTTTCTTGACACATCATTTACTATTTTGTAATCATACAAGCATTATGGATCTCAAAACGTCGATTTCTCACATTGCGGGGGTAGGACCTGCATACGATGCGGTATTTAAAAAACATGGCATTTACTGCGTCAATGATCTTCTATGGAATATACCGTATCAATATATCGATGCAACATCTCCCACACCTATTTTGCACTGTCAACTTGATACATCAGTCGTTATCCGTGGGGTCGTTCGGAGCGTCCGATCATATTCAACTGCACGCAGACATATTGGCGTTGTCGAAGCGATATGTGCCGATGAAACAGGAGAAATACCCATCATATGGTTTAACCAACCATATATTCAACGGACACTCCATGAGGGAGATTCAATTATTGTTTTTGGTAAAGTTCGCTACGACTTTTCTGCGCGCCGTAAAACGCTCACATCCCCCCTGCTTCTTAAAAAAACGGCACTCCTGCCCGTATATCACGAATCCAAACGGCTTACGTCTGTTGGTATACGAAAAATTGTTACATCGGTGATCGACCAGTGTTCTCCAGCAACTGACCCTCTCCCCCCGCCCTATCTGCAAAAATATTCACTCATGGGCTTATGGCAGAGCTTAAAAGAAGTGCATCTGCCAACGTCGAACGCGTTGTTGGTGCGCGCACAGCACCGGCTCGCACTTGAGGAACTTATCCGTGTTTCGTGTCAATTGCGCTTACAGCGACCAAAACATTCCGATGCGCCTGCATGCACGCTCGATATCCCTCTTATTAAAAAATGTATCGCTCATCTCCCATTTACACTCACCTCGGCACAAAAAATTGCTGCGTGGCAGATTATGCAAGACGTAGCACGTTCAACGCCAATGAGGCGGTTGTTGATGGGAGATGTCGGGAGCGGAAAAACAGTTGTTGCGGCGCTGGTATCACTTGTTGCTGCACGAAGTGGATATCAATCATTATGGCTTGCTCCAACAGAAGTGCTTGTCGGGCAACATGTAAAAACCCTGTCAGATATTGGTAAACCGCTTGGGCTCACCATTGGCGTATATACGCGAACAAACAAGAAAGCAGATTTTGAAAATAATGATATTATTGTTGGCACACATGCGCTTCTTAATACGGCGATCCCCTATTCTCGCGTCGGTCTGGTCGTCGTTGACGAACAGCACCGTTTTGGGGTGAAACAGCGTGCACATCTGGCATCACTCACGCACCCCACGCCTCACCTTCTTTCTATGACAGCAACCCCCATTCCTCGCTCGCTCGCGCTCACACTCTACGGTGATCTCGATATCTCGCTTATCGCCGAACAACCACTGCATCGCAAAAAAATTGAAACACATATTATCCACCATACGAAGCGAGAAAAAGCATATGAATATATTCGCGCAACAATCGCCAAAGGGCATCAAGCGTATATTGTTGTGCCACGCGTCGATTTGGTAGAAAATATACCGGAATCACTTTTTGATACCGATACCAAATCGGTAAAAGCAGAGTATGAACGACTTAAAAAAGACGTATTCCCCAATTTCCGGATAGGAATTCTTCATGGCAAACTTACATCGAAGATTAAATTGGAAACAATGGAGAAGTTTAAAAAAGGATTGCTTGATATTTGCGTAACCACGACGGTGATAGAAGTGGGTATCGATGTGCCCAACGCAACTGTTATGATGATAGAAAATGCGGAACAATTTGGACTTGCGCAGTTGCATCAACTCCGTGGTCGGGTTGGCAGAAGCACGTTTCAATCATATTGTCTGTGTATCTCCAGCATCGATGATGCACAGACATCTCGTCGGCTTACGGCACTGACCACATGCGATAACGGGTTTGAACTTGCAGATATTGACCTGCGCCTGCGTGGTCCGGGAGCATTGACGGGGTTGCAACAATCGGGATTCACCATGCTTAAACTTGCACGGTTATCCGATGCACCGCTCTTGCACAAAGCACGCGAAATAGTAGATAATTTAATTCGCGACGGTATACCAGATGATTACAAAGCGACAATGACCGACGCACCACTTCATGGAGAATAATGGAAACAATACATGCGTTCATAGAGAAATATAAAATGATCATCGGTATTGCGCTACTTGCGGGTGCAACTGCCGGTGGAGTATATATACTGCGACCGCAAGAAGCACAAACGGATATGGACTATATTAAAGCGCTTGAACAACGGTTAAACAACGTGGAGAAAAAGCTCGATGCACTCGGGCAAGTAAAAGGGGAAACGGTGCAAGCTACGTCAACACAAAGTGTTGTAACCCCGATCGAAACAAAAGTTCCAGAACAACCCCAAGTTCAATCAAAACCAATTGCGGCTGATGACGTAACTCAACCGTCACAACAATCTCCAGCAACTGCAACAGTCAATATTAACTCTGCATCAGTGCAAGAGTTGGATAGCCTCCCCGGTATCGGACCAACCTATGCGCAAAGAATCATTGATTATCGCACCGCTAACGGCGGTTTCAAATCGATCGAGGAGATTAAAAATGTCAAAGGCATCGGGGATAAAACATTTGAGAAGTTCAAGGATAAGATTACAATATAAATCCTAAACTCTAAACCCTAAGTTCTAAATAAACTCAAGGCATTAGAGCTAAAAAGCTAATAACAAAATTATGATTAAGCAAGAAAAACAGTATGGACTCGAGGAAAGATGTTTTTTTTGCAAAAGAAGTTAGGGAATTTTGTGCAATAGTGCCCAAAAGTATGATTAATATAGACGATATGAAGCAATTATTGCGAAGTTCGGGGTCAGTAGGTGCAAACTTTATAGAGTCGTGCGAAGCCCTGAGTAAAAAAGATTTTCCAATGAGAATAAAAATTTGTCGAAAAGAAGCCAAAGAATCTGTCTATTGGATAAGACTTGTTGGACCGCTGAGCGATGATAAACTTGAAAAATACCGCTTATCCTTATTGAATGAAGCCCAATCATTAATGAAAATATTTGGGTCAATCGTTACAAAAAATTAGTGTTTTATTGCTTGTTATTTTGAGTTTTAACCTTGTTTAGAGTTTAGAGTTTAGAACTTAGAGTTTATTAATATCTATTTTAAGCTATAATCAAGCTATGAATATTATAGAGAACAAACCGTTAGCAAAACACACTACCTTTAAAGTCGGCGGTCCCACAAAGTATTTTTGTGTTGTAAAAACGATTGATGAGATAAAGGAAGCTCTTGCTTTTGCCACAGAAAAAAATATTGATTATTTTATATTGGCTGGTGGAAGTAATGTCATTGTCAGCGACGATGGATATAACGGATTGGTTATTAAGCCCGAATTTCATAATATTTCAATTCACAATGATTCAATTACTATTGGATCGGGATTTGTTTTGGATAAATTAGTTGATTTAGCTAATTTTAAAGGTTTAAAAGGGTTGGATTGGGCGGGTGGTTTGCCGGGCACGGTTGGCGGTGCGGTGCGAGGCAATGCAGGAGCATTTGGAGGAGAAATACGAAACTGCGTTTCGGAAGTAAGAAGTATGAAGTATGTATTAAGGGAAAATAAAATAGTTGCAAGAAATAATCAAGAATGTGAGTTTGGATATCGAACAAGCATTTTCAAACACAATAAAGAAATTATATTAGAGGTTGATTTGCAGATGGAAAAAGGTGAGCCAAAATTATTGAAAGAAAAATCAACATTTACTCGCCAGTATCGCAGTGAGAAACATCCGATAGAATTTCCCTGCGCTGGCAGTATTTTTAAAAACATCCCAACCAAAATTCTAACATCCAATGTTAGAAAACGGTTTGAAGGGGTAATCAAAACAGATCCGTTTCCGGTAATCCCTATTGCGGCAATAATTGATCAAGCTGGGCTTAAAGGATATAAAATTGGTAATGCTCAAATAAGTGAAAAGCACCCCAATTACATCATCAATCTTGGTCACGCAAAAGCACAAGATATCGTGGACATAATCGAATATACGGTTAAGACAATTAAAAATAAATATAACATCGACCTCGAGGTCGAACCCCAACTTTTAGGTTTTGATAAAAAATATGAATGGGAAAGTAATTAGGAAAGGAGCAATAATATGAATGAAATTGATAGAATAAAGGCAGATATATCTTCGCAAGAAATCAATCCAACAAAAACCATTTGTGTTACATATGATGGCAAAGATAATACTTTCGAGGTTCCCCTAGATGTTTTTTGAAAAATTTAAGGAAATCGCCCTTAACGAAGAAGCTAAAAAGGAAGAAAATAAAAACAAGAAACGAGAAGATCTACGCTATGGTAATTATCTGTGGGAAGTAGTAAATAAATATGGTTTTTCGGAAAATATTATGCAAAAAGTTATCGCCAACTACGCTAATGAAAAAGATAATTATTGACAAGCATTCTTGGGGGGTATTATAAGGATAACAATGAAAAAAGGAGGCTTAAAACTAGCGTTGATATTAGCTCTCGTTGGAGCTAGTCTTTTGGTCTCTAATTCTTCCGCTCAAGCTGCCTTTTGGAGCAATTGGCTTAAACCTAAGCCAGCCACCACCCAACTCTCTCCCAGCAAATCAACCTCTCATTCCTCGGGCACTTCTTCTGATCCGTATGAGTGCAGAGAAAATACTACTACCGAAATTACTAATGTTCCTAGATCAGGATCAATTTCTTTAGAAACAGTCAATTCATCCAGTCAAAGAACATCGACCAGCTCTACCTCTTGGGTGGTAGCAGAGGGATCATATGTTAATCCAAGTACTGGTCCTGGCTCTGTCTTTATCACATCCTTAACAGCTATCCCCGATAGTTTTATTAATATATCAGTTCGAGCTAGAAATCCTACTGCCGTATGTACTTTAACGCTTGTAACACCCGGTACCGGCACTATCACTATTACTGGCAAAGTCTACAAAGATA
Source organism: Candidatus Berkelbacteria bacterium CG06_land_8_20_14_3_00_43_10 (assembly GCA_002780235.1). Lineage (GTDB taxonomy): Bacteria > Patescibacteriota > UBA1384 > GWA2-35-9 > CG2-30-43-20 > CG2-30-43-20. The sequence continues at coordinate 11,022 of PEVO01000003.1, forward strand.
GTAATAACAACAATACTTATGAAGTTGGCGATAGAGTTATCCCGTCAGCTACAGTCAAATTGGAAAAACCTGCCGGAACATCTTATTCCCCAGTTGCCACAACTACATCCAATTCCAGTGGCGATTATCTTCTAACCTATCAGGGGACATCCGGCTCTTACGCTGTCTCTGCCACCGTATCAGATTACAGCAACTACTTTTCTGCCAACTTTACCGCTAATACCGGTTCGACAGTTACTCATAATGTTCAAATGACAGAAACCACCACTCCACCGCCGACGACCCCTTCTTCCATAACCCTCAAATCAGCCAGAACAACATCCGATGACCTAGATTCTCTTCCAGAATTTACGGTTTTTAACGAAGGTTCAACGATCTATGTTTATGCTCTTCCCACTAATGGCACCCAACTAAAACAAGTTAGTTTTTATGTTGATAAAAACCAAGATAATATTCGAAATTCAGACGAAGAGGAAATAGTTGATACCCAAGGACCCAACTTTGGAATGTCCATACGTTTACCAGCCGGTGCTTATGTTATTAGAGCCAAACCAACAAATACAGATAATGTTTACGGATTATCGGTTGATAAATGGGTTACAGTTATTCCTCCCAATCGCCCTCCGGTAGTATCAGATTTTAAAGCCGCTAAATTCAAAGACGATGGCACCGCTCCAGACGCATCTTCATTTTCAACCAATCCAGTCGAAGTAACTAAAGGACAAAAGGTAATGTTTACCGCCACTGTTACCGACC
>PEVO01000005.1 GCA_002780235.1 Candidatus Berkelbacteria bacterium CG06_land_8_20_14_3_00_43_10
TTATCATCTTATTTTTTGACAAACTCTGGCTCAAAGAAAAACTCCATTGGAAAAATATGGCTTCGATTATCGTAATAATTGGGGCAATCATTTATGCCACAATATAGGGAATGTACCAATCCTATGCCCAAAAAAGTCCACTGCGTAGGTGGACTTTTTTGGGCACAAGTACTATAATAGTATTGTGAGGAATAATGAGAAAAGATCCATTAGTAAACGGTGAAGTTTATCATATAATAAGTCGGAGTATAGCCGTCTATAAAATATTTACCGATTTAATTTCCTATCGCAGAACTATTAACGCTCTTCAATTTTATAATCTACCCGACAACCAAATTAAGTTTTCTAAATTCGAATTACTATCAACAAAGAATCAGACCAAAATAATCGACCAACATCAAGATGAACGACTTACGGATATAATATCTTTTTGTTTAATGCCGACTCATTTCCATTTGACGCTAAAACAAAACACGGACAATAGTATTTCCATATTTATGAACAATTTACTCAACAGCTATACACGATATTTTAACACTCGTTTTAAACGAAAAGGTCCTCTTTGGGAAACTAGATTTAAAAATATTTTGATAGAAAGCGATGAACAGTTGTTGCATTTGACACGCTATATCCATCTAAACCCCGTATCCGCTGGAATAGTTGAGAATCCAGAAGATTGGCAATGGTCATCATATCATGAATACATCAATGGGGAAGAAAAGATTTGTAAATATAAGGATATAATTAATGTTTCCGCACATGATTATAAAAAGTTCGTGATGGACAGGAAAGATTATCAAAAAGAGCTAAGCAAGATAAAGGCGCTGCTAATAGACGATTATACCGGATAAATTATGTTGGTTGCCCCAAAAAAGTCCACTGCGTAGGTGGACTTTTTTGGGCACAAGTAGATATAAAAAAGTCCGGCTCGGGGGAGCAGGGCTGGAGCGATTGGTTTTACTCGGGGGTAGGCGAGGTGGGGTTAGGCGGGTGGAATGGGTGATGACGGAGAAAGGTCTTCAGACGAGAGAATTGGACGGAGGGCTTTTTCCAGCGACTGATATGCTGAAGCTAATTCGTCGGTACCTTGTGTATTGTATACAATATCCAATGTACGTGCGACTGAAGCGAGGGCAGAGAAGCACCTCTTAACTTCAGCGACGTCTATCTGTGGTTGGGGCGTATCGCTGTTTTGCTCGTCGAGGACTTCCTCGACCATATCAGCGAGGATTCTCTCAAGAGATTTGCCACTTCCCCTCAATACTGCAACAACATCTTGCAGCTTTTTGACATCTTCTATTCTCATGGTTTTTCCTCCTTTTGTTTCGGATTGGTCAAACCGTATCAAGCGTGTCCGGTGGCATATCGTTCGTGTTCTCTGTACTCACAGTCGGAATCAGGGTAGCGTACTGGAATCTGTTGCTGAAGAGTAAAGGGACTTTTGGGGAACATATCGAAAAGTAAAGATGCTACTTCGCTCAACTCCTCGAGCCATTGCCTAAAAGTCTGATGAAGTGTCTCTTCGTTGAGATTTTCACCCAAGGATCGGTCGAATTCCCCTATCTTATCGCCAAGATCTCTAACCCCAGTCAGGGCTTCGAGTAGTATTTCAGCTTGTCCCATTTTTTTCAGCTCCTTTTGAACTGCGATTCAAACTGTCAAGATTGTAGTATAAATTTTGCTAAAATGCAAGAGAGAGGGTACTATTGATATAGTAAAAGCTGGATTCCCGATGTCGAACTACGTTCGGCTCGGAAATGACATGGGAAAAGGGATTTCTCACGGAGTTTACCCCGAATGAGATTTCTCGCTTCGCTCGAAATGACCCCGTAAAAATTTGCTCCACAAATTAACGGGGCAAGCAGGTCGGGAAATGACAGATCCCGCTGCGCCACCTCGCAGGAGCCCCATCCGTAAAGGCGGAGGGTCACCTACGAGGAATCTTCGCTAAAAGGGAAAATAAATATAATGATGCGACTGATTGATAGCCATTGCCACATCCAATTCCCCGCCTACAACGATGATCGCGTTGATGTCATTAAGCGATCGCTTGCCGAGCGTGTCGATATGATTGTTGTGGGAACCGATAAAGCATCGTCGCTGTCTGCAATAGAGTATGCATCAAAATATTCCGGTGTGTATGCAAGCGTGGGCTTCCATCCCAGCGATGTCGTTGAAAAAAATTGGCGAAGTGAGATCTTATCGATTAAAGAATACATTGCCAATAAACGCGTTATAGCAGTCGGCGAGATAGGGTTTGATACGCATCGTATTGCTCCCGATCAAAAAGATGCGGTTGTGCGCGATCAACACATCGTTTTTGACTTTTTAGCAGAAGAAGCGCGCGCCAACAATAAACAAATCATCGTGCATATTCGCGATGCGATGGAGATCTTTATCAAACAACTCCCTGCACTTAAAAAAAAGGGGATTACTGGAGTCGTGCACTGTTTTAGCGGGACACTGCCCGATGCACAAAAAATAATACGCGCGGGGTTTTGCATCGGATTTACGGGAATGATAACATTCAATCACTCGTGGGACGCCGTCATCGCAACCGTTCCGCTCGAAAAGATTCTCATAGAAACAGACGCTCCGTTTTTAACGCCGGTGCCACATAGAGGCAAACGCAATGAACCACTTTTTGTGCAGGAAGTTGCGCGCACAATCGCATCAATCCGCGAAACACCATACGAACGTGTGTGTGAAATAACATACGCGAACGCGCAGACACTGTTTTCTCTCTAACTTGGTTGTTTTAGTGATACTTTTATGGTATGATTCATACCTTAGGGGCATATATGATACTCCTTGATGGAAAACTTGTCGCATCAGAAATGTTAACGACTCTCAAGCGCGAAGTCGCTGTGCTTCATGAACAGAAAATAGAACCAACGCTCCATGTCGTTGTTGTGGGTAGTAACCGAGTCGTTGATCTCTACGTTAAACAAAAAAGTAAAACAGCAAAAAAAATCGGCATCAAAATTATCACGCATAAAGTAACAGCTCCGTTTTCAACCCAAAAAGTTGTGCAGGTAATTACACGACTCAACGCACAAAAAAATTGCCATGGCATTATCGTCCAGCTGCCGTTACCGGAAAAAGTGAACACCGATAAAGTAATTTGGGCTATCGCACCGCACAAAGATGTCGATGGATTCCAGATGCGGTTGTTCCGCCCGCCAACTCCAAGCGCTATATTAGATCTTCTCACCTTTTACCACATTCCGGTTATGCGTAAAAAAGTTACCATCATCGGTAATGGGCGTTTAGTGGGAAAGCCACTATCTGTGTTGATGCAAAAACGGGGTGCGCACGTCAGCGTGTGCACGCACACGACTCGCGATATCGCATCCAGAGTCCGCAATGCAGATATCATTGTGAGTGCAGCGGGCGTTCCCGGATGTGTAGCAAAAAATATGGTCCATGAACATCACGTCATCGTCGATGCGGGGACATCAAGCGAAGGCGGCACCATACACGGGGATGTCGCGTTTGCAGATGTAGCACCTCTTGTGAGCGCCATCTCATCGACCCCCGGTGGCGTGGGACCGGTAACCGTTGCCGAACTATTAAAAAACGTCGTTATCGCCGCGCGAACGTATGGAATCAAAGAATCTTATACGCATACGAAATCACCAAAAACAGATCATTCAACCGCGGGTCCGTTTGTTAAACGAATACACACATGACCCAACCGTTACGAGTCTTTGTCATGCTTTCGGGTGGCGTCGATTCATCGGTAGCAGCTGCACGTTTAGTCGATAGTGGCTATAGCGTGGAAGGCATCTTTATGCGCAACTGGTCAGAAAAGAGATTGAGCGATACCACTGCACAGCTACTGCGCGCAAGTTGTAATAATAATGAAGACGTTGCCTATGCACATGCGACCGCGCAGTTTCTCAAGATTCCGTTTCGCGAGGTTAATTTTGAAAAAGAGTATTGGGAGCATGTTATCGAACCATTTTTTGATGGTATCGCCAAAGGATATACGCCCAACCCTGATGTGTGGTGTAACCAGTATGTAAAATATGGAGTTTTTTTGGAATGGGCACTGGCACAGGGAGCTGATTTGGTTGCGAGTGGACACTATGCACGCATCGGGAGAGGTATTAAGAATTATGAATTAAGTATTAAGGAAAAAAACCATAATACATACTTCTTACTTCATAATACTGCAGACGTCAGTCTGCTTCGTGGCATCGACTCCGCTAAAGACCAAAGCTACTTTCTTGCGCACGTGCCCAAAGAAAAACTCGCCCGCGCGCTTTTTCCCATCGGACATCTCGCTAAATCTCAAGTCCGCGCAGAGGCGTTTGCTCGCGGACTCCCGACGGCGACCAAAAAAGACAGTCAAGGGATTTGTTTTGTTGGCAAAATTCCGCTTAAAGAGTTTTTAAAAGAAAGATTTACGCAAAAAATGGGAGATGTTGTTTTAAAAGATGGGACAGTCATCGGTAAGCATATGGGCGCATATTTTTATACAATAGGTGAAAGGATAGGTTTGAATTATGAATCAAGTATTATGAATTATGGTGACAAAGAAAAAACCCATAATACATACTTCATGATACATAATACAGTATATAAAGGCTCAGATCGGCAAGCGCTGTATGTTACAGCTAAAGACATCAAAGGCAATATATTGGTTGTCGGAGAGGACGATGGCAGTTACCCGCTTTGGCAAAAAGAATTTATCGCTGATAATTGGAATTTTTTCGAATCTCCTCAAGAAAAAGAAGTTTACGATGTTGAAATTCGCTACCACCAGATCCCTCGTTCACGAGGAAAAATTATTAAAATTCCAAAATTGAAAATTGAAAATTACAAATTACAAATTACTCTGCAAGAGCCGGTCCGGGCTGTTACGCCGGGACAGACTGTGGTAGTATCAAAGGGTGACAAAATCATCGGCTCTGGAATCATCACCGATGATTGAATTAAGAAGTTAGAATTATGAATTAAGGGTTGTATAAAACCATAATACTTACTTCATAATACTTACTTCATACTTAATACAAAACCATGCAAACAAAAAGAATATCATTACCGAGCAAACTCTTGCTTATAGTATTGTTCGCTGGCATCTACATGCTTGGCTATATCCATGGTCATGCAAATCTTGTGTTTGATAAAAACCTTACACCGAAACTCGTTCACACAGAACTTAAAAAACCAACAACGGTCGATTTTTCTATCTTTTGGGATGTCTATAACACAATTGATAAAAATTATGTAACGGAACCGGACAAGCAAAAGATGGTGCAGGGTGCGATAGCGGGGATGGTGGAGTCCCTTGATGACCCATTTTCTTTGTATCTCACCAAAGATCAATCGCAAAGTTTTCTTAAAGATTTGAACGGCGAATTCGAAGGGATCGGTGCAGAGCTTGCTATAAAAAGTAAGATGCTGACCATCATGACTTTACTGCCCGATTCTCCCGCATCAAAAGCGGGGTTAAAGCCAAACGATCAGATAGTCGCCATCGAAGGAAAATCAACACTTGATATGTCACTTTCTAGCGCAGTCGATGCGATACGGGGAAAGCGTGATACCAAGGTTGCTCTGACGGTCGCAACTCCCGGAGATATACAAACACGCGATATTATCATTACACGCGCTGCGCTCAAAGCACAATCGGTAACGCTCACGCGCCGTGATGATGGGGTGGCGATTCTGCGTATCATGCAGTTTGGCGATGATACAAGTAAACGTGCGCAAAAATATGCACGCGATCTTGCCGCGCAACCACCAAAAGGGTTGATCCTTGATCTGCGGGGCAACCCGGGTGGATTATTATCGTCATCCATCGATATCGTATCGCTTTTTGTGAGCGACAAAACCGTCGTTATCGAAAAAGATAGAAAAGGTCAGAAAGATGAGTTAAAAACGGTTGGAACCCCAATTTTACCCGATACCGCACTTGTTGTTTTAGTCGACGAGGCATCGGCGAGTGCATCAGAAATTGTGGCGGGGGCACTACAAGATTATGGCAGAGCAAAACTCGTTGGCGTTAAAACATATGGCAAGGGATCAGTCCAAGACTTCATCAATCTGTCGGATGATTCAACGGTAAAATTAACAATAGCACAGTGGTTGACGCCAAAAGGGAGAGCGATTAATCATGAGGGGATTGTTCCCGATGTTGAGGTAAAACAAGATGAAAAAAGCGATGCTGATGAACAACAAGACAAAGCGCTATTACTCATACTGGAGGACAAATGAAAGTAGTTATTATTACTCATATTGACAAACTTGGGCAGATCGGAGAAACTATAGATGTAGCGGAGGGATTTGCGCGGAACTACCTCGTGCCACGGGGGATTGTGTGTTTACCGGGTGACAGCCGTGCGACCGAAGCGCGTAAATGTGCGTTACAAGAAAAACAAGAAAAACCACACAAAGAAAAAGAGATAAAGCCAAGCAAGCGCGAAAAAAGAATCATACGTCAAGTTAAAGAAAAAAAAGCAATACAACACGATACATTGAAGGAGGGGAACAATGGAACTCGATTTTAGCCAACCAGGGTCTGGGGAGCAAGAAAAAGTAGTATCAGGAGCGCCTCAAGAAGGAGCAATTGATCTAACGCCGCCACCGGTCCCGCCACCTGTCCCTATACCACCACAAGAAACTGCGCCCCAGCCACCTACAGAACTACCGACACACCCACCGCAAAAAGCAAAAGGACATGCGGGTCTGTGGATCGTTATTATTATTCTCGTTATAGTATTAGGTGGAGGAGCGTATTACTTCCTGATGACAGACAGCGGGAAGTCACTGATTGGGCTTGCGCCAAAAGAGCAAACCGAATTTACAGATTTAGGGTTCAATAATCCTAATGACTTTGAAACAGACATTCTATCGCCATCAGTAACGCTTAACACAGGAGAAGCGACGCCAGAAACATCAACTCAAACAGTTGCGACTCCGGTATCGCGCGACACAAAGCGCAAAGCGGATCTTGCACAGTTACAAACGGCGATTGACCTGTATCGCACGGAAAACGGGTCGTATCCCATTTCTGCCACCATCGCTCAAGTTGGCGATGCAACATCTTCTATCTATACCGCGCTCGTTCCAAAATTTGTCGCCACAATACCTACCGATCCGCTTGCACTCGATCAAGGATACTGGTATGGGTATAGAAGTGATACAGGCGCAACAGCGTATCTTACCGCGCGCTTAGAAGAAACAACGGATCCGTCGGTAACGCTCGAAGACGGTAAATACATCTATCATGTTCCGCTATCAGGTGCGTCATCGGCAAGTCAACCGACAACAACAACCACCACGACACTTCCGAACACGACATCGACAACAACAACAGTTACGACACCATAACAACACATATTTGAATATATATAGGAAGTGAGGAGATATGATTCTTTGGATTATCTTGGGAATAGTAGGAGTGTTTCTCCTTTGGGTTATTGGCGCATATAATGGGCTGATAGTTTTACGTAATCGTGTCAAAGAAGCGTTAAGTGATATATCTGTTCAGCTCAAACGTAGATACGATCTTATCCCCAATCTTATAGAAACGGTCAAAGGGTATGCAAAGTTCGAAAAGTCGGTACTTACCGATGTGACTAAAGCGCGCACCGAGGCGATGGGGGCAAAGGGAATTGAAGAAAAAGCCAAAGCGGAGAATATGCTTTCCGAGACATTGAAATCTCTTTTTGCTGTTTCGGAAAATTATCCAGATTTGAAAGCCAGTCAAAACTTTCTTGATCTGCAAGATGAACTATCTGACACAGAAAACAAAATAGAGGCATCACGCAGGTTTTACAACGGACAGGTGCGTGATCTTAACACCCGTATCGAAACGTTCCCCACGAGTCTTATCGCCACACAACTTCACTTTAAACAAGAAGAATTTTTTGCCATGGACGCGGATGAAGCGAGTAAAGCAAAAGATGCACCAAAAGTGGAATTATGAAGGAATTCCATCCCGAGCCCATTCGACCGATTCGATAAACTCACGGCAGGTAGGCTCAGGGTAAACTCCGTCGAATGGATCAATAATATAGCAACCATGCAAAAAGAAGATTTAAAACAAATCAGGGATATTGTCAGGGATGAGCTCAACTTTGTGAGTAAGCGAGTTGAGATTTTGGATATGAAAGTTAATAGTGCATCGGACAGGTTAGATCATATAGAAGATAAAATGGATACAATTAACGAAGAAGTTAAATACGTAAAACAGTTTATAATTGAGATGAATACGCAGATGCACGAAGAGTTTAAACAGTTACGTAAAGTAGAAAACGAAGATATTTTAGCGTTGCATGGTGATATTTTTAAATTAGGAAAGCGATTGATAAAATTAGAAAAAGCATCGGCATAGGAAGGGGAGCACACGTATGAAAAAAGTATTATTACTGAAAATGTCAAAAGGATTTACTCTCGTCGAGTTACTCGTTGTTATTGCAATTATCGGCATTCTTGCGAGCGTTGTTTCTGTGAACGTCAACAACGCACGGACAAAATCACGCGATAATAGACGCAAAGCAGATTTAAGTGCTGTGCAAAATGCGCTGGAACAGTATAAGTATGTGAAGGGTGGATACCCATCGACCGTGGTTCCGCCTACAGCTGATGCATTAGTTTTGAGTTCGTGCGTTACGTCAACATCGTGGGTTCCCAGTCTTACATCTCAACTTCCTGTGCTCCCCGTTGACCCTAAAGCGGATGGGTCAACATTTTGCTATCAATACAAATCAGATGGTGTCGATTATAAACTCTGGGCAAAATGGGAAAATGCCCCATCAACAAACGATCCGCTCTACAACGCGGCTGATTCATCTCGCTATGCGATCTCAACTCCTACTCCTTTAGCATCCACATGGTAGAAGATATCGGGATAGGTCGGTCTCTTAAAATAGTATGAGTTTTCAACATATGCTTTTTATGCGTTTTTTGTGTTCTCTACTTGATACATAATTGATAATACGTAATACTATGAGTATGAAATCTGATATCTACTCGCAGATTACTGCCAATAAAAGTAAATCGGTATTGCTGATTGGTGTGTTTTTGGTTTTAATAATCGCTTTTGGGTGGGCGATCAGTGGGTATTATGGCAACCCGATATTTTTATATATCGCAACGATATTTTCTTTTATCCAAGCGTGGGTTGGTTATTATTATAGCGACAAGATAGCGCTAGCGACAGCCAAAGCTATTCCGGTGACAGGTAAGGAAAACCGCGAAACGAAAAATTTGGTTAATACAATTCAAAATCTTACCATCACCGCTGGTGTGCCGATGCCAAAAGTGTATGTAATCGACGACAGTGCGCGCAACGCCTTTGCCACGGGGCGCGACCCACAGCATGCCAGTATTGCGGTGACAACCGGTCTCATCGAAAAGTTAGAAGATGAGGAACTGCAGGGCGTTTTGGCACACGAACTTAGCCATATCAAAAATTATGATATTCGTGTGATGAGTTTGGTCGTTGTGTTAGTCGGGATCATTGCAGTTGTTAGTGACTTTTTCCTAAGATCAATGTTCTGGGGGAACAGACGATCGAACGATAATGATAATGGTGGGGGGATCATGATTGTCATCGCTCCAGTTCTAGCAATTCTGGCGCCAATCGCAGCGACATTAATTCAGCTGGCAGTTTCCAGAAAACGAGAATTTTTAGCCGATGCAAGCGGAGCGTTACTTACTCGCTACCCGGAAGGGCTCGCCTCGGCGCTCGAAAAAATTGCCAAGGACAAAGAACCACTCGAAGTTGCCAACCGTGGCACAGCGCATCTATATATATCAAGTCCATTCAAAAAAGAAAACATATCAAGCTGGTTTAGCACCCACCCGCCTATTACAGAGCGGATAAATCGCCTAAAAGCGATGTAATTTATACCGGATTTTGGTATAATCTTAGCATGGGAAATATTACAAAAGAAGCCACCAAAATTCGGATAGATAAACTAAAAGACCTTATAGAAAAGTATCGTTATGCATATCATGTACTTGACAAGAATATAGTATCCGATGCGATTAATGATAGTTTAAAGCACGAATTGCAGGAATTGGAAAATAAATATCCGCAGTTTATTACTCCCGATTCACCAACCCAAAGAGTCGGTGGAGAACCAGCTAAAGGATTTAAAAAGGTTACTCACCAAACTCCAATGTTGTCCTTGATCGATGTATTCGTAACCTATGAGGTTACTAATTGGGTGGAGCGGATACAAAAAGTTTACGGTCAAAAAATAACGGGTGGGTTTTTTGCCGAACTCAAGATTGATGGTTTGGCGGTTTCATTAATTTATAAAAATGGAGTTTTAGTTCGTGGAGTAACTCGTGGCGACGGGAAAATTGGAGAGGATGTAACACAAAATGTTAAAACGATTGAAAGTATACCACTCGTAATCCAAAGTGAAGATCCCATGCCTACCGGCAGGCAGGTCAAAATTCAGAATCTAATTCAAAATTCAAAATTAGAAATCAGGGGTGAAATCTATATGAAAAAATCGGTATTTGACGAACTGAATAAAAAGTACAAAAAAGAAGGCAAACCACTACTTGCCAATCCTCGCAACGCTGCCGCTGGTAGCATTCGCCAACTCGATTCAAAACTAACTGCCAGTCGCAAACTCTCATTTATTGCCTATGATATAATTATGCATAAAGATATATAAAAGATTAAAAAATATGCTTACAGAAAATAACAATATTTATCCTACAGAGAAAAGAAAGACTACCGAGTCTCAGACGGATTTGGTAACTGTATTAAGAGAAGAAATTGAGAATTCGCCGAAAAGAATTCAAGAT
>PEVO01000024.1 GCA_002780235.1 Candidatus Berkelbacteria bacterium CG06_land_8_20_14_3_00_43_10
TCGTTACTATCTTTCCTTACGCTTCGCATTTCTCGCCTAAAACTAACTCTCATTCGTTCCAAGAATAGTTATTAAACAGGATCTAAGTATTTATATCAATTTTAAATCTTTTTTTGTTATCCGCATTATGTGCACTACATCGCCTTCTTTTATTTTAAATGTATCTGGCGATGGCTGACGTTTGACAAACTCTATCCCACATTCATCATTCTTGATAACAGACGTTACTTCACTTGGTCCAATTTTTATATGGGATATTTTGCCTTCGAGTGTTATATCATCCTCGGCGTGAGATATCTTTGCTTTCATATCAGGCTCTAAAGTACCCGACACTACCTTCCCACCCAGTATAACATTTTCTTTTGTTTGAAAAAATATTTTAAGAATATGTAGGATTCCTATCTCTTCCTCTACTACATCGGGTATATATGCGTTTTCTATAGATGCGTATAAGTCATCGATCAGTTTGTAAATGATATCGAATGTTTTGACTATAATCCCATTTGCTTTTGCAAGTTTTTCTATTATTGTTGGTTGTTGTATACGAAATCCATATATATGACTTTTAGTTGCTTGTGCTAACTGAATATCTGATTCTGATATATCGCCAATGCTTTCGGATATAATTTCAATGTGCACGTCATCGTCTGGAACGTCATGAATTGATGATTTTAGTGCTTCAAGGGACCCCACAACATCGGCTTTAATTATTATGTTAAACATATGTGCGTGGGAATTATCACTTGCAGATCTAATTACTCCTACATGTTCGTCGATGCTCAACATTTCTTTCACAACTTTTTTATTTTTTACAACTTCAAAATTTTCACCAAACGATGGGATTGCTTTTAATCCCGCAATAACCGCTGGGTATGATGGAGGTGCAGAATCTATTTTTTCATTTAACCAGTTTGTTATTTTCTTTACTTTACCCCATGTTTTACCTGCGACAACAATATCTCCTTGGCGGAGCGTCCCCTGTTGAATTAACACCGTTGCTATCGGTCCAAGACCCGCAGAAATATGTGATTCGATAACGACCCCACGCGCATCCGTACTCGAGTCTGCGCTATATTCTTGAAGATCGGCGACAAGGAGCACAATATCGAGCAGTTCGTTAATATTCTTATTCTCCTTGGCGGACACTGATACGAAAGGTGTCGACCCTCCCCAATCTTCTGCTACAAGTCCATACGTAGAAAGTTGCGTTTTTATTTTATCCTGATCTGCATCGGGAAGATCGATTTTGTTAATCGCTATGATTATAGGTACTTGCGCCGCCTTTGCATGGCTGATCGCTTCAATTGTTTGCGGTTTGACACCTTCATTTGCTGCAACAACAAGTATGACTATATCGGTAACATTTGCACCATGTGCACGTAATGCAGAAAATGCGCTGTGACCGGGTGTATCCAAAAATGTTATCTCACGCTTCTCTCCATCATGCTTAAGTGATACCTGATACGCTCCGATATGCTGTGTAATCCCCCCCGATTCTTGGGATATAATGTTTGTTTTTCGAATTGCGTCCAGCAACATTGTCTTACCATGATCAACGTGTCCCATAATGGTAACAACAGGGGGACGTTTGGAATGTTTTGATGTATCAGTCGATATCTCTTCTTTTTTTGATTGGCTCTGTTCTTGACGAAGTTCAACTCCAAGATCTTCTGCAATAAGTGCGGCTGTTTCGTAATCGATAGATTCGTTAATAGTTGCAGATACGCCGCTTCTAAAGAGAACTTCAATAACTTCGCTTGTTGACACACTAACAAGTTCCGCAAGACCACGTATTGTCACCACTTGCGGCACATCAAAAACTTTAAGGGTCTTCTTGACCACTGATTCAGTCGCGACAGGTCTGTCGAGTTTATTTTGTTCGACTTTTATTCTATATTTAGCTTCTTTTTTTGAGAGCTTTATTGGTTGTTTTCGTGCCATAGTAAAATTAACATATCATACTCATAGGAGTAAATCAATGTGAGCGAATCGTTGCTAAAAAATGTTGCACTTATGTTATCGGATAAAATCTAAATATATACCTATAATGAGTGCGAGCGCAGATGTTACAAATATAAAAATATAGTTCCACCGTTCTCGTGAAGATACCAGAGTTCCAAGTATATAATGTAGCGCGTCTTTTTGTTCGTGGGTAAATTCATCCATAACAGAAACTGTATGAATAAGTTTTGTATCGACAATGAGTTTTTCTCTTTTTTCTGAAATTTGAAACCGATGAGCAAAATAAATTACAAACCCTATAGTTCCTATATACCACATTATCTTAGTCTAAATTGGAGGATACTGCTCCATAATAATGATAACTCTATATGCACATGTTGCGATGAGCCCAATTATGAAATAAAACGTCCGTGTCGCTCGAGAATGTGGCTTGACTATTTTGACCCCCAATAGTTAACATCTTTGCTGGATTTTTTATTTTTACTTTTTATTGTTTTTTTTACCTTTGTTGGGACAATCTTATTAGGTTTAACACGACTGCTTGATATCTCCTTTTTCTTTTGGCTTGGCTTTTTTGTTTCTACTTTATTTTCTAAAGGAGTATCCTGCAAAACACCTTCTTCAATGACAAGATCGTCATCACTGACATCTGCATCATCTTCTTTTTGGTCTTCATTATTCTCAATATGTAATTCGTCTGTGGATATATCATCCTTTTCTTCTGTAGGATCTACTTCTTTAATATCAATATCTTGCAACACTTCGCGTACGATGCCTACAGAAGAGACTTTGTCAGCGCCTTTGAGCCTCATAAGGGTAACTCCCATCGTATCCCGTCCGAGACGCTTGACGCTTTTAACCGACAATCGTATCACTTGCCCTTGCTTTGATATTATTACACAATCTCCTGTTTCGTCAGATGCTATAATCGCCTCGACAACATGTCCCGTTTTAGTGTTCACTTTGCTTGCGCGAATTCCTATTCCTCCACGTTTTTGAGTGTGAAAATGTTTGCCGATAGTTGTTCGTTTGCCAAACCCATTTTCTAGAACAGTAAGAATGTCTGTCTGTTGGTCAAGCTCTGGTCGAACAAAATCGCAACTTATCACTTCGTCAGATGCCCTTAGTTTTATTCCACGGACTCCCGACGCACTGCGCCCCATGGGGCGCACATCACTTTCTTTGAAATAGATTGCTTGACCAAGTTTTGATACGATTAATATATTATCTTCTCCGTTTGTGTATTTCACAAATTTAAGCTGATCGTCTCCCTGTAAGCCGATGGCGATGATGCCTGTTTTCCGGATATTTTTATATGCTTCGACAAGTGTTTTTTTAACGGTCCCTTTTGTCGTTGCCATAAATATATATTTGTTTGATTCTTTTGTAGCGAGGTCAATATCAATCATCGCCGTAACTTTTTCTTCTGGTGCAAGCTGAAGAATATTCATTATTGATTGACCTTTAGCAGTACGTGACACCGCAGGAAGTTCGTATACTTTTGTCGAAAATACTCTTCCTTTATCGGTAAAGAACAACATATCGTTGTGTGAAAATGTTGCAAGAAGATATTCAACAGCATCTTCGTCTTTAGTTTCCATGCCGATAATACCTTTTCCGCCTCTCATCTGGTTTCGATAACTCGCAACCGGTACACGCTTGATATAGTTTCCGTGTGTTAGGGTGACGATTACTTGTTCGTTTGCAATCAAATCTTCTATAGAAAATTTGCCTACGGTGCCTTTAATTATTTTTGTACGTCGTGGCGTTGCGTATTTTTCTTTAATATAGATAAGTTCGTCTTTTATGATAGATAATATTTTTTTAGGGTCATCAAGTATCGATTGGAGTGACGTTATGAGATCGATTTTTTCTTTAATCTCATCTTCGACTTTTTGTCGCTCTAACCCTGCAAGTGCGGATAGTCTCATCTCCAAAATTGCCGATGCTTGCAGATCTGATAGCTTGAACTTCTTCATTAATGCACTGTGCGCTTCTTCTTTTGTTGGAGATTTTCGTATGGTATCGATAACTGCATCAATTGCGTCAAGAGCGATCTTTAATCCTTCTAAAATATGAAGTCGCTCTTTTGCTTTGTTAAGATCAAACTGGGTCCGCAGCGTGATAACCGTCTGACGATGCTTAATAAACTCTTCAAGACAGTTGTGTACATTAAGAAGTCGCGGTTGGATACCATCGATAAGCGCAACTAAATTGACATGAAATGAGGTCTGAAGCTGGGTGAGTTCATAGAGCTGGTTAAGAATCTTTTTTGGGTAGGCGTTACTTTTGAGGTCAACCACAATCCGCACGCCTTCTTTTCTGTCTGATTCGTCACGAAGATCGTTGATACCATCTATTTTTTTTGACCTGACGAGATCTGCAATTTTTAAAATTAAATCTGATTTGTTAACCTGATATGGTATCTCTGTGATAATAATTTGAAATGAATTTTTATGTTCAACAATGTCAGCAACTGCACGCATAACGATAGAACCCTTGCCCGTCGTATATGCTTGTGCAATTGACCCTGAATCAAAAATTGTGGCTCCTGTTGGAAAGTCTGGACCAGGTACTACTTCCATAAGTTCTTCTATGGTAATATCTGGATTATCAATAACTTTTATAGTTGCATCACAGATCTCCCCAAGATTATGAGTTGGAATATTTGTTGCCATGCCAACAGCGATCCCAAGGGACCCATTTACAAGAAGATTCGGCGCTTTTGCAGGCAGTACATTGGGCTCCTGACGGGATGCATCGTAGTTATCAGAAAATGGAACTGTTTCTTTTTCTATATCAACAAGTAGTTCCTCTGCAAGTTTTGCCATACGTGCTTCTGTGTATCTCATTGCTGCCGGAGAATCACCGTCCATCGACCCAAAGTTGCCCTGTCCGTCTATAAGTGTTTCCCGCATAGAAAAGTTCTGCGCCATACGCACAAGACTATCGTACACTGCAATATCGCCATGAGGGTGATATTTACCCAATACTTCTCCAACGACGGTTGCAGATTTTCTATAATGTCCGGTACTGCGTAAACCAAGTTCATGCATCGCATATAGTATGCGTCTGTGTACAGGTTTAAGTCCATCACGAACATCAGGAAGCGCACGCGATACAATAACGCTCATGGCATAGTCTAGATATGAATCTTGCATCTCGTCGATAAGATTTCTAAACTTTACTCCACGTGCAGGGGTAATTTCGTCTGGAGTTGATTCTACCTCGTCTGGTTGTATATCTTTATTCTCATCCATTGTAATAATATATTTTTTATACATCAAGATTTTTAACTTTTTTAGCATGTGTCTGAATAAATTTTTTTCTTGGAGGTACTTCGTCTCCCATAAGCATAGAAAATGTTTCATCCGCATGTTCCATATCATCAATCTTTACCTGTAAAATAACTCGCTTTTCTGGATCCATCGTTGTCTCCCATAGCTGTTCGGGGTTCATCTCTCCAAGACCTTTGTAGCGCTGAATGCTTACTGCTTTTTGTTTTGGTTTTTGTGATACATCATTTGATGATTCATCACTTTCTTGCGCATTTTGTTGTGCGACAACATTATCGTCACTGTTTTCGTCAGTCGACTCGGTAACCGTTTGGTCATCTACGTCTGATTCTAATTGGACACCCAACTCCTTACAGATAGAATCTCTCTGTTTGTCTGAATATGCGTATTGTTTATTTTTACCTTTTGTAATGGCAAATAACGGTGGTTGAGCAATATAAAGATAGCCACGGGTGATAAGTTCGGGAAAGTGTCGATAAAAATATGTTAGAAGCAATGTTCTAATATGCGCTCCGTCAACATCAGCATCGGTCATAATGATAACTTTATGATATTTAATTTTATCAAGATTGAGTTCATCACCGATCCCTGCGCCAAGTGCAACGATAAGTGCTTTTATCTCACCGGATGCAAGCATTCTATCAAGTCGTGCACGTTCAACATTTAATATTTTTCCGCGAAGAGGGAGTATCGCTTGGAATTTTCTATCGCGACCCTGTTTTGCTGATCCACCAGCACTATCTCCCTCTACAATAAATATTTCTGATAATGCAGCATTTTTTTCGCTACAGTCTGCTAACTTTCCCGGCAGTGTCATCCC
Source organism: Candidatus Berkelbacteria bacterium CG06_land_8_20_14_3_00_43_10 (assembly GCA_002780235.1). Taxonomy (GTDB): domain Bacteria; phylum Patescibacteriota; class UBA1384; order GWA2-35-9; family CG2-30-43-20; genus CG2-30-43-20. Next base: position 6,079 of record PEVO01000024.1, read on the forward strand.
ATCTAACGCACCTTTGCGCAAAACTGTTTCTCGTGCAGCGCGTGCAGCAAGGCGGGCTCGTGCAGAGAGCAGTGTCTTTTCTATTATCTTACGCGCCTCGGTTGGATGTTCTTCTAAATAATAGCCAAAATACTCATTAAACACCGTATCGACTGCTTGTCGAATTTCTGGATTTCCCAGTTTTCCTTTTGTTTGTCCTTCGAATTGTGGATCAGGAAGCTTAACCGATATGACAGCGGTCAACCCTTCACGAACATCCTCCCCGGTAATCTGATCTCCATCTTTGATAAGATTGTTTTTCTTTGCATATGCGTTTATTGCACGCGTGAGCGCTGTTCTAAATCCTACAAGATGAGTTCCCCCATCAACGGTAAAAACATTATTGGCAAATGTATACACATGTTCGTTGTAATCATCGACATACCCAAGTGATACTTCTACAAGGTTTTCGCCAACCTTTTTTTCTACATAAAATGGAGGATCGTTGAATAATACTTTGCCACGTGCAATATGGCGAACAAAAGAAATTATCCCACCTTCAAAATAAAAACTATATGTTTTATGTGTATCGGTTCTTTTGTCAAAAAGCTTAATCGTAATACCTTTTGTAAGATATGCTTGTTGACGAACATGTTCCAGTATTGTTTTCCAACTATAGATAATTTCTGGAAAAATAGTCGGATCAGCGCTAAATGTCTGTTTTGTTCCTTGTTTTTGTGTCGCGCCAACTTCTTTTATCGAATATTTTGGTTTGCCACGTTCGTATTCCTGAATATATTCTTTTCCATTTCTATATACTTCTGTTTTAAGATGAGTCGAAAGCGCGTTCACAACTGATATACCAACACCGTGTAAACCAGCTGATACTTTATATCCTTCTCCGCCAAACTTCCCCCCGGCATGAAGGGTTGTCATCACCGTTTCGAGTGCAGAAACTTTTGTCTGCAAATGCATATCAACGGGGATACCACGACCATCGTCTTCTACTGACACGACATTTTTAGGAAGAAGTTCGATTATACAATTTTTTGCATGCCCTGCCATCGCCTCATCGATAACATTATCCAGAACCTCCCATATGAGATGGTGGAGTCCTTCTATCCCTGTTCCACCAATATACATACCGGGACGTTTACGTACCGGTTCTAAACCCTCTAAAACGGTAATATCTTTTGCGTTATAGTGTTGTTCCATTTTCAAAACCAAACTATTGAGATTGATCTCCCCATACCATTATACACGTTACGTCCATCGTTAGCGAGTTCGTTTTAAAGAATGTCGCAAAAATATAAATGCAGCTCCTATAAATAATCCAGCGATAACAGCCAATCCACTTTGAATACCTACATTTTTCTGAACTATAAATAGTGCGGGTGACGAGGCAGAGAGTGTCAGATCCTTTGAGATGGCACCGCTTGTTTGTAACGTATCTACTTGGTGAGCAATGGTATCTGAAAGTGATTGTACAATTTTTTGGGTACTTTCTTTTGATTGTGCCTGAACTGATGCGATGACTACACTGGAACTTCCCGAACTTTTGCCCGCTCTAATGATTTTTGCAAGAGATGTAAGTTTTTGAGTTGGTAGTTTTTCATTTGCTGATGCATACGTATCGGTAATTATATTTGGACTTGCAATCAAATTAACAATTGTATCGGCAAAACTACTTGCTGACGACAAATTGTAGTATTGAGCATATTGTGCCGACTGATTGTTTTGCACGGCTTTGTTTCCGACGGTAAATGTCACTGTACCGGTATAATCATATGGTTGGCGTGCTACATCTCTCCAAGACCATACTCCCAGAACCAATGCGATAACAACAGGTATTATCCATGATTTTTTTATTAATATAATATATTCATACAGATCCATGATTGCTCCTTTTTTGATTTGATAAAAGTACTTTTAAGATAAACGCCTCTATCTCTTTTTTAAACCGTTCTCGCGAAAATTGCAAGGCATGTATACGAATGTTGTGCGAATTAAACCTCATAGACTGAAAACGCGTAACTGCATCAACGACATCTTCTTTTGTTTGATGTTTAAAAAATAATCCCGTTTTACCGGCTACTACCGTTTCTGTCGCGCCACCTTGACCAAATGCAATAACGGGGCGACCCGCAGCCATCGCTTCTACGGGGGTAATCCCAAAATCTTCGAGCGCAGGGAATATGTATGCCCTACATTCTTGATACTGTTTGACAAGCTGCGCATCACTTAAACGCCCAAAGAATTGTGTGCGTGGGTTTGTATTAAGTTTTTTAAGTCTCTCTTCATCATAACCAGTGCCCACAACGTGCAACGGTAAATGTAAAATATTAAATGCTTCGATAACAATATCATTACGTTTATAGGGCACAAGGCGACCCGCTAACAGATAATACTCTTTTGAGGTTAGATTATGAGAGTCAAATTTTTTGATATTGGCAAATGGGAAGATGTATGTATCTGCCTCTCGTTTATAGACTCGTTTTGTACGCTTAGCAATAGTACGTGAATTTGCGATAATATAATCTGGTCGTGTAGCTGCTTTTTGATCCCATCGTCGTAGATATGGGAGTAGTAATTTAACAAACGGAACTGCATAGCGTGGAACCGCAGTTTTTAAATAAAAGTCGGTAATATCCCATAAATATCGCGTTGGCGTGTTGAGATAACAAATATGAACTGTTTTTTTTGTGTCAGTAATTACGCCCTTCACAAACGCTGAAGTATTTGATAAAACGAGGTCAAACTCGGAAAGATCAAATGACTGCGTCGCCATTGGCATCAACCCAAGATATAATTTATAATTTTTGGGATTGCCGGGAATATTTTGTAAAAAAGAAAGATGCACTTTTTGATGTGGAAGTATGTTTGTTATATTTTTTTGATCTGCAACCATCGTAAATACTTCTGCTTGGGGAAATAGTTCTACAAATGATTCAAGTATTTTTTCTGCACCACCAACTTGCATTAAAAAATCATGAACGATTGCTACCTTGAGTTTCTTTAATTCTATTTGATTCCCCATTGTATTATTAGTTTATATTTTTATACTGTACACTTTTAGTTACTTTAGATGCCCCATTATATTATTGGTTTTTATTTTTATACTGTACACTTTTAGTTACTTTAGTATGCCCCTTTACCTTTGAAAATAACGAAAAACGTTCTAAGTATTATTTTAACATCCATCCATAATGACCAGTTCTCTATATACAATATATCGAGTCGTGCTTCATCATCGAACGTGAGATTGCTACGCCCCGATATCTGCGCCATACCTGTTAAACCCGGTTTTACTATGAGTAACTTACGCTGTTGCGGTGTATAATTTTCTACTTCTCTTGGCTGATGCGGTCGTGGTCCGACCAAGCTCATTGTACCGATTAGAACATTGTAAAATTGAGGGAGTTCATCAAGACTTGTTTTTCTAATAAAGTTTCCTATCGGCGTAATACGAGGGTCATTTGCAATTTTATACACGGCACTACCCGATTTTATATTTTTTTCTTTAATAAGTTTTTTTTCTATATCTAACGCTTTTTCACCACCGTATCCTTTACCGGTACAATACTCGATATACATTGATCGGAATTTATAGGTAATAAAATTACCCTCATGACCGACGCGTTCATTTTTATATATAACAGGACCTCTGTCAGTGCACGCAATGATCAAAGCGATAAGCGCAGAAATAGGCGATAAAATAATTATTGCGCATAGTGACCCGATTATATCTATTATTCGTTTAATAATTGCTCCCCACCCATCGAGTTGTGTTTTTGAATACGATAAGAGCGGGATATCGGCAACAGTATCTACAACGACGTTTGCCTCTCGCAAGCGATACGTATTGGGGACAACTTTCAAGGTAAGTGGTATGCCGTGCGTTACTTCCAGTAAGTGAGAAATATCTTTGTCCGTTATATGAGAATCGGCAAGGACGATCTCGTCGGTAAGCACATTTGATAGTATTGTTTCTATTTTTGCTAAACCATCTCGATCGATTACTTTAACTACTTTATACCCAAGTTGCGGATAGGTATTCATTGCATTGATAATTGCGGATGCGTGTACTCCATCGCCTACAACAATAACTCTATACACCCCGACACCATATTTGAGTAGTTGCCGGCGAATGATACGAGTGACAATACGAATTATCATTAAAATAACACACACGTATACCCATGCGTACAATACGATAAGGCGTGAAAAAAAATCCGTTTTCGATAGAAAAATATAGACAACGACAAGCATTATCCCCGACGATGATGCAAAAAAGATATTTTGCAGGTCATCGAGTGCACCTCGTTTGAGTGATGCGATTTTATAGATACCTTGCGTGGCAAATAGAAGTATCCAAAAAGGAATGAGGAGTAATATGAACTGAATGTATTGTGAAAAATCCCATATAGCAACAACGTCGCTTTGTATGCGCGTAAAATATGCGAGAACAAACGCTGCAAATATGGCAAGCGCATCTAAGGGTACTAAAGAAAACGCAATAAATAGTTCTGATCGTTTCATGCGAATGAATAATCTTTCATGACTTACTTATTCTAGCAAAAAGAGAAGATTATAGCAAGATTTGCGCATCAAGTAACATATAATCTAACTATGAGGCAACCATTCTGTAATATAAAAACCTAACCGTAAGCTACA
>PEVO01000016.1:0-10516 GCA_002780235.1 Candidatus Berkelbacteria bacterium CG06_land_8_20_14_3_00_43_10
GGAACCGCAGTAAATACAACCAAAGTGTGTTTTCATATTTATATGGTATCATTGGTGGCAATTTCATACTATACCCTATATAACTATCACCTCCTCCGGCAATCGTTGTCGGTATTTCAAGAAATATTCTCCACAAAGGAAGAGTCAGGATAAACGAAAAAAATAAAAAAGTTGTTATAATTAACGCTTTCTTGCTCCAGTTATTAGATATTTTCATATGTTGGTAATCCGCAATAAATTAACTGATTATATTGTAGCATAAACAATAAACTTAAAATCGGCTCCCCAATCATTATTAAATTGTTTTCTATTATGTTTAATTAATTTTCTTTTTTAACAATGGTGTGCCAAATTGAGCTATTTGGGCCAGTAGTTAATTTCTTTTTTCAATGGAAATCTATACGATTTCTGTTTTTAGTTGTCCCAAAATATTGACATAATCATCATAACAATGTATTGTGCTTACATTACACGACGTACCTGTGTAAATACCTTAGGAAAGAAGGTCAAGATGTGTACGGAAAATGTATCTCGACTGGTCTGGTCGAGCTCAGACCACCGGTGCCGGAGGAGGCTGAAGTTGTTTACCTGCTACTGCAGAAGCCCTCGCTCCACCCCAACTTTATGGGTGGATCGGCACCGACAGATCTCTCGCTCTACACCGATAGAGTGAGGAGGGCGGAAACGGATCCCGACAGGATCGCCTGGTGGATCTCTGGAATAATCGTTTATGGCGAGTTATTGTAAAATACCAGCAAAAATGCCGTGGTTGGGATTTTCTGCATAGTTGGTTCTGATTTTTCAAACAAACACCACCAAAAGTCCATCGTGGCAAGTAATAGCTAATACTAACCATAAAAAGAGAACCGTCCCCTTTCTATTTCTACAAATGTAGATATGTTCCTATTTATCAGTTACTTCAAGATGTAGAAACGGATTAATTGGTCGCAAACAAGAAATAACCAAGAAAAGATATCAACCCTTTTCCCAACCATTTCCCCCACTCAACCGCCCATCGTGGCGGAACCACCCTCGTCGTTTCACGACATCTGCCCCTGCCCGCTAGCTCAACTAATCAAGCCAGCGGGCATTTTTTTTACGCCAAAAAATCCTATCTATTCTCCTGATTCTATGCTATTATAGTGTCAATGATTAAGACAAAAACCAGTATTTGGGACTATGATGTTGCTAGTTTGGATTTAGATAATCCAACGGTTTTAAAGTGGTATTTGGAACGCAAAATTGATGTCGGCGATTGGCTATCTTTGGACCAAAAAACCATCGTCAAAAACTTGTCAAAATTAGACATTAACCCCTATGTCAAAAAAGTTCTCACTGCCAGCTTGGCAAAAAACAATTCTTAAAGCCATCGCCACCAGCGATATTGGCAAAATCATCGTTTGGGGCGGAGGCACCGCCCTTGCCGATATGTATTTGGGTCATCGTCGGTCGTTTGACTTGGATTTTTTTGTTGACAATCCGCTGACCAACGGCGAGGTGGATTCTATTTTAGTTGTTCTACGCGATCTAAATATTAAAAAAGTCAACTATAAACAAGAAAAAAATCGCTGGTTCTACTTTGTCAGTGATAAAAATAGTGAGATAAAACTGGAATTCGTTTACTACCCTTTCACTCGTTTGCAAAAACCAAAAACAACTGAATATGGCATCAAAGTCGAATCATTAACCGATTTAATTGCCAACAAAACATTTGCGCTTTACGAACGCGCTGAGCCAAAAGATGTCTACGATTTATATGCAATAATGCAAAATAGAAAAATGTCTTTGGAAAAATTGTTACAACTGGCACACAAAAAGTTTGGAGTTGACTTAGACCCCGTTTATTTTACCGCCCAGATTACCAAAGCAATTGAAAAGGTTGATTTAATAAAAGTTTTGCTGTTCGAAAAGGACGATTTGCGCAAAGAATTAGAAAACTATTTTGTGCCAAAAATTAAGCAATTAGTTCTCAAGAGAATCCCGAGGTAACGGTTTCAGCTATTTTGTCATCCCCGACTCGATCGGGGATCCAGAGTTATTGTATAGATTCCCGATGTCGGTATTCGATACACTCACGCCGACTCGAGAATGACAAGGAAGTGCGAAATGCGTGGATACGTCAAAACCTTTGCCAAACGCATACGTCGGTGTATCGGCACGGATGAATGTTCGCAGGAGATCCGGTTGCGCCGCAAGCGCGCCTTGCGTTTTGATATACGCTTCGATAACTTTAAGCCGAAAGGAGTGAGATACCACTGTTGCCGATATTTGCGGTTGTGCATGTAGACGATCTAGAACATCTCTAATCTCGTGAATAATCATAGCTTGCGGGGTGAGCAATCTATCTGCAACAAACGCATCAACAAACCGTGTGCGGACGATAGTACTCTTTTGTTCTTCCCATTCCTTGTGCGTACACAGCGTTGCAAGGTCAAACGGAATCTCTTTGAGTTGATCAAGATAGAACACAGGAGTATCTGGTCGAACTAATAGGCATTCTCGTGAACGCTTGAGCGGTGAGGCAAAAACGACTTTGTCAGTGATACCAAGTTCGCGCGGGTGTAGCGTTGGTGGGTCGATCTTGTGCTTGGTTAGCGCACACAGATACTCAAATACATCTCCTTTGGTAGGAGTGCGTGGATAGTCACAGATTTTACGAAAATGAATCATAATTAAAGAAGGGGATGTGGGGCGATCATATCGCCCCACATCAGAATTAGTATACGGAGATTGGGTTATGGAGCACACTAACGGGGGTTTGCAGATACCAAGAAAGATTGGTCGTTGTATGGTTGCAGACGAACGCGTTATGTTCTGCTGCAAATGTTCCGAGCGCGATATACTGGGCGGCAGTTTTTATGGTCCGTGCCCGCATATCGGCAAACGATAATGACCGGGATATCTTTGTGTACATCTCGCCCCGTTGAAGAGTTTCTGTGTCGATGCGTCGTTGCAGGTGGGGATCACCCGTGAGTTCATCCACGATACGGCGCTCATCATCGACGAGAGTCGGGATATAGTGCGTCATAGCACATGCAGTCCAACCAAATTCCGAAACATATGTATTCGTTTTGGCGACGCTCTCTGCGACATATGCGCGAAATGTTTTGTGCGAAACACCAACAGCATCACATAGCAGAGCATCATCCGCCTCATGGTCCGCAAGGGCGATAATGATGCGGGCGTCCGGGAGATAGTCAGCAATACTTTTGAGAAATTGACAATGTACCTGCGCAAGCAGTGGAATGCCTTTCCCGAGTGATCTAAAGGTATACTTCCCCTCCATATGGCTATAATCAGGGCATGCTGGGGCGATAATCGTAGGATTGTCACGTAGGAGTAAACGCCCCATACGCTTCTGCATTTTTATACTGTGCGTAACTTCTCCGCATAGAGCAGTTATGTTCGTCAATCTGTGCATCACATCATCGATCAAATCAACTCTGTCGTATTTTAGTTCGCGACGCAAAGCACTTTTTATCTTTTTGTGTGCATCCATCATGTTAAGGTACCTCCGTATCCGTTCGTGTGGCGTTACAAAACAAACGCCCCGCTCAAAAAGCGGGGTTTGGGTGCAGAAATGAGTAACGAGAGAAATTACTGTACGCGAAAACTCGCTTTTTGAGAATAAGCGAGCGACCACCATGCGTGCGTAAATAATTTTATATATGACATTACAGATACTCTACATGCATATTTGATACTTGACAAGCGGTGTGGTTGCGCTATGGTATACTATAAAGAGGATAGAGTCCCCATGGGCAGGTCGACTATCATCATAGTATAGCGGAGGAGGTTCATATGGTAACCTTTACGAGTTGGACAGACGCAATCTCAAATTCGCTCTCATCTATTGTTATTCGCGTCGCAGATTTTATCCCCGTTATCTTGGGTGCAGTTGTTATCATCATCATTGGGTGGGTAATCGCTGCTCTTTTAGAATGGGCGGTAGAAAATGTGTTACGTGCAGTTGGACTCCAACATCTATTTGAGCGAGTTAAGATAGAAGAAGTCCTCAAACGTGCAGAGAGCAAAAAAGACACATCGGGTCTTATCGGCGCGATCGTTAAATGGATCATCTTGCTTGTTTCGTTTATCGCAGCGGCAGATGTTTTGGGGCTTAAACAAGTTTCAGCATTTCTCGATAGTATTTTGAGTTATATCCCCAATGCAATCGCGGGCGTCGCGATACTGCTTGTGGGTACAATTTTTGCGCACTTTATGTCACGCGTTGTCAAAAGTTCAGTACTTGCAGCGCAATTATCATTTTCTGAAGTTGCAGCATCGGTGACCAAGTATTCAATCTTGGTCTTTACCGTGCTTGCAGCTATCGTTCAGCTGGGGATCGCATCCGAACTGTTAAGCACGCTGTTCACCGGCTTGGTTGCAATGCTTGCAATCGCAGGTGGTTTAGCGTTTGGTCTTGGTGGGCAGAGTGCTGCCAAAGAGATCATAGAAAAGATCAAAGACGAAACAGAAGTCGGAAAGTAAGATTCTGTTTGACCGGCACAAAAGCGGCAGTAATGCCGCTTTTGGTGTTGAAATAAACCCTGACCATTAAACCCTGACCTCGTAGGTCAGGGTTTTCTTGGTTACACACAGCTGTTTGACAAAAATATACCAGTATTATATTCTGTCAACAGTTGCAATCCATTTAAGTAAAAGGAGTTAAGAGAATGGTAAAGTTGCATAAAGAGCCCTTTGACAATAAGTTTCGGTACAGGAAAAGTAGAGGCGTAAAGGATGTCGCTAGATGCGAACTGTGCGCTCACCATAAAGATGGTCAATGTCGTCACCCGCTGCGAGCACGATCGGTGAAGCTTACGGTGGCTCACTTTGATTACGTGCATCGCGCCGGGAAAGAAAGAAGGACATTTGACCTTTCCCCCTACCGTGTGTGCGACTCAGTCCAAATTGCGATGCCAGCGAAATTGTTGTCCCGGAAGTCGAAGAGGGTCACTTTGTCCGTACTGGTGATCTCCCGACAACGTATGATGTAAATCACAGATATTTGTTGCACGGCGATCCTAGGTGTCCTTACATTGCAGCACATTTGATCGCACACAAGCCAGAATCGTACGAGTTTCGTGAGCAATGGGTCTCGATAGAGATTACAGAACTCTACAATGGGCTTGTCTGTGAGTTGCCCGATTGTCAAGCAAAAATCGGTTTGCCACTGGTCGTGGAAGACCGATATTTGACCAAACAACACTTCAATGACGGTTTTACACCCCCTCCGCCTCGTCCCCGCCCAACTATCGGTGATGGCGATACGGAGAGTGAAGACTTTCGGGACGCACATTTTGACACAGTGATGAAGGTGTATGGTCGACGAGTCCGTACCGAGTGGGCAAAAGAAGCTGATATCCTCCATTGCGTAAGAATTGTACAAAAGATGCTCAAACACCCGTGGATAGAAGGGCGTCCAAAAACAGACACGGAACCGGCGATAGAAGGTGTCCACTGGTCGCGAGTTAGGACGATCTTAGAAGCCCTCGGTTGGCAAGAAGTAGCTAACAGGGTCAACTTTGAGATCGATGTCAAAATATCCCATCGGCTCTCCTGCCCCAGATGCTTTTTACGACACTTCGAGGAAAGACAGCACGATCTGAAGTATGAGTTCAGAGCAAAGGATGCGGTTCGGCAAAGTCCAAACCCGCATTGTCCTAACTGCGGGTGTGAATTGACTTGGGATTCTAACTTGCAGACTCTCGAGCAGTAAGCAAGCTTGTACCAGCATCCATATGGAAACTAAACGACAGCAATAACGAACACCAATCTAACCCCTGCGTCTTCATGGCGCGGGGGTTCTTCATATCTTACCCATAAAACCCTGACCTCGTAGGTCAGGGTTTAATTAGGTTAGGAATAGTATCGTTTAGGATGTCTTGATATCTGTTGACTAACACATTAACAACATATATACTTCAAGAGAATAAATGTTTGTAGCATTAAATCTCTGAAAGTTGGTGATTTACAGTGAAAGAAAGCCCGTATTACTGGGCATGCGATGGACAGCCATGCACAGTACCGCATCCGCTTCACTCAGGTGGACTCGTAATCTGTGCAAAAAGTGTCATTCGGTTATCGAGAGGGACACCCGTAACCCTACCCCCGCTCGACCAATACTCAGTATTACGTATAGGGCTCTATTATGAGTCGGACCCTTTGTGTAGCGAGGTCCATCTGCTTTGGAGAACAGTAGGAAAAATGTACCCATTGCAGATACGGTATTCGTGCGCCGTCAACGACCCGTTGCTCAAAACGGGGCTTGACAGATATCCTCAATTCAAGGAAACTCTCGCTAAACGTTTGGCGCGTCACTCGACGTCGCCAGATGTGCCTGATGGTGGCATTTCACAGAACGGTGTTATCGCCCGTGACCAAATCGACACAGCGTTTCATCCGTACTTAGATCAACTTGATGCATGGACACTGTGGGTAGAACACCATCGTTCTGGCTTAGCACCGTGTCAGGACATCTTCGTTGACGAAGGGAAGTTGCACGTGTGGATACAACCAGAATTGGTTTATAGACCGCCAGCATCGCGAACGCCGGAAAGTGAGATCGAAGAGCCCCGCGATGGATACCCCATATTCACCTTTGACCCAGCAACCGTCGATTGTATCCTCGATCCCGAATACTGTGTATTTCACACCGAAAACAGTGTATATACCAAAATAGAGATTCTGAAGGTATCTGATGATCTTGCAACTCATTTTGGCATACTTGATGATGTGCACCGTCTTCAGAAAAGGAAGCGTGCTAAGGATCTGCTGCAATGGTTAAGATCATGCAGGGAATCTAACGAGAGAGACCTACAGGAAACAACACTCCAAGCGGAGTTGCTTGAGCAGCTCTAAACAAGAAACACGAGGGCGTCCGCATGGTGCGGGCGCCCTTAACTGTCTCAACATCGGAAGTTAGTTGCAGGTATAAATTAGTTAACCGGCTAACTCATTACCAGTTACTAGTCAGCTAGTCAACTAATAACCCACCCCTTGACAGGTTTTTCATTCCTTGATACTATCAACTTGTTATATGAATAGCGCAAACACAATACGAGAGAGAGGCAGCTGGTAGAGACGACGCGTCTTTTTGTGTCGTTACACAAGCTGCTTGTCAAAGCAGTTTTTTAGTCCCCTCGCTCACGCACATTTTCTGACGGCACGGGGAAGCAACTTAATAATCTGTGTAATGGGTAAAACAAAGTGTATATGAGTATCCCGATAAAAATCAGGATACGTCAGTTATGAGTCCAGAGTCAGTCTGCGAATTAACGAGTTTAAACGAAGAAGTGAATAGAGCGTATGGAGGATGCCTTGGCACAAACAGCCGAAGAAGGACGTACCAGCCTGCGATAAGCATCGGGGAGGCGGCAAGGAGCCTGTGATCCGATGATCTCCGAATGGGGTAACCCAATGTCGTGAACCGACATTAACCAGTGCATAGCACGGAAATCCTAAACTCAAAATCCTAAATCCTAAACAAATTCAAAGCTCAAAATTACAAATTAATAACAAGCAATTGTTTGAGAATTTGGACATTTGAAATTTATAATTGCTTAGAGTTTAGATTTTATTGCTTAGAGTTTCCGATGCTGTGCATCGGTCGGGCACCTGGGGAACTGAAACATCTTAGTACCCAGAGGAAAAGAAAACAACAATCCGCCTCAAGCGGATAAATGCCAATAAATACGAATACGGCTTCGCCGATTTCGAATAATCACTAATTAGAGATTATTTGTTAACGAGCGAAGCGAGTATTCGAGTATATTAGTATTTGTGATTCCCCTAGTAGTGGCGAGCGAACGGGGACCAGTCTTGATTAAAGCGATATTTGATATGCGAGACGAAGGAACCTGGAAAGGACCGCCAGAGCGGGTGATAGCCCCGTAGTCAAAAAATATCATATATTCAATTAATCTCTTGACAGATTTTATCCGTCAAGAAGAGTACCATGGGTCACGTGAAACCCCGTGGGAAGATGGGTGGATCATCATCCAAGACTAAATACTGTTTGTGACCGATAGTGAACTAGTACCGTGAGGGAAAGGTGAAAAGTACCCCGAATAGGGGAGTGAAATAGTACCTGAAACCATATGCTTACAAGGAGTGAGAGCACTTCGCTGCACTCAGTGCTTAATTCAAAATGAAAAAGTCAAATCTCAAAATTATGGTATCCCGCTATGCGGGATAGATTATATATTTTGTGGCAAAGCCACACCATACCTTTTATTTTTGATATTTTATTTTTGAACTTGAACATCGAGCGTAGCGAGGTGTGATCGCGTGCCTTTTGAAGAATGAGCCAACGAGTTACTTGTTGTTGCAAGCTTAAACACCTACGGGTGTGGAGGCGCAGGGAAACCGAGTCCTAATCGGGCGACAACCGTCCAGAGTTCAGAAGTCAGAAGTCGGATTTCAGATGTAACAAAATATCTGATTTCTGATTTCCGATATCTGATCTCTGGATGGGTAGTAGCAATAAGTAGACCCGAAACCGGGTGACCTAGCCATGGGCAGGTTGAAGCGGGCGTAACAGTCCGTGGAGGACCGCACCCACCAGCGTTGTAAAGCTGGGGGATGACCTGTGGTTAGCGGTAAAATGCCAATCGAACCCGGAGATAGCTGGTTCTCTCCGAAATATATTTAAGTATAGCCGTATGACTGCGCTTGGAGGTAGGGCGCTGGTTGGTGCTCGGGTGCGCAAGTGCTCGGCACCAGTCAAACTTCGAATACCAAGTACGTGTATCATACGAGTCAGTCCGTGAGGGCTAAGCTTCATGTGACGAAAGGGAAACAACCCAGACCGCCAGCTAAGGTCCCTAAACATCCGCTCAGTGGGGAAGGAAGTCATTTTCCTAAGACAGCTAGGAGGTTGGCTTAGAAGCAGCCATCCTTTAAAGATAGCGTAACAGCTCACTAGCCGACCCGTAAGGGTTGGAAAATGGCGCCGAAAATTTACGGGGCTTAAGCGGATTACCGAAGCTGCGGGTTCGCCGTTGGCGACCAAGTCGAAAGTTCATAAAGTTGAAAATCCTTAAAGTATCATACATACTTTTTGACTTTAAAGACTTTATAGACTTGTGACTTGTTCGTCTTCGGCGAACGGTAGGAGAGCGTTCTGTACTGGTTGAAGGTGGATCGTAAGGTCTGCTGGACGGTACAGAAGTGAGAATGTTGGCATGAGTAACGAATCTGGCAGGTGTGAACCCTGCCCACCGAATGTCTCAGGTTTCCCCCGCAACGATGATCGACGGGGGGTTAGGCGGTCCTAAGTCAGAGATGGCGATGGACAGACGGTTGATATTCCGTCCCTTCCAAGGAGACTATTGCGTCATGACGCATGCCCAAGCTTATACGAGCCACATGGTAATGCTTGTATGGGGGAGGATGTGACAGGAAAAGTGACGCACCACTACCCTTGGAATCCGTACCGCAAACCAACACAGGTAGATGAGGCGAGGAGCCTCAGGTGATCGAGTGAACCTTCGTTAAGGAACTCGGCAAAAAAGCGGCCGTAACTTAGGGATAAGGCCTACCCGATGCAAATCGGGTCGCAGCAAACGATTCTCAGGCGACTGTTTACCAAAAACTTAGCTCCGTGCCAACCCATTTGGGGATGTATACGGGGTGATGCCTGCCCAGTGCCGGAAGGTCACGAGGATGGGTGATATTGTGTCTCACTTTCGTTCGACACGAAGTATAAAACTGAAAGTATAAAGTATAAAACCATATGGTTTTTAATTTTATCTTTTATATTTTTAACTTGAGTGGCGAGCGGTAGCGAGACACGATTGAGCCTTGAATTTAAGCCCCGGTGAACGGCAGCGGTAACTATGGAAATGAGTGAGCTACCAGCGAACGAGTGTACACCCAGTGTAGCGTGCACAGTGCGTAGAGGACATAGTCCCTTGCACAGTAAGTGCGAAGTTGGGTAACCGTTCGTCTTCCGTTAAATCGGACTTACTTACGTAGTTATAAAATTCCACTATATGCTGGGATCTCTCCCGAATTCCGACGAGCAATCGGTCGGACTGTGGAGACAATCAGCAGGGAAGTCCGCCGAATGCGGACCCCTCAACGACTACACGTGGAAATCGCTGATGAAGCGATATGATATAGTCTGACCTGCATGGCGATATGCAGAACTCGGCAGAAATGTTCGAGTCAATTGAAACTTATGGATATTGTTTTCTATTTTATGGGAACGATACCCCATCATTTTTTCGATTTGTAACAAATGTGAACCGTTCTATGGTAGCGAAATTCCTTGTCGGGTAAGTTCCGACCCGCACGAATGGCATAACGGTCTGAGAACTGTCTCAACGAAGGACTCGGTGAAATTACACTACCGGTAAAGATGCCGGTTACCCGCAGCAAGACGGAAAGACCCCGTGGAGCTTTACTACAGTCTGTCATTGGATTGTTGTGTTGCATGTGTAGGCTAGGTGGGAGAATGTGCACAGCACGTAGATGGTAAAGTTCGCAATTGTTTAGTATTATCCGCATT
>PEVO01000016.1:10529-15068 GCA_002780235.1 Candidatus Berkelbacteria bacterium CG06_land_8_20_14_3_00_43_10
CGCGCTGTGCGCGTTCGCAAGATGAAACACCACCCTTGTACCTCGACGATTCTAACCCGCCAATGGGCGGGAACAGTGATTGATGGGTAGTTTGACTGGGGCGGTCGCCTCCCAAAGTGTAACGGAGGCGTTCAAAGGTCAGCTAGGTATGGATGGACATCATACCGATAGGGCAAACCCATAAGCTGGCTTGACTGCGAAGCTTACAAGCTGAGCAGGTGCGAAAGCAGGAGTTAGTGATCCTCTGGCCTCGTATGATGGAGCCAGAGCTCAACGGATAAAAGCTACCCCGGGGATAACAGGCTGATCGCATCCAATAGTCCACATAGACGATGCGGTTTGGCACCTCGATGTCGGCTCATCACATCCTGGGGCTGGAGCAGGTCCCAAGGGTCCGGCTGTTCGCCGGTTAAAGTGGTACGCGAGCTGGGTTCAGAACGTCGCGAGACAGTAAACAATAGTGCTGTCTATAAATCTTCCTATATGCTGGAAACTCTGTAGTCCTAATAGGGCTTGTAGTATCGAGCGCTACGCATTAAAATAAAGTTATGCGTGACAATGTGACTCGTGCAGACAATCAGCAGGAAAGATCAAAAGAGTTCTGGAGAGGTTACGTAACAGGTTTAGTTGATAGTGAAGGCAGTTTTCATATTGCTTTTCAAATTCGGGATGATCTGCCACTTGGTATTTCTATAATTCCCGAGTTTCACGTTTCCCAAAATGAAGACAGTAAAGCCGTTCTGGCTATTACTCGAGATATTTTGGGATGCGGATATATCAAACCAAATCATAGAAAATCATCTGATTTGACACTTGTATTAGTTGTTCGAGATCGATTTGATCTACTTACGAAGGTAATACCTTTTTTTGAGATCAATCAATTAAAAACGACAAAGTCACATGATTTTACTATTTTTGCGCATATTGTTCGTCTCATGCACGCATCTGTGCATGGGTCGTCAGAGGGAATTATTAAAATAATCCAGATGGCGTATACAATGAACAATCATGGCAAAAGACGTAGCCGATCTAAAGAAGTGTTAATATCTCTTTTGAAATCCCCAGAGACTATACGGAAGACCCCATCATTCGATAGGGAAGATATAGTCCGAGCTGCATCCTTCGATAGAAGGACATCGTCCTGATTCAGGACAATGTAGCGATATGCAGACCCCGCCACGCGGCGGGGCGCCATAGATATAATTCAGTTAATGATATGGTCATCAAGTAACAGACTGTCGGTCCTCATCTGCTGTGGGCGTTGGAAACTTGAGGGGAATTCTCCCTAGTACGAGAGGACCGGGAGGAACTAACCGATGGTGTGCCAGTTGTTCTGCCAAGAGCATTGCTGGGTAGCTACGTTAGTGTCGGATAACCGCTGAAAGCATATAAGCGGGAAGCCGCGCCCAAGATTAGGTTTCCTTATAGATCTCCTGTAGACCACAGGATTGATAGGCACTAGGTGTAAGCCCTGCAAGGGGTTGAGCCGTGGTGTACTAACTGATCGACATTTCAGTTTAAACTCATCGTTTTTTTATAGATTGATGAGGATTCAAAACGCGACGTGTCCTGTTTTTTGTTTCGATACTTTGAACCCATTACGAATATCTATATTTGGTCCTTTGACTACTATTTTGGCTACAAGTCGCTCATTGTTCGTCATCGTATCACCTGATACGCTTCCTCACACTTTGCGCCTTTCGCCTAAAATATCAATCAAAATTACTCAAAAAAGATATTCGTAATTGGTTCCATATACGCTGCCCATTACAGAAAGCCATCAGGTTCCGGAAGACGATACAACCTCGTCTTTCGAGATCTGGTGACTTTGGCGAAGGGGAAACACCTGTTCCCATTCCGAACACAGAAGTTAAGCCCTTCAGCGCCGATGGTACTTGTTCCGCAAGGAACCGGGAGAGTAGGACATTGCCAGTTTATGTTAAAACCCGCCGCAAGGCGGGTTTTAACTTTGTATTGCAGGTATTACCACCCTCCGCCTCCGCCTCCGCCACCTCCACCGTCAGAAAATCCACCACCACCGGAACCCGAGCTCGATGGGGCGCTCGATGCGCTGCTGACTGCAGATGAAATACTGTTCATCGACGTGGTGAAACTTGTTACATTAAACGATGAGAAGTTGCCACCACTATACCAGATGGGGTGATAGGCGGCAATATATTTTTCTCCATATATATCGCGCATTTTTTGCACCCATAAACCTGTTAAACCAAATAAAATCGCATACGGTAAAAACCGTTCAAATATGTTCTCTTTTTCGTTAAACTTTTGGCGGTACTTCTCTGCTGTTTCCATATAGTAGCGGAACCCCTTTATCTTAAATAGCATCGTAACATTTTCTGTCGAACGTTTTGGCATAATACATAAAAATCCTATAAGAATAACAAGCGTAACAATTATCGATATCGCACGGATATCAAACCCGTAGATAAACAAACTCATAAATGATCCGGAAAACGCAAAAATACTTCCAAATACAATAACAAGTATCCAAACAAACCAAGCCGATTGATTCTCTGGTACTAATTTTTTAGGGAAAAGTTCGCTGTGGAGCGTATCTTCTATCTTTGACACGTCGTTATAAAACGAATCGACGAGACTAGAAAGTTTTATTTTATTATGCACCTTTAAGATGAACAAGCGGTCGACAAGATCTTTTTGACTTAGGGTGAGTTGTGGGTCATCGCGCAACTTTTCTAGTTCATAGTCTTCTTTACCAAAAATACCTTTTTTGGGGATCTGCGTAATTTTAATTATTCCTTGTATAGCTAAATTAACTATCTCGGCAGTAATTGCTTCTTTGCGCAAACTCCCGTTGGTCATAATCATACTTATTTGCATAGGAGTGAGATTGTCTGGTGCGCCAAATTCGGGGACAACGCCGGCATGTATTTTAGGGTCCTTTCCGTATCGGATCCAAAGCATACACATCCCCATAAAAGCAAGGATGGGGAGCATCAAAAACGCATAGTCAGCGTATTGTTCACGGAAACCGGGGATATAGGGGGTGATGATCCCCTTAGGGAAGGTGGTAGACAGCGTAATCCCGTTGCGCGGCTCGAGTATATCTGTTGAAGAAACGGTTAATACCTGCGGATCTGTCCATACGGATGAACCAAACGTATTTGTTTTTGTGCCTTGTGTCCCTGAATAGAGGTTTATGCGCGTATTGCTTTGCGCTATCGGTTTGGGGAACGTGATATGTGCGGTAAAATGATCTATCGGGATATCCCAAAAATTACCACTGAGGTTCCAATATAACTCATCAAATTGTGGGTTGGCGCTGCGCACCGCATTTTTGACACGGTAGATAATGACGTAGGTATGATCGCCCGTTACGTCGATGTTCGGATCGCCAATTTTCCACATGAGCGTGTGATTAAAGGTGTTATTTTTGGTCGTAAATGGGTACGGTTTCCCCGTTTCGTCCGTAATACTTTGTAGTTCTAGAGGAGAAGATATGTGTTTGCGGTGGTCATTTGTATACTGGAGTGGGAGAACCCGGAATATGCCATGTTTATCTATGCACCCAGGGCAACTCGCCTTGATGGTTTCTTTTATATACAGCGATGCATCGGTGTTTACGATAATGTCCGATTGATAATCATCGACAGACCAAGCGTTTTCTACACGGGCACGGAGTTTTGTCGGGTGATCGAGTGTGACAAAGATAACGAAAATTGCAAATATATAACCAACGATTCGTATAAGTGTACGCATATCTCTATAATAGACGAAAACCCTTGGCATGCAAACGAGTATATGCTATACTGTGACGTTGGCTGGTAATGGATGTCAACCTGTGAATATGAAACCGTTGAAAAACTACACTTTTATTGTCATTTCGACTGTAACGAAGTGTAACGGAGAAATCCCTTATCCTTGAACACAGTTTTGAACCTTATAATAAGTAAAAGACTCGTCCCGAATGTCGGTAGCATTCAGGAGTACAAACCTGTTAATAACAGTTTCGCCTCCTGCTACGGATAGAGTCTTTTTTAGTAACAGGTTAGAGGTTTGTTGATGAACCTGTTACAACCTCGCTCTTTACTGATCAGATCCCGATGGCAGAATATGGTTCTCGGGTGTGGCTTTCAATAAGTTTCTACACCTGTTACCACTGCCCGGGTCTGGTCGGTATAGAGAGGGGTTTAACCCCTTGCAACACCATGTTTTACAGGTTAGTATACCTGCAAAATAGAACATTAATAATTAATCAGTAGAATTTCTTCCTTACGTCGATTTTGTGCGAGGTAAGGACTTCTAACAGGTTTGTTGGGAGTCCAACTCTTCGCACAGCGGAGACACCGATCCAAAAGACGGTGAAAAAGTTGAGGTGAGTTACGTGAACAAGTGGTTGATGGTATTTTGTGCGGTGACATGCATGCAAGTAGCACATGCCAGGGTCATCAGGGTCCCAGGTAACTCCAAGACCGAGTGCCCGTACACTATTGCGGCAGCGTTGGGGAGTGCAGAAGAGTATCTGGGCGGAGGATCCGCATGGTCGCCCGTGCCAGGTTC